>JAEXMK010000140.1 GCA_023444445.1 Pseudomonadota bacterium | reverse complement strand
CGAACCACCGACCTCAGGTGCCACAAACCTGCGCTCTAACCAACTGAGCTACAACCGCACATGAAACGCCGAAGCGGCGTCACGGGGGGTGACATAAAAGGTGTTTCCCCCATTTGCAAGTGCCTCTTCGAATTTTGCGAAAAAAGGCTGCGAAAGGCAAGCGCTTTTCAAATGGGCCACGTCGCCGAGCCCCCAGCCGGGAGACTGTTGATGTTAACTCTATTTGGCGATTCATGACGTCAGCGGTGGACCCAACGACGCTGGGAAGTTATTTAAAATTCTGTTAACGTGATGCCTTGGCGAGTTTACGTTTTGCGTTTCATGAGGAAGCCAAAAGCCCGCCAGGTCCGGTAGTGCCAGAATAGGTTTCGACATGCCCGCCGTCCAGTATCCCTTTATCGATATAGCAGTGCATGAACGGGTGCGTGAAGGTTTCGGGCGCGGTGAGGCCATGGCGCTGTTTTCGCTCGACCTTCAAAATGTTCTCTGGGCCAATGGGCGTGGCGCGGCGCTGTTCGGCACGCCGATGGTTTACGATTTTCTGGAGCAAGGCCCCAAACGCCAGGATGTGACCTTCCGGCAATTTGCGGCCACGGCGGCCCGGCTTTCGAAAGCCGGTGACGGCCTGCCGTTTACCATTCGCATCACTTCGGGTTTCCGCAGCCTTGCCGTCACCGCGCGCGCGGACATCATCGAGGCGGAACCCGGCCATCCTGCCATCCTGTTTTCCGCTCTCACCGATCAGGCCGCGCCCGATGTGGCAGAATGCGCCCGGCGCATGATCGAAGGGTTTGACGATCCGGATATTCATATGGCGGTTCTGAATGGCGACAATGAGATCATTGTCGCCTCGTCAGGCTTTTCGTCGCTCGGCATCACGCCGCACACCGCTCGTACGCTCGTCGAAATGGCCGCCGGTCAGTCCGGTCATCTCGTCAAACGCCCGGTGCCAACAGGCAAGGGTTATCTGCCCGCCGCCACAGGTCAGATCACGACATCGCCCGAACTGAACCTGATGTTCGTTGTCGAAACCGCGCTCGGGACGCTCGACCCCGTCAACGGTTATACCGAGAACAAGGGGTTTACTGAAGACAAGGGGTTTGCCGAAGACAGGCCGCAGGAAATCCCGGCCGCCGCCGAGCCAGTCCTGCCGGTTGCGGAGACGGCGCCTGTTGTCACGGCGACCGCCTCTTTCGATTCCGTGCTCGATGCCGTTGCCGGTATCGAGGACGTCGAAGAGGTGCTGGAACTGCCATCTGATTCCGAAGAGGACGTGGCAGCCGAACCGGGTGAGGACAATGTTCCGCCCATGCCGGAGAGCCTTGCGGACGTAGCGGCAGAGCTTCCCGTGCGGGATGCGGATGCCGCCGCTGATATGGCGATGACCGACGACATTGCGGATCTCTTCGAGCTCGACGCCGATGAAGTCGCGGCCCCCTCGATCGAGCTGACAGTCGCGGAAAGCGATGCCGAAGTGGCTCCTGCTACCGAAAGCGCGGTTACCGACGAAGAAATTGCGGAGACCCCGGCGGCAGAAGCGGATTCGGCAGCAGAAGAGGAAAAGGCGACCCCGGCAAACGTGGACGTGGCCGAAGAGGCGCGGCCCTTCGTCTTCAATGCCGGTGCACGCGCCTCCCGCTTCGTCTGGAAAATCGATGCCGAAGGGCGTTTCAGCTCGATTTCGCACGAATTTGCAGAAGCCGTGGGCGCCAAGGCGGCCGCCGTGGAAGGCATGGGCTTTGCCGATGTCGCAGCCCTCTTCAATCTCGATCCTGACGGCAAGATCCGCGAGCTTCTCGGCCGGCGCGACACCTGGTCGGGCAAGACGATATACTGGCCGGTGGAAGGCACCTCGATGATGGTGCCGATCGATCTGGCGGCCCTGCCAACTTACACGCGTGCACGCGAATTCGACGGTTTCCGTGGTTTCGGCATCGTTCGTCTCGCCGATGCCACCGAAGACCCGCATGCCACGGGACTGACCTTCCTGCATGGCAAAGAGGCTGATCCGGCAGAGATTTTGCCGCAGCCGACAGTCGAAGATGAAAGCCATGAATTGCTGGCCTTTATCGATGAAGACGAGGAGACGGACGACGAACCTCACTCGTTGCTGGCTGATGAACCGGTTGCAGTCGTCGATGTCACAGACGAGCTGTCTGCGGAAGAACAGCTCAATGACGAGATCTCGCCGGAACTCGAATCGCCAGTGGCCGCGCCCGAGACCTCCAATTTCGACAAGGTCGTCCATCTGGAGGAGCGCCGCTCGCGCTCCCGCGAGGGGTTGACCGCAGGCGAGCAGGCCGCCTTCCGCGAAATCGGCCGTGCGCTCGCGCCATCGGAAACGGCATCGGAGGAAAACCGCGAGGCGGATGCTGAAGAGATTTCGGCCGAGCCAGTCGTTCAGCATATCCAGCAAGACATCGCTGCGGAGACCACCGAAAGCGCCTCCTCCGAAATGGGCGACGACGCAGAGACAACGGAACCGGCAGAAGAAGACGATCTCTTCGCCGATTATGTTCGCGGTGAACAGCCTGCGCTCGTTCGAACGCCCACCGCAGACACCGCTTCTGAAGACAAACAGGTGGCCACCACCGACGAGCAGCCGGTTGCCGACGTTGCCGCTTCCATGGTGAGCCCGCCAGTGCGCGCTGCCAGTGCGCTGACGGCCGAGACGCTGGATCAGATGCCGGTGGCGCTTCTGGTGCATGCCGGTGACAGGCTGATCCACGCCAATCCCGATTTCCTGCGGCTGACGGGCTATACTTCTTTGGCCGAGCTGGAAGAGGTCGGCGGGCTGGAAGCACTGCTGCAGCGGCAGGAACTGGAGAACATGCCTGACAATGAGGGCGGCATGGTCGTCGTCAGCGCTGAGAACGACATCATTCCGGTCAAGGCGCGGCTTCAGTCCATCCGCTGGGAAGAGACGAAGGCGCTGATGCTGTCGCTGGTTCCGCTGGAAGAAAAGCCGGCGGCGGTGACGGCGGCCAATGAAAACACCGCGGAAAATGCGGAGGCAGGCAGCCTCTCCCTGTTGCAGGGCGAAATGGAAGAGCTGCATTCCATTCTGGAAACAGCCACCGATGGCGTGGTGCTTCTGGGCGATGAGGGAGAAATCCGCTCGCTCAACCGGTCGGCCAGCGCGCTGTTCAACTATGACAATGGCGAAATCGCTGGCAAGCCCTTCGTGACGCTCTTTGCCCATGAGAGCCAGCGCGCCGTGCTGGATTATCTTTCCGGACTTGCCAATAATGGTGTTGCCAGCGTGCTGAATGACGGCCGCGAGGTGATCGGGCGCGAGGCATCCGGCGGTTTTCTGCCGCTGTTCATGACCATTGGGCGGCTCAAATCCTCGCATGGCTATTGCGCCGTCATCCGCGATATTACCCAGTGGAAGCGCACGGAAGAAGAGTTGCGCAACGCCAAGCGGGCGGCGGAAACCGCCAATGCGCACAAGACGGACTTCCTTGCGCGCGTCAGCCATGAAATCCGCACGCCGCTCAACGCCATCATCGGTTTCTCCGACATGATGGCGACCGAACGTTTCGGGCCGATCGGCAATCCGCGTTATGTGGAATATGCCAATGATATTGGCCGTTCGGGCCGGCACGTGCTCGATATCGTCAATGATCTCCTCGATATTTCCAAGATCGAGGCCGGGCAGATGGATGTCGATTTCATCGCCGTGCCGCTGAACGAGACGGTGGCCGAAGCGGTGTCGCTGGTGCAGCCGCAGGCCAACAATCAGCGCGTCATCATCCGCACGGCGCTGGCGCAATCCGTGCCGCAGATCGTCGCCGACCTTCGCTCGATCAAGCAGATCGTGCTGAACATCCTGTCGAACGCCATCCGCTTCACGCCATCCGGCGGGCAGATCGTCGTTTCGACCGCCTATGAGGCAAATGGCAGCGTGTCGCTGCGTATTCGCGACACCGGCATCGGCATGACGCGGGCGGAACTGGAGCAGGCCATGAAGCCGTTTCGGCAGGTGGCATCGTCCGGCAAGCGCGTGCGCGGTGACGGCACGGGGCTTGGCCTGCCGCTGACGAAAGCCATGGTCGACGCCAACCGTGCGAATTTCTCGATTACATCAACGCCGAATGAAGGCACGCTGGTGGAAATCACCTTTCCGTCACAGCGGGTTCTTGCCAACTAAGGGCATGCGGGCGTAGCAATGCGGAAGCCGCCGGCTGAAGGATCAGTCGACCAAGCCTTTTGCAAGACAGCAGGCCCGCATGCCAATGACCACTTCCCCAACAGCGACAAGACGCGTATCGATATTGCCCATCGCGGCGGTCATTATCGCAGCCATTGCAGCCATGCCCATTCTGGCAATCTTCTGGCTGGCGCTGACCGGCAGCACGGAAGGGTGGCAGCATCTTCTTGCCAATGTTCTGCCACGCGCCGGGTTTCGTACCTTCATGTTGCTGGGGCTAACAGCCGCGACGACGGCCTTCTTCGGGATAGTCTGCGCCTGGCTTGTCACCACCTTCGAATTTCCGCTGCGGCGGCTCCTGTCCGCGGCACTTGTGCTGCCGCTTGCTATTCCGTCCTATCTGGCGGCCTATGCATCCGGTGAGTTTTTGGATTTCACCGGGCCGGTGCAAAGCGCCCTTCGGGCAGCCTTCGGTTACCACAGCATTCGGGATTACTGGTTTCCGGATATCCGTTCACTCGGCGGTGCGGTGACCGTCCTGAGTTCGGTGCTCTATCCTTACGTCTATCTCTCGGCCCGCGCCGCCTTTTCGATGCAGGGGCGGTTTGCCGCCGAAGCGGCCCGCACGCTTGGCGCAAGACCGCTGAGTGTATTCTTCGCCGTGCAATTGCCAATGGCGCGGCCGGCGATCGCCATCGGCCTATCACTCGTCTTGATGGAGACGCTGAACGATATCGGCGCGGTCGAATATCTCGGCGTCCAGACACTCACCTTCACCATCTACGAGACCTGGCTCAATCGCGGCAATCTCGCCAATGCGACCCAGATCGCCGCCGTCATTCTGATCATTGTTGGGGCGCTGATCGTCATCGAACGCAATGCCCGGGAGAAACAGCGCTTTGGCGCACCCAAGGCGACAAGCATGGCCCAGCGTCATCGGCTGAAGGCGCTTGCCGGCTGGCGGCGCTGGTGCGCGAGCCTGTTCTGTTTCCTTCCGGTGGCGAGCGGTTTCTTCATTCCCGTCATCGTGCTGGGCGGTTACGCTGCAAAAAGGCTGGATGCACTGTTTCAACCCAAGCTTTTGAAAGCGCTCGGGCACAGCCTCGAAGTCTCGCTGACCGCTGCCTTCGTGACACTGATTGCCGCTTTCGTGTTTTCTTATGCCATCCGCACGGAGCGCTCGCGCATCTCAAAAGTGGCATCGCGTTTCGGCTCCATGGGTTATGGCGTGCCGGGCACCGTGCTTGCCATCGGCGTGCTCATTCCCCTGGCAAGTCTCGACAATGGCGTTGACGGATTCATCCGTTCCCATTTCGGATTTTCCAGCGGGCTGCTGCTGTCAGGCACGGCGTTTGCCATCATCTATGCCCATGCGGTGCGTTTCATGACCATGGCGGAAGGCACGCTCGATGCGGGGTTCCAGAAACTCTCGCCGCACATCGACATGGCCTCGCGCACACTTGGGCGCAACCGTGCACAGACACTGTTCAAGGTGCTGTTGCCGAATATGCGGCCGGCGGCGCTGACCGCCTTTCTTCTGGTCCTGATCGAATCCATGAAGGAATTGCCGGCCACGATTTTGCTGCGGCCTTTTGGTTTCAACACGCTGGCTACCCTGGTTTATGAAGATGCATCCCGTTCCCGGGTGCAGGATGCCGCCGTGCCGGCGATCATCATCATCATGGCAGGGCTTGTTCCCGTGCTTCTCGTCTCGAAATCGATGGATCATCCGCAACACGGCTGAACCAATGCCGGGGTGCCGGCAAAAAGAAAGGCGGCCTTGCGGCCGCCTGTATTAGTTGTGCTTTTTCAACGAGAGAAAGGGGGACAACCTCGCCATATGGAAATTATCAATCCCGGCCATCAGAAATTTGACAGCCCTGCGTTGGATTTACTTTCCGCCAACTCGTATTAACAAGCGGTTAAAACCAAAATCGAGCAATTACCGACGACAATTCCTATTCTGGGACCGTAAAGCGCCAAAACTAAATTACAGGTTCCTGATTTTACCGCCATTTCAACAGCAATGCGAAATCAGAACGCCACGTTTGATTAGTTTCGCGCGGCCGCATGCTCGTCGCGCATCCGCTGCAATTCGGTACGTTTGGAGGCGATGGATGCAACGATAACGCCAATGGTCACGAGCCCGATCAGGATCGTGCAGATGGCATTGATTTCCGGCGTCACACCCAAACGAACCTGCGAATAGATCTTGATCGGCAGCGTCGTCGCACCTGGGCCGGTGGCGAAGCTGGCGATGACAAGATCGTCGAGCGACAGGGTGAAGGCAAGCATCCAGCCGGCAATGACGGCGGGGAAGATCAGCGGCAGGGTGATGCGGAAGAAGGTCTTGACCGGCGGGCAGCCGAGATCGAGGGCGGCTTCCTCAAGGCTCCTGTCGAAGGTCAGAAGGCGCGACTGCACGACGATCGCCACATAGCACATGGTGAAGGTGGTGTGGGCGATGACGACAGTCCAGAAACCGCGATCCACCCCGACAGCCACGAAAAGCAATAGCAGCGACAGGCCGGTGATCACCTCAGGCATAACGAGCGGCGCATAGATCATACCGGAAAAAAGCACTCTACCCGGGAAACGGGCAAAGCGGGTGAGAGACAGCGCCGCCAGGGTCCCAAGGATAGTGCCGATGGTGGCGCTGAGGATACCCACGCGCAGCGTTACCCAGGCCGCATCCATCAGGCTCTGGTTCGACCACATGGATTTGTACCATTGCAGCGAAAAGCCGCCCCAGACTGTCACCAGCTTGGAGGCATTGAAGGAATAGATGATCAGGATGATGATCGGGATGTAGAGGAAGGCAAAACCGAGAGTGAGGACGGTGATGTCGAATTTTCCGCGCTTCATGGCGTCACCCCACCTTCTTCTGCTGGTTCTGGAAGATGGCGATGGGCACCACCAGTAGGATCAGCAGGAGCACGGCGACGGCGGAGGCCAGAGGCCAGTCGCGATTGCCGAAGAATTCCGTCCACAGCGTCTTGCCGATCATCAGCGTCTGTGCGCCGCCCAGCAGATCGGGGATGACGAATTCGCCAGTAATCGGGATGAAGCAGATCATCGAGCCAGCGACCACGCCCGGTAGGGAGAGCGGGAAAGTGATCTTCCAGAAGGCTTTCCAGGGCGGGCAGCCGAGATCGGCAGCGGCTTCCAGCAGCGTATTGTCCAGCTTTTCCAGCGCCGAATAAAGCGGCAGCACCATGAAGGGCAGATAGGAATAAACGATGCCGATAAAGATCGCCGTTTCGGTGCGGAAAATATTGACCTGCTGGTCCGGTCCCAGGAAACCGAGCCACTGGAACAGCACCGTCAGCAGGCCCTCGGGCTTCAGAATACCGATCCAGGCATAAACGCGGATCAGGAACGAGGTCCAGAACGGCAGGATCACCAGCATCACCAGTGTCGGCCGGACGGCTGAAGGCGCGCGCGCCATGGCCAGCGCCATGGGATAACCGATCAACAGCAGCAGAAAAGTGGAGATAAAGGCGATGCGCAGAGACGACAGATAGGCTTCGATATAAAGCGGGTCTTCGGTGAGGAAGAGATAATTCTCGAAATCCAGCTGCGAGAAAAATTCGCCGAGCTTTGAAAATCCTTCGAAGACAGGCGTATAGGGCGGCATGGAGATCGCCGTATCCGACAGCGAGATTTTAAAGATGATGAAAAAGGGCGCGGCGAAGAACAGCACCAGCCAGAAATAGGGAACCGCTACAACCAGCCAACGCCAGGGGCTTTGCCGGTTTTCGGGAGTGGTGATTGCCATCGAAGCCTCCCTCAGCGTATCAGGACAAGTCCTGAATCCGGTTTCCAGTTCAGCCACACCATATCCCCGAAGGTGATGGGACGGTCGACGAGGCGCGACACATTCGCCTGCGCGGCGCGGATGACGCGGCCATCGGCAAGCTTGACGATGAACACCGAGAAGTCACCGAGATAACCAATATCCCAGACCTCGCCATAGGCCGAATTGACAGTGCTGTCGGCCGGCTGATCGAGCGAAATGCGAACCTTTTCCGGGCGAATGGCGAAAGCCACCTGGCTGCCGGTGGCCGCCGCGCATTCCTGCTCCACCGACACCTTCAATCCGTCACAATCGAGCGTCACCAGACCGGGCTTTCCAATATCGGAAGCATTGGCGACGACATTGGCGTCGAAAATATTGATATCGCCAATGAAGTCCGCCACGTAGCGACTGTTCGGGGCTTCATAGATTTCGGCTGGCGTCGCCACCTGCACGACATTGCCCTTGTCCATGACGGCAATGCGGTCCGATACCGTCATCGCCTCTTCCTGGTCATGGGTGACGATGAGGAAGGTCAGACCGAGATTGGTCTGGATATCCATCAGTTCGAACTGGGTTTCCTCGCGCAGCTTTTTGTCGAGTGCGCCGAGCGGTTCATCCAGCAGAAGCACTTTTGGCCGCTTTGCGAGCGACCGGGCAAGCGCCACGCGCTGGCGCTGCCCCCCGGAAAGCTGGCTTGGCTTCCGCCGTGCAAATTCCGTCAGCTTTACGAGCCGCAGCATTTCCTCAACGCGGGCGGCGATCTCCGCCTTTGGCAGCCCATCCTGCACGAGGCCAAAGGCCACGTTCTTCTCCACCGACATATGGGGGAAAAGCGCGTAGGACTGGAACATCATATTGGTCGGGCGCTTGTAGGGTGGCACGCCGGAAATATCCTTGCCCTGCAGCAGGATACGCCCCTCGGTCGGCTCCTCGAAACCGGCAAGCATGCGCATCAGCGTAGTCTTGCCGCAGCCCGACGGGCCAAGCAGAGAGAAAAACTCGCGCTCGTAAATATCAAGCGTCAGATTGTTGACGGCGACAAAATCGCCAAACCGTTTGGTGACGTTTTCAAAGCGGATGAAGGGCACCGCATCGGGATTATCCCAAGGGCTGAATTTGCGTTTGACCGGTCCGAGTGTCTTTGCCATGCCCGCCCCATTTCACCCAAGATTTCATCGACGACCTGAAGGACAAAGAGGGTGGACGGCGCCACCCTCTGCCAAGTCCGGTTAGCTGCCGGTCTTGATCTGCGTCCAGACGCGGTTGAGGACACGCTGTTCCTTTGGCCCGTAGGGCGAAATCGTGAAGAGCTTCTTCATCGTGTCCGGGCTCGGATAAACAGACGGGTTCTTGGCGACAGCCGGATCCATCAGCGCCTGCGAGGCGAGGTTGCCGTTGGCATATTGCACATAGTCAGAGGCCTTGGCCGCGACTTCAGGTTTCATCATGTAGTTGATGAAGGCATGGGCTTCCTCGACGTTCTTGGCGTCTGCCGGAATGGCGAAACTGTCCATCCAGATATAGGTGCCTTCCTTCGGGATGACGTAATTCACCTCGACGCCGTTCTTGGCCTCTTCAGCGCGGGTTTTGGCCTGGAGAATATCGCCCGACCAACCGATGGAAATGCAGATGTCGCCATTGGCAAGGTCATTGATATAGGGCGAGGAATTGAAGGTTTTCGCGAAAGGACGAATCTTGGAATAGACCTCGCCGCCCGCTTCCAGGTCGGCCGTCTCCTTGCTGTCGGGGTTCTTGCCGATGTAATTCATCGCAATCGCGAAAGTCTCATCGGAGGCATCGAGAATGTTGATGCCACAGGCCTTCAGCTTCTCGGCATTTTCCGGCTTGAACAGCACGTCCCAGCTATCAACGGGCACATCGCCAAGCGCCGCCTTCACCTTGGCGACGTTGTAGCCAATGCCGGTGGTGCCCCACATGTAATTGACGGCATATTCGTTGCCTGGATCGTATTGCGCCAGACGCTGCGTGATTTCCGGCCACATGTTCTTGAGGTTCGGCAGCTTGGACTTGTCCAGCTTCTGATAGACGCCGGCCTTGATCTGTCTTGCAAGGAAGGGCGACGTGGGCGCCACGACATCGTAACCCGAACCGCCGGCGAGAAGCTTGGTCTCCAGCACCTCGTTGCCGTCATAGACGTCGTAAACCACCTTGATTCCGGTTTCCTTGGTAAAATCCTCAAGGATGACGGGATCGATGTAATCCGACCAGTTATAGACGTGGACGACCTTCTCCTGGGCCATTGCCGAGCCTGCTGCAACGAGCACGGTGGTGAGAGCCAAGGTCAGACGGAGAGAACGGTTTTTCATGATGTCTCCTGTTAACGCATCCTCACGGTGGGAGCGTGATCCCCTTTTTTAGGAGAGACTAGAAAGGAAAACAGACGGGGGCAAGCGGGAAATGTGCAGCACAGCATTTTCAACCACATGTGTTTCACACGCGAAAAATTGCGTGGAAAAGCTTACTGGAAGTCGAAAACACTCAGGCCGCTGACCATTTCATCCAACCCCAGCGGGCGGGTGAGCGGCGCTTCGGCCCGTGAGAGGCAGCCCTGCCTTTCGCACAGCCGGCATGAGGGGCCGACGGCAACCGGCGGTGCGCCGGACGCAGCAGGGCCATAGACGGTGTCCCCCGCCTGAGCGAGATCGCAACCCAGAAGCACGGCGGTCCGGCGCACTCTTTCGCCGAAGCCGGCCTGTGGACCTTCCAGGGTGCGCGACACCGTGAGGAAGGCGTCGCCATCAGGCATCTCAACCGCTTCCACCAGCACCTGCCCCGGCTGGGCGAAGGCAGCGTGGATGTTCAGCCGCGGACAGAGGCCGCCGAATCGCGCCCGCGGGAAACCACCGGCACCTGCGAGACGAAAACGGTTGCCGGCATTGTCGATCTCCATCAGGAAAAACGGGATTGCTAGAGCCGAGGGCCGTTGCAGGGTGACCAAACGGCTGGCTGCCTGCTCGAATGAAACGTTAAAACGCGACCGCAGGACATCGACATCGTATTTTGCCCGCAGCGCGGCGGCGAGAAACGAACCATAGGGCATCATCAGCGCATGGGCGGCATAGCGCGCCAATTCGAAACGGGCGATGCGCCGCGCCTCCTCTCCCGTCAGGCCGAGCACATCCAGTTCCGCTCCTATCTCTTCGCGAAGGGCAAGAAGACAGGTCTCCATGGCCATTTCCCGCAACTGATCCGCCTGCGACAGGCGCTCAGAGAGGAACAGCCGCATCGAATGGCGATCATAACGCCGTCTCAGATTCGGCATGGCGTGGACCGGCAGGGTTCTGACAACGATGCCGTGGTTCTTCTGAAGCCATGCTCTCAATCCCGAAGCGAGATCGTCGCCCGCCGCCAATTGTTTGTTCAGCTCCTCCGCCGCCGCGTCGATCATATGGAAATAGGCTGAACGGTTTTCGAAGACGTGCCGCACCTCGTCGATCGGCAGGCGCGTAGAAGACAGCGCCGTCTCATGTCCCTCCCGCGCCAGAAGATCGGAGAGATCCGAAAGGCGCTGCGCCTGCTCCCGGTAAGCACGATAGAGCTTGAGGACGCCGCTTGCCGCATTCGGCGCGGCATCGGCCACTTCGATCAATTCCTGTGGCGATGGCACCTCGCCCGCCAGCAATGGATCGGCGAAGACCTCCCGCAACTGCCCGGCGGAACCGGCGCTTTCGCCTTGCAGATCGTCCAGATCGACCTTGTAGACAGAGGCGAGCTTCAACAGCAGTTGCACGGTGAGCGGTCGCTGGTTGCGTTCGATGAGGTTAAGGTAAGACGGCGAAATCGCCAGCGCCTCGGCCATGGCCGTCTGCGTCAATGCAAGACCATTGCGAATACGGCGCACGCGAGGGCCTGCAAAAATCTTGTTTTCCGACATTGCGTCGACCCTCCATCCCCGTCAACTCATACAAGCTTGTTACAAACTCGACAGATCAATTTCTTTTACAAAATTTACAATTTTACAGCGCCACTCTGTCATGCATCCTACAGTATAACCTCTTTCAAGTCACTGTTTTTATGTTTGTTCTGGCGTTCAAATCTCAGAAAATGTAAATGTAGTCACATCAAACGGCGGCATACACAATGCACAGTCGCCCGTGCTTGAAACTGTATTATCTTGGGAGAGAGAAGTATGACGGATTTTTACAAGCTTGTTCCGGGCGCACCGCAGGGACGTTTTGACGGCATCGAGCGTACCTATACCGCCGCCGATGTGGAGCGGCTGCGCGGCTCCGTCGAGATCCGCCATTCGCTGGCCGAAATGGGCGCGAACCGTCTGTGGAAGCTGATCAACGAGGAAAGTTTCGTCAACGCGCTTGGCGCGCTATCCGGCAACCAGGCCATGCAGATGGTTCGTGCCGGGTTGAAGGCGATCTATCTCTCGGGCTGGCAGGTTGCGGCAGACGCTAATACGGCGTCGGCCATGTATCCCGACCAGTCGCTTTATCCTGCCAATGCGGCACCGGAGCTGGCCAAGCGCATTAACCGCACCCTGCAGCGTGCCGACCAGATCGAGACGGCGGAGGGCAAGGGCCTTTCGGTCGACACCTGGTTCGCGCCGATCGTTGCCGACGCAGAAGCCGGTTTCGGCGGGCCGCTCAACGCCTTCGAGATCATGAAGGCCTTCATCGAGGCCGGAGCTGCGGGCGTTCACTATGAGGATCAGCTGGCGTCTGAAAAGAAATGCGGCCATCTCGGCGGCAAGGTTCTGATCCCGACGGCGGCGCATATTCGCAACCTCACAGCGGCACGGCTTGCGGCTGACGTCATGGGCGTGCCGACGCTGGTCATCGCCCGCACGGATGCGGAGGCTGCCAAGCTTCTGACCTCCGATATAGATGAGCGCGACCGTCCCTTCGTGGATTACGATGCCGGCCGCACCGTTGAGGGCTTTTATCAGGTTAAGAACGGTTTGGAACCCTGCATTGCCCGCGCGGTGGCCTATGCGCCCTATTGCGATCTTATCTGGTGCGAGACATCCAAACCAGATCTTGAGCAGGCGCGCCGGTTCGCCGAAGGCGTGCACAAGGAGTACCCCGGCAAGAAGCTTGCTTACAATTGCTCGCCGTCGTTCAACTGGAAAAAGCACCTCGACGACGCGACGATTGCCAAGTTCCAGCGTGAGCTGGGCGCGATGGGCTACAAGTTCCAGTTCATCACGCTCGCCGGTTTCCACCAGCTGAATTACGGCATGTTCGAACTGGCGCGCGGTTACAAGGATCGGCAGATGGCGGCTTATTCCGAGCTTCAGC
>JAEXMK010000124.1 GCA_023444445.1 Pseudomonadota bacterium | reverse complement strand
TGGCTGGCGGTATTCCCGTGATCTAGGCGCTGCGTGAGTCTCTCACCGGCAACCATGTGACGCGCATCTACGGCATCATGAACGGCACCTGCAACTACATCCTGACCAAGATGGAAAAGGAGGGGCTGTCCTTCGAGGCGTGCCTGAAAGAAGCGCAGCGGCTGGGTTATGCCGAAGCCGATCCGGCTTTCGATATCGAGGGCAATGACACCGCCCACAAGCTTGCCATTCTGACGACGCTTGCCTTTGGCAACAGGATTTCGGCTGACGATATCTATCTCGAAGGCATCACCAATATCTCCAGCGAGGACATTCAGGCGGCCGCCGAACTCGGTTACCGCATCAAGCTTCTCGGCGTGGCGCAGGTGACGGAATCCGGTATCGAGCAGCGCGTACATCCGACCATGGTGCCGCTCGATTCCGTTATCGCCCAGGTGGATGGCGTGACCAATGCGGTGGCGATCGAATCCGACATTCTCGGCGAATTGCTAATGGTTGGCCCGGGTGCAGGCGGAAACGCCACGGCGTCCGCCGTGCTGGGTGATATCGCCGATATTGCCAAGAGCCGTCCGGGCGCCCAGCAGGTGCCGGTACTCGGCCGTCCTGCGAAGTCTTTGACGGAGTACCGCCGCGCCAAGATGAAGAGCCATGAGGGCGGTTATTTCATCCGACTGACGGTGAAGGACCAGGCCGGTGTGTTTGCCTCCATCGCAACCCGCATGGCCGAAAACAACATTTCGCTCGAATCCATCGTGCAGCGCCAGCGCGTGCATGTGGAAGGTGCGCCGCAGACCATCATCCTCGTTACCCATGCGACGATGGAAGATGCGATCCGCAAGGCGGTGAAGGCGATCAAGAACGAGAAATATCTCGTGAGCGAGCCGCAGGTCATCCGCATCGAGCGGACCTGAGACGCTTCGCTTTTCGATAACATTGAAAAGCCGCGCTTCCACTCGGAGGCGCGGTTTTTCGTTGGGGCGCCCGTCCAGATCGCCCCTTCATGCCCGGCCCATAAAATTTGGGGGAGGGTGTCGGAAATGCTGGAAAACAAGGCGATTCGGCACTATGGTTAATTCTGTTCACCAAGCGAGGGAGGCGTGGCCGTGACATCGATCATCCTGTTCAAGGACAATAAGCGCGCAGCCGCTCTGGCCGCCCATCACCGGGCGCGGCCTCACAATGCGAACGACAATATTCGCACGATGGAATTCGATATGGGAGAGCATGAGCGCAACTGGTGTTCGCTCGCCGTCTTCTCTTTGCTGCTGCTTGTTGGTGCGGTCTCGATTGTCAGCCCGTTTTTCTCGATTTTTTCGGTCTGAATCTTCATATGCGCGTTTTTGCTTGAAAAACGCGTCATCGCCATTTAGCCCGTTCTAAAAGCGCGATCAGGCGCACAACAGGACGAATGGACGGAATGGCAATGATGGAGCCGGCCGATACCGTGGCCCGCGCATTTTTAAGCGTGGAGCGGTCGGCGACAGAACAGCGTTGGGTATCGCGGCTGGATCAGGCCGGGCAGAACCGCGCTCTGGCCATGTCCCAGATCCACGCCATTCCCGAATTGATCGCACGTGTTCTTGCCGGGCGTGGGGTAGGCGTCGATGACGCCCTGGCATTCCTCGATCCGACCATCCGCTCCCTGATGCCCGATCCGCATGTGCTGACCGATTGTGAAAAGGCTGCGGAACGGCTGGTGCGGGCCATAGAGACAGGCGAGAAGGTGGCGATCTTTGGGGATTACGATGTCGACGGCGCTGCTTCATCCGCCTTGATGTATCGCTTTCTTGCACATTTCGGTTTGACGCCGGAGATCTATATTCCCGACCGGATTTTCGAGGGCTACGGGCCGAATCCGGCGGCGATGCAGCAACTTGCCGCCAATGGCGCGACGCTGATCGTTACCGTTGATTGCGGTTCCACCAGCCATGAATCGCTGCAGGCTGCCAGGGATGCAGGAACGGATGTGGTGGTGATCGACCACCATCAGGTCGGCACGGAACTGCCGCCGGCCGTGGCGCTGGTTAATCCCAACCGAGAGGACGATCTTTCGGGGCAGGGGCATCTCTGTGCGGCAGGCGTGGTCTTCCTCGTGCTGGTCGCTACGTTGCGGCTGCTGAAGGACAGGCGCAACAGGCAGGCCTTCACGCTTGATCTGCTGTCGTTGCTTGATATCGTCGCGCTTGCGACGGTCTGTGACGTGGTGCCGCTGAAGGGGCTGAACCGCGCCTATGTGGTGAAGGGGTTAATTGCCGCGCGGCACATGAACAATGCAGGTCTTGCTGCGCTGTTCAAGAAGGCGGGGTTGGGCGGACCCGTCACGCCCTATCATTTCGGCTTCCTGATCGGACCACGCATTAATGCCGGCGGCCGTATCGGCGATGCGGCGCTCGGCAGCCGTCTGTTGACGATTGATGATTCCTCGCAGGCCGAGGTGATTGCCGAGCGGCTGGATGAGCTGAACCGCGAGCGGCAGGCGATGGAAGCAGCCATGTTGACGGAGGCCGAGGCGGAGGCGCTGTTCGAATATGGCGACGGCTCCGGTGCTGGCGTCATCGTCACTGCGCGCGAAAACTGGCATCCGGGTATTGTGGGTCTGCTCGCCTCGCGCCTGAAAGACCGTTTTCGGCGCCCGGCTTTTGCCATTGCTTTTGATCCTTCCGGCAAGGGCACAGGCTCCGGCCGTTCGATCAACGGTTTCGATATGGGACGCATGGTGCGCGCCGCCGTAGAGGCTGGTTTGCTGGTCAAGGGCGGTGGGCATGCCATGGCGGCCGGCCTGACCGTGGAGCGCGCCAATCTCGGCAAGCTCAGGGCTTTCTTCGAGGAAGCGGCCGCAAAGACCGTGAATGAGTTGGTGGAAAGCAGCGTGCTGAAGATCGACGGCGCTATCGGCGCGTCGGGTGCGACACTGCAGCTTGTCGACCAGCTGGAACAGGCCGGTCCTTACGGATCAGGCCACTCGCAGCCGATCTTTGCCGTGCCGGCGCATCGCCTGCGCGATGTCAGGCTTGTGGGCACAGCCCACGTCAAGATCACGCTGGAGGCCATGGATGGATCGCGGCTGGACGGTATCGCGTTTCGCGCTGCAGAAGCCCCTCTGGGGCAGATGCTGCTGAATGCGCGTGGCAGGAACATTCACGTCGCAGGCACCGTGGGCGCCGATCTCTGGCAGGGCCAGAGGCGCGTGCAGCTGCGCGTTCTGGACGCGGCTTTCGCGCCCTGAGGGGCCCGCGAACGATCTTCAATTTTATGGAAGCGAGGCCTTGCACGTGGAAGCGCCATCTATGTTGGCGTCTTTACGCAATGCGTGAAGAGTTTCGTGCAGACTACTGATTTTATAAGAGAAGCAAGTGGCACGCCCTAGGGGAGTCGAACCCCTCTTTTCAGAATGAAAATCTGACGTCCTAACCGATAGACGAAGGGCGCGTGCGCTTGTGGTGTGGCGCC
>JAEXMK010000218.1 GCA_023444445.1 Pseudomonadota bacterium | reverse complement strand
GGCCAAGCGGAAAAGCCCGTCTCGCCCTCATTTCCGGAGTGAAATTCATGTCGCCTGTCCAGCTTTCCCGCCGCTCGCTTCTCAAGACCTCGCTTGCTCTTGCCGCAACCACGGGACTGGCGGGAATCGCCGCAGCGCAGACGAAATCCGGGGGACGGTTGATCGTCGCGGCCGATTCGGAGCCGAAAAACCTCAATCCGGCCATCGTCGCCTCCAATGGCGTGTTTTATATCGCCAGCAAGATCGTCGAGCCGCTGGCGGAAGCTTCCTTCGATGGCAAGGACGGGCTGGAACCGCGGCTTGCGACCGAATGGCAGGGATCGGAAGATGGCTTGAGCGCCACCTTCAAGCTGCGCGAAGGCGTGACCTGGCATGACGGTAAACCCTTTACCTCGGCGGATGTGGCCTTTTCGGCGCTTTCGGTGTGGAAACCATTGCAGAACCTCGGCCGGCTGGTCTTTGCCAATCTGGACAAGGTGGAAACGCCTGATGACCACACCGCCGTCTTCCGTTTTTCCAAGCCCACGCCATTCCAGCTCATCCGCAATGCTTTGCCTGTCGTCACCAGCGTCGTGCCGAAACATCTTTATGAAGGCACCGATATCGCCACCAATCCGGCCAATACCAAACCGGTCGGCACCGGGCCTTTCGTTTTTGCCGAATACAAACCCGGCGAATATTACCGCCTGACCCGCAACCCGAATTACTGGGGCAAAGACCAGCCGCAGCTCGAGGAAATCATCTATCGCGTCCTGCCGGACCGTGCAGGGGCAGCCTCGGCGCTGGAAGCCGAAGAAATCCAGCTGGCCGCCTTCTCCGCCGTACCGCTCGCCGATCTTGCCCGCATCGCCAAGCAGCCGGGTATCAAGGTGATCGCCGATGGTTACGAGGCGCTGACCTATCAGCTGGTGGTGGAAATCAATCACCGCCGGAAGGAACTGGCCGACCTCAAGGTCAGAAAGGCCATCGCGCACGCCATCGACAAGAAATTCGTCATCGACAAGGTATTCCTCGGTTATGCCACGGCATCGACAGGCCCCGTGCCGAAAAACGCCCCTGAATTTTATACCGGCGATGTGGAGACCTATGATTTCGACGTCGCCAAGGCCAATGCCCTGCTGGACGAGGCCGGATATGCTCGCGGACCTGACGGAAAGCGTTTTTCGCTGAAACTTCTTCCCGCGCCCTATTTCAACGAAACCAAACAATTCGGCTCCTATCTTCGTCAGGCGCTTCAGGAAATCGGCATCGATGCCGAGCTGGTCAATAACGACGCTGCCGCCCACCAGAAGGCCGTCTATACCGACCACGCCTTCGATCTGGCAGTTGCTCCCCCTGTGTTCCGCGGCGATCCGGCGATCTCCACCACGATTCTCGTGCGCTCCGGCATCCCCGCCGGCGTCGGCTTCTCCAATCAGGGCGGGTATGAGAACAAGACGCTCGATACGTTGATCGACAAGGCGGCGCAAACCGTGGATACCGCCGCTCGCACCGCGCTCTACAAGGATTTCCAGAAACAGGTTACAGCCGATCTGCCGCTCATCAACGTCGCTGAATGGGGTTTCATCACGGTGGCGCGCGATACGGTCAAACATGTCGCCAGCAATCCACGCTGGGCGGTTTCCAACTGGGCGGACACCGCGGTCGATAGCTGAGGCCGCGCCGTGAAACGTGCGACGTCTTTGCTGCGGCGAAGGGCGATCAGCGCCATTCCGGTGCTGCTGATCGTTCTCATCTTCACCTTCGCCCTGCTTGAAAATGCCTCCGGCGATGCGGTGGATGCCTATCTCGTTTCCATCGGCGGCGGCGATGCCGGGCTGCGGGATGCGCTGCGTGAGCAATATGGCCTCAACGGCTCGATGCTCGCCCGCTTCTGGCTCTATGCCAGTTCGGTGCTGCGGCTCGATCTCGGCTGGTCGCTTGCCTTTGACCGGCCGGTGCTGGGATTGATCCTCGAGCGGCTGCCGAACACGCTGCTTCTGATGGGCAGCGCTACCGCTCTTGCCTTCATCCTCGGCACCGCGCTCGGTATCGTCGCCGGCGCGCGTCCCGGTGGAGTAACCGACCGGGTGCTCTCCGCCTTGTCGCTCGCGCTTTACGCCACGCCCGGCTTCTGGCTTGGCCTCGTGCTTGCCATCGTCTTTGCCGTGCAGCTTCGCTGGCTGCCGACCTCGGGCATAGAAACCATCGCCTCGGGCAAGCAGGGCTTTTCCCGGGCGCTGGATATTGCCCGCCATCTTGTACTGCCGGTCGCCAGCCTTGGCCTCATCTATCTGGCGTTGTTCCTGCGCGTCATGCGCACCGCCATGGCGGCCGTCTGGCCCCTGGATTTCGTACTTTTTGCGCAATCCAAGGGGCTTTCCAGACGGCGCATCGTGCTGCGTCATGTTGCCCGCAACGCGGCGCTGCCGCTCGTCACTGTGCTTGGCCTGCAGGCCGCAACCATGCTGGGCGGCAGCGTGGTGATTGAAAGCGTCTTTGCCATTCCGGGTTTCGGCCGGCTGGCGCAGGAGGCCGTCAGCGGGCGTGATACGCCGCTTCTGATGGGCATTATCCTCACCAGCGCCGTCTTCGTCATCCTCGTCAATCTCGCCATCGACATTCTCTATTCCGTTCTCGATCCGCGCATCGGCAGCGGGGAGAATGCGGCATGAGTTTCGTTCTCCGGCTCCTGCGCAGTTTCGAAAGTATGACGGGCGCTGTCATCCTGACATTGCTGGCGGTAATTGCGCTCTCCGCTCCCCTCCTGTTCCCCGGCGATCCGCTGGCGATCGTCGGCGAGCCGCTGATTGCGCCCTTTACGGATGCGGCCCTGCCGCTCGGCACCGACCGGCTGGGCCGCAATGTGCTGTCCGAACTTGCCCATGGCGCGCAGGCATCGCTGCTCGTCGGCATGGGTGCAGCCGCCGCAGCACTTGTTTTCGGCACCGTCATCGGCACGATTGCCGGTTTTGCCGGCGGCCTTGTGGATGAGGCGCTGATGCGCGTCACCGATGCCTTTCAGATCGTGCCGAATTTCCTGCTGGCGCTTGCCTTTGTCAGCACCATCGGCCCCTCGATGCCGACAGTCATTCTGGCCATTGCGCTCGGCGCGTGGGCGGACCCAGCGCGGTTGATGCGCGCGCAGGTGCTGAGCATCCGCGAGCGGGACTATGTGCAATCCGCCCGCGCCATCGGCATGCATCCGCTGGAAATCGCCTTCCGGCAAATATTGCCCAATGCCCTGCCACCGGTTCTGGCGCTCGCCGCCATCATCGTTGCCGCGGCCATCCTCACCGAGGCGGCGCTCT
This sequence comes from Pseudomonadota bacterium, assembly GCA_023444445.1. Lineage (GTDB taxonomy): Bacteria > Pseudomonadota > Alphaproteobacteria > Rhizobiales > Rhizobiaceae > Agrobacterium. The sequence continues at coordinate 3,449 of JAEXMK010000218.1, read as the reverse complement.
CCTTCCTCGGGCTTGGCGATCCCAATATCGTTACATGGGGTTCGATGATCGCGGAAGGACGCAACGTACTGCGCTCAGCCGCGTTCCTGTCCGTCATCCCCGGCATCGGTCTGCTGGTGACAGTGCTCGGTGTCTATCTTCTTGGAGAAGGCATCAATCGGGCAATGGCGACGAGGAGGCAGGCGCCATGAGCGGTAACGCCCTTTGCCGGATCGATGATCTCAGCGTCCGTTATGCCGCGGCCGATGCACCGGCGCTGCGCAAGGTTTCCCTGACGATACGGCAGGGGCAGCGGCTGGCGATCATCGGCGAAAGCGGCTCGGGCAAATCCACGCTCGGCAACGCGATCCCCGGGCTTCTGCCGCCGACCGCGCGGGTCTCGGGCGATATTTCCTGGAGCCGTGACAGCGGCCTGTTCACCGGCAGGCCGGCGCCGGGGCGCGATATCGGCACGATCTTTCAGGATACCGGCGCGACACTGAACCCGGTTCTGACCATCGGCGAGCAGGTGGCGGAAGGCGCGGTACGACATCTCGGTCTCTCATGGAAAGCGGCGCGCGATCTTGCCCGCGATCTCTTGGAAAAAGTGCGGCTGCCGCACCCCTCTCATCTGCTCACCGCCTATCCGCACCAGCTTTCCGGCGGGCAGAGGCAACGTGTGGCGATTGCCGCCGCCATTGCGGCGCGCCCTTCGATCCTGATTGCCGACGAGGCGACGAGCGCGCTCGACACCGTAACCCAGGCGGCCATCGCCACCCTTCTCGATGATCTCGTGCGTGAGGAAGAAAGAACGCTTGTCTTCATCACCCATGATATCGGCCTTGCCTCCAGCCTTGCCGACGACATCGCGGTTTTAAGCGCCGGCGAGCTGGTGGAACACGGCCCGGCCCGGCGGGTGCTTTCCGCGCCCGCCCATGCCTATACCCGGGCGCTGCTTGCCGATTACCTCGATCTTTCGACGCCGCCGCTCGTCCGCGAGGCCGCGCCATGAACGAAATCCTTCTGAGCGTGGACGGCCTTTCCAAGACCTATCGCACCGGCGCAAGAACGGTGACGGCGCTCTCCGATATCTCGTTTTCGCTCAAGCGCGGCGAGACGTTGGGCCTTGCCGGCCCCTCCGGCTGCGGGAAATCGACACTGGCGCGCATCCTGATGCGGCTGATCCCTGCCGACGAAGGCACAGTCCGTTTCGAAAACCGCAACTGGCTCTCGCTTAGCGGCAGCGCATTGCGCGCCGCCCGGCAGCAGATGCAGATGGTGTTTCAGGATACGCATGGCGCCTTCAACCCACGCGCTACCGTCGAGGACGCCATAGGCGAGCCGCTGCGCATTCACCGCATCGTTCAGAGGCGCGACCGCCCGGCGGAAATACGCCGCCTTCTCGAGCGTGTCGGCCTGCCAGCTGCCTATGCCGGCCGCTCCGTCTTCGAACTTTCGGGCGGGCAAAGGCAGCGTGTGGCGATTGCCCGCGCCATTGCCCTCAAGCCGTCGCTTCTCATCATGGACGAAGCGGTCTCGGCGCTCGATGTTTCGGTTCGCCGGCAGATTCTCGAACTGCTGGTGGAAATCCAGCGGGAAACGGCGATTTCCTGTATTTTCGTGTCCCATGATCTCGCCGTCATCCGCGCCGTCTGCCATCGTGTCGCGATCATGGAGGCAGGTCGGATCGTCGAAATCGGCGGGACCGAAGCGATCATTTCCGCGCCGCAATCCTCGACTGCCAGAAGCCTGATCGATGCTGCCCCGCGGCTCATCACCACCATGCAAGGATAAGAGATGCCCGCCCCGGATTACGCATTGCTCCTCGACCCGCCCGCTTTCCCCGCCGAACGCTACGCCGTGCTGGCCGACCGGCTGGCGGCGCTGATGGGCACAAAAAACGACGTGCTATTGATACAGGCGGAAGCCGTGCTGGCGCTGGAGGCGACGGCGACAAGCCTTGCGCGCCCAGGGTTGCGGGCGCTCAACATCGTCACCAGCCCCTATGGCGCATGGTTCGGCGGCTGGCTGGAACGCGGCGGCGCAACGGTGATCAATCTGACGGCAAGCCCGGCAAAGCCAGTGACGCTGGCCGAAGTCGAGCGCGCGCTGGATGACGCGCCGGGCTTCGATCTCATCGCCATCGTACATGCGGAATCGGCAAGTGGCATTCTCAACCCCCTGCCCGCCATTGCCGAGCTGGCGCAGGAAAGAGGCGTTATCACCTTGGTGGATGCCGTCGCCTCGATTGGCGGCCATGCCTTTGACGTTGACAGGCTGGGCATCGATATCGCCGTCATCGGGCCGCAGAAGGCCTTGGCCGGCCCTGCCGGCGTATCCGCCATTTCGGTCAGCCCAAATGCATGGGAGCTTCTTTCGCACGACAAAGCGCCCACCAATTCCATGCTCTCGCTCCTCGACCAGAAGCAGCTCTGGCTGGATGCCGGCCGTGGCGCGCTGCCCGGAACGCCGGCGCCGCTGGAATTTTACGCGCTGGAAGCAGCACTCGACAGGATCGAGGCTGAGGGTTTGCCAGCCGCTAATCTGCGGCACGAGCGTGCAGCAGCAGCCACCCGTCATGGCATCAGGGCACTTGGCATCACCAACTGGGTGGAAGACGCACACGCGTCAGCCCTCGTTTCCACGGCGATCCTGCCGGATACCGTCGAAACCGGAGCGTTTCTCGCCGCTGTATCGAAGGAGCATGGCGCGGATATTTCCGCCGGGGTCGGCCCCGGCGCGGAACGGCTGATAAGGCTCAACCACACCGGCCGGCGTGCGCATCCGCAGGCGGTGAAAGCCAATATCGCAGCCGTCTCAGGTGCCCTGAAAAACCTCGGCCATGCCACCGATACCGATTCCGCACTGGAAGCGGCCGAAAAGAGCTATTCCGAGGCCGCCTCGAAAGACGTTTCACGGCACCAACAAACATTCATTGCGTGAAATCCGGCACCGGTGAAACGCTCATCACGGCATTGTTGTTAAAAATAGTAGACAAATTCCTCGGCCAATCTTGACGAAATCATGGCAACGCGCGAAACTTAACACACCGTTAACTCGCGTGAAGAAGGGAACTGGCCATGGTAGCAGGGTTCAATATGCTCTCCTTTGACCTCTTTGGCATCGGCCGAAGAATGCCCGTCGTCAATGACCGGGTGGAGACCGAGTTTCAGGACAAAACACCGCGCAGACCGGATGACGAACAGCATGACGACGATCGTGACCAGGAATATGAACTGTTCTTCTGGTCTCTTTATCCGGTGATCTGAACTTTTGAAGGCATGCGGGGCGACATAGCCCGCTCGCCATAGACTGAACCGTAAGCCTTGAAGTAAACGGCAGCCCCTTGTTACTTCTCCCCGCCGGGGAGAAGCCCGCGGCAGCGGGATGAGGGGGCGAGCTCCCCGTAAATCTCTACCGTTGCCCCCTCATCCGACCCTTCGGGCCACCTTCTCCCCGGCGGGGAGAAG
>JAEXMK010000217.1 GCA_023444445.1 Pseudomonadota bacterium | reverse complement strand
CACGGGGTTCCCGTGCGCGCGGTTCGCTATTCGCGCGTTCTATCGTTCAAAGGAAAGGAAAGGTCAAGAGCCGCAGCGCCCGATAGGACTTACGACCGGATTTTCTGTTCGCAGAAACGGATGCGATTGCCGAAAGGGTCGGTCACCTCCATCACGTCGCCCCAGGGCAGTTCTTCAACACCCGGCTTCATGAAGCGATAATCCTTCGCCGCCAATTCCCGTTGATAGGCGTGAACGCCGTGCATGGTGACAAAGATGTTGGAGCCCGGGGTCGCATCGCCATGATGGCCGCTGAGATGAAGGCCTAATCCCGCCCGGGAAACTTGCATATAGAGCGGGAAATTTTCACCGAAGCGATGTTCCCAGTCGATCTCGAAACCGAGAAAATCGACGTAGAATTCCCGCGCCTTGGCCTCGTCGAAAATTCTGACGATGGGGAATACCCGCTCGAAACCGATCTCCCCAGCGGTTTGCTTCCCGGCATCGACCATGCTGCGCTACCCCTTTTCGGCTCCCGAAAATGAAACCGGCCGCAACGGGTGCGGCCGGTACCATCAGCTTATTCGGCTGCGACGATCTTGCCGTCCTGCCACTTGAACAGCGAGAAGGCCTGCGAAGTCAGGTCGCCGCTTTCGCCATAGGTAACCTTGCCGATTGCCGTCGGGAAAGCATCGCCGCTCTTCAGTGCAGTGGCGACCGCTTCAGAATCCTTGGCGCTTCCGGCCTTTTCGATACCGGCCTTCAGAACTTCAACCGCAGCGTATGCATTGAGCGTGAAGGCTTCCGCCGGAATGTTGGCAGCCTTCAGCGCCTCGGCCGCAGCCTTGGAATCGTCGTTCTTCAGCGCGTCGGAAGCGTTGGTGAAGATCGTGCCTTCGCCAGCCTGCGAACCAATGTTCCAGAACTCGCTGTTGGAAAGGCCATCACCGCCGATTACGGCAGTCTTGGCGCCGACATCCTTCAACTGACGCACCAGAAGACCTGCTTCCGGGTGGTAACCGCCGAAGTAGACGATATCGACATTCTCCGACTTCAGGCGGGTCGTCAGTGCACCCAGGTCCTTTTCGCCAGGCGTCAGCGCATCGTAGAGTACCTCAGTGACGCCGCCGGCATTCAGCGTGGTCTTGAAGGCATCCGCCAGACCCTTGCCGTAAGCCCCCTTGTCATGGATGATGGCGATCTTCTTGTCCTTGAGGTTGGCAAGAACGTATTTTGCCGCAACCTCGGCCTGCTGGTCGTCACGACCGCAGGTGCGGAAGACGTTCGACAGGCCACGGTTGGTGAGGCCGGGTGCGGTTGCCGTCGGCGTCACCATCAGGACACCGTTTTCAGCAAAGACGTCCGAGGCCGGAATGGCAACGCCCGAGGTAACGGGACCGACGACGAAATGAATGCCTTCGGCAACGAGCTGGTTGGCTGCGGAAACGCCCTGCTTGGGTTCGCCGCCGTCATCGGCAAGCTTCAACACGACCTGTTCGCCGAGGATGCCGCCCTTTTTGTTGATTTCATTGACTGCCGTCTGGGCGCCATTCTTGACCTGGTCGCCATAGGCTGCAACGGGGCCGGTGAGCGGCGCAATCAGACCGATGACGATTTCGGCATGAGCAAGAGGTGCGAATGCGAAGGACGCGGCGAGCGTCACGCTGGTCAATGTCTTCAGTTTCATCCTGGTGTCTCCTTGGAAATGGGGCCTTGCCCCGATGAGCGCCATGGGCGTGAACCGAATGAAACTATCGGACGCCTCCCGGCGAAAACTCGTTCCATATTTGAATTCCGAGCCTTCCACTCAACTCATACGGAAGGTTTGATGATTTATGCAAGTCACCTTTGCTGGATTAGGTCTATTCGCAGTAAATCAATCGTCAGACCGGCTCGGAGTGCCAGTTCGAAACGGACAAATCCGCCTCGCCTAAATGCTTGGCGTTTGGCTGCTGCTGGGAGATAATACGCCATGATCGCAGCAGACGAAGAGTTTCTGACGGGCCTGCCCGTCTTCCAGCATTTTGAAGATGTGGCCGACCCGGCGCTTTACCGCGCCCTGCCGCCGGGTTGGGGGTTGGCCATTGCCGATATTGTTGATTCGACCGCAGCAATCGGCACCGGCCGTTACAAGGCCGTTAACATGGCGGGTGCCGCGGTCATATCAGGCTTATCAAACAGCCTCGGCCGTCATGACCTGCCCTTCGTCTTCGGTGGCGATGGCGCCGCCGTTGCCGTGCCGCCCTATGGCCTGTCTGCGGCGCGCACCGCCCTTTCGAATGTACAGCGCTGGGTGAAGGACGATCTCGACCTTGCGATGCGCGTGGCGCTGGTTCCTGTCGAGGATATTCGCCAGAATGGTTTCGATATTCGCGTCGCCCGCTTTCAGGCAAGTGAGAATGTTTCCTACGCCATGTTTTCGGGCGGCGGCAACAGCTGGGCAGAAGCCCGGATGAAGGAGGGGCAATATGCCCTGCCCGCAGCGGAAGCGGGTGAGCGCCCTGACCTGACAGGACTGTCCTGTCGCTGGAATCCCATTCCGGCGTCCCATGGCAAGGTGGTGTCGATCATCGCCGTGCCGGGGCCGTCGCGGGACATGCCGGCATTCCGCCAACTGGTGATCGATCTCGTGGATCTCGCCGAGCAGGATGCAAGGCACGGCCACCCTGTACCCGAAGATGGGCCGAAACTCGGTTTCGTGCGCGAGGGTCTTGGCCTCGAGGCCCGGGCCGGCGCTGCCTATCACGATGTCTGGGGCAAGACACGCCGTTCACTACGCATTCTCGGCGAAAGCCTGCTCGTCAATTTTCTTGGCGCCACTGGACTATCGCTCGGACGTTTCAGCGCCGCGCATTACCGGCGCTCGGTCGCGAGCAACACCGATTTCAGAAAATTCGATGACGGCCTTAAGATGACGGTGGATATCGACACCGCGCGGCTCGAAAAAATTCGCGCAAGGCTGGAAACGGATCGTCTCGCGGGCAGCTGTTATTACGGCCTGCACGAGCAGGATGCCGCCTTGATGACCTGTATCGTGCCCTCTCCACTTTCGCGGGATCACATGCATTTTGTGGACGGTGCGGATGGCGGATACGCCGCTGCGGCAAGCCGCCTGAAGGCGCAAGTGCAGGCCGCTGCGGCGAACTGAAAACACCTCAACGCCCCATCAGGCGCGCACGAGCGCAGAAGGCCGTTTCAATAAAAAAACCGGCGTCACGCGCCGGTTTTTAATACAGTCATATTGACTGGGCTTGGATGGGTCCGCGTTAAGCCGCTGTCTTGCTGCTCTTCTGCGCCTGGCAGTAGATATCCTCGAGGGAGGCGAGGATTTTCTTCACGGATTCGGAGTTGCTCGAATAATAGATGGTCTGCGCATCCCGTCGTGTCTTTACCAGTCGCTGGGCCCGCAATTTTGACAAATGCTGCGAAAGAGCGGACTGACTAAGACCAACCTGTGAAGCGAGAACACCGACAGGCACTTCCGTATCCACCAGCGTGCACAAGATCATCAGGCGCTTAGGGTTCGCCATGGCTGAGAGCAAGTCTGCAGCTGCGATGCTATGTTCCGACAGAGATTGATTATCCATACGCTCAAGTCTCCTGATGACAGTCGAAGAGACGGTCATGGTGGCTATTATAGGTGTTCTAAAGATGTTTTTATAATTCGGTCGACACGTTGTATATACCTAAATCTTGCTTATATCGCGTCCCTTCCAAAGACTATTCTTGACGGCTTATTTACTTAATAAATTGTGACTAATTTTTCGGCAATCTGCCTAATTTTATGAAAAAAATAATAAAAACATGTATTAGAAATAGTATTTATAAGTAATTGTTGATTAAAACTAAAGCACCCCGATCTCAACGCCTGACGCCAGGTTCCGGCTCAACAATCTATTACCACCTTAAATTTAATAACGAACCAAAGAATCTGTTTTAACATTGCGCAATTTTTGCCAAGTTTGCAATATGATTTTTATTCGTAATTATTTTAATGCATAACTTGTGATATTTAAAAATATTCTTTGCCACCGTGGGAAACCTCAGCTTGTGTTGCGAGGGTTTTGCCACCAAAAAAAGGGCTTCCAAGATGGAAGCCCTCTGCTTTTGTCCCAAATGGGCGAATCACTATTTCTTCCGGTGACGCGTCAGCCCCGCCACGACTTCATCCGCCGAAATCGTACCGACGATCGCGCCATTATCGACAACGCCGATCGCGCCGGCGTGTTTCGACAGCGCGTCGAGAATATCGATCAATGGCGACGACGGAAGGGCTGTGGCAGCAACGGCCAGGCGGCCGCTCTGTTCATCCACGCCCCGCTTCATCACATCCGCGGCGGTCAGCATGGAGATCGGGTTCATGTTCTGCACGAAATCCGCGACATAGGGCGTCGCCGGCTGTTTGACGATCTGCTGCGGGGTGCCGCACTGGATGATGCGCCCGCCCTCCATCATCGCGATGCGGTTGCCGATGCGGAAGGCCTCATCGAGATCATGACTGACGAAGAGAATGGTTTTCTTCAGCCGGCTCTGGAATTCCAGGAGTTCGTCCTGCAGGCGGCTTCTGATGAGGGGATCAAGCGCCGAGAACGGCTCGTCCATCAAAAGAATAGGCGCGCCGGTAGCAAACGCCCGGGCCAGCCCCACGCGCTGCTGCATGCCGCCGGAAAGCTCTCCCACCTTGCGGTCTGCCCAAGCGGAAAGGTTTACCAGCTCGAGCTGCTCGGCCACCATGCGCTTGCGCTCGGCCTCCGGCACACCGGACAGTTCGAGCCCGAAGCCAACATTGTCTGCAACGTTGCGCCAAGGCAGAAGGCCAAATTGCTGGAAAACCATGGATACCGTGTGCATGCGCAGGTCGCGCAGCGCTTTCGCCGTCGAACGATAGGGATCGACATAGCCGGACTTGGTCTTCACGCTGACACTGCCGCGCACGACGGGCGCAAGCCCGTTGACAGCCCTCAGCAGGGTCGACTTGCCCGAGCCGGAAAGCCCCATCAGCACGAGGATCTCGCCCTCGCTCACTGTCAGCGATGCGTTGGCGACACCCAGAACCAATCCGGTCTCGGTATTGATTTCATCACGCGTGCTGCCCTTGTCGATCAGCGGCAGCGCCGCGTCGGGCCTATCGCCGAAAACAATATCGACATTTCCAAAGATGATGGCGTCGCTCATAGGTCATCCTCCGCGCCGGGAAGCCGGAAAAGCCGGTCGAGAACGATCGCCAACACGACGATGCAAAGTCCCGCTTCGAAGCCCATGGCGATATTAACGGTGTTCAGGGCGCGCACGACAGGCACGCCGAGACCATTGGCGCCGACGAGTGCGGAAATGACCACCATCGACAGCGATAGCATGATCGTCTGGGTCAGGCCGGCCATGATCTGCGGCGCGGCGAAGGGAAGTTCAACCTTGCGCAGCACCTGCGATGGCGTCGCACCGAAGGCAACGGCAGCCTCGACCAGCGCCGGCGGCGTCGAGACAATGCCGAGACGGGTGAGACGCACGGGAGCCGGAATGGCAAAGATGACGGTGGCGATGAGCCCCGGAACCATGCCGAGGCCGAACAGCACCAGTGCCGGAATGAGATAGACGAAGGTCGGAATGGTCTGCATCAGATCGAGCACCGGGCGCATGCCGGCATAGATCCACTTGCGCCGCGCCGCCAATATGCCGAGGGGTATGCCGATGATCATGCACACGGCACTGGCGGCGATGACCAGGGCCAACGTTTCCGTCGTCGCTTTCCAGTAACCGAGATTGATGATGAGCAACAGGCCGAGTGCGGTGAAGACCGGCATGCCGACCGAACGGCGCGTCCAGGCCGAAAGCGCCGTTAAGATGGCGACGATGACCAGCGGATGCGGCGCCTGCAGCACATAAAGCAGGGCGTTGATGACGCTTTGGAAAATGAAAGAAAGCCAATCGAAGAAAAAAGCGAGATTGCCGGTTAGCCAGTCAATGGCCTCTTTGGCATATCGACCGACAGGCAGGCGGTTTTCAGGAGCGCTGAGCCATTCCACGGTAAGAAAAGACCTTTCGTGAACTAGAACAATTCCAGCAAAATTGCAGAGCGGTTTTGCGTCCGGAATTGCGCAGACAACAAAGAAGCGGAGAATTCCGGTGATCACGTATCACCGGAATTGATCCAATACAGAAACGACGGCCGGCAGTATGCCTGCCGGGCGCGGCGCAGACACATGGCCTTCGATGCGAGGAAATTCGCGGACAAGGTCATGCATGGGCATCGTATTTCCCACTGCATCCGGCCTGACGCGCAGGCCGGGTACAGTCATGCATCATCTTGCGCCTTAAAGGCCGAGAGCCTTCTTGACGGTCGGCAGGGCGTCGGCGCTGCCGTCCTTGGTCTTGACGTTGGCGAGCCAGGGCTCGATCGCCGCCGGATTGGCCTTCAGCCAGGCGGTTGCCGCCGCCTCGCCTTCAAGGCCGTCATTCAGGATCTTGCCCATGATCTCGTTTTCCATGGGCAGGGAAAATTGCAGGTTCTTGAGCAGGGTGCCGACATTGGCACATTCCCCGACATAGCCCTTGCGAACATTGGTATAGATCGTCGCACCACCGAAATTCGGACCGAACACGTCGTCACCGCCCGTGAGATAGGTCAGCTTGAAATTCGTGTTCATCGGGTGCGGTTCCCAGCCGAGGAAAACGATCGGCTCGCCGGCTTTGTCGGCACGCGCAACCTGCGCCAGCATGCCCTGCTCGGATGATTCCACGACCTGGAAATCCTTGAGGCCGAAAGTATCCTTGGACACCATATCGAGGATCAGGCGGTTGCCGTCATTGCCGGGTTCGATGCCGTAGATCTTGCCACCGAGGTCAGCGCTGTGGGCGGCGATATCCTTGAAATCCTTGATGCCGAGTTCGGCACCCTTGGCGTTGGTCGCCAGCGTGTACTTGGCGCCGGTCAGATTTTCACGCAGCACTTCGACCGATTTGTCGGCGCGGTAAGGCGCGAGATCGCCCTCCATCGTCGGCATCCAGTTGCCGAGGAAGACGTCGATATTGTTGTTTTTCAACGATGTATAGGTAACAGGCACGGAAAGAAGCTTGACGTCGGTTTCATAGCCAAGGCTTTTCAGAAGCACGGTGGCGGTCGCCGTTGTGGCTGTGATGTCGGTCCAGCCGACATCAGAAAAGCGCACCGTGCCGCAGCTTGCCGGTTCGGCGGCACTGGCCACGCTGAACGTCATGGAGGAGATTGCTGCGGCAAGCGCCAGACAGCGACTTCTATTTGCAAACATTGTTTGCTCCCTTTTTTTCGTTCCCTTGCCATTATCAATATCTTCCGGTCACAATCAACTCGCGTGCATTTGCGTGCTTTGGCCCCTCGTTTGCGACAAATCGTGAGAATAACGCCTTTTCACCGACCCGATCCGGTAAAAAGGCAGGTTGCCGAAATCTGTGTTTTTCCCTTGATGGCACTTTTCAACCCGCCTTCGCGCCGTCAAAAGACGCGGCATGTGGCATCGACGCAAAACGAGAATCGCTTTTGTGGAGCGCGATGTGGCGTTTAACAGGTTGAAGCATTGCGAAGCGTCCACAGACACGAGGCGCTCCGGGAGTGGATATGGCAAAACTCTATTTCAATTATTCGACGATGAATGCCGGTAAATCGACAATGCTCTTGCAGGCGTCCTATAACTATCAGGAACGCGGCATGCGCACGCTGATCTTTACGGCCGCCTTTGACGACCGGGCCGGCGTTGGCCGCGTTGCCTCGCGTATCGGCCTGTCCTCGGAAGCCCGGACCTTCGATGAAAATACCGACCTGTTTGCAGAGGTGGCGGCATTGCACGCAGAGGCGGCTGTCGCCTGCGTTTTTGTCGATGAGGCCAATTTCCTCTCCGAGCATCATGTCTGGCAGCTTGCCAATATTGCCGACCGGCTGAACATTCCGGTCATGACCTATGGTCTGCGGACGGATTTTCAGGGCAAGCTTTTCCCCGCTTCGAAGGAACTGCTCGCCATTGCCGACGAGCTTCGCGAAATCCGCACCATCTGCCATTGTGGCCGCAAGGCAACGATGGTGGCCCGCTTCGACAGCGAAGGAAAGGTCGTGACGGAAGGCGCCCAGATCGAGGTCGGCGGTAACGGAAAATACGTTTCCTTCTGCCGCCGCCACTGGGTGGAGACGTTTAACTGCAGCTGATCCGCTGCGTCCGGTTGCCGCATTTGATTTTTCGCAAAGATGGCTTGCCCGCTCCTGCTCTAAGACGACGGCGACACATTCGCGTGGATGTGCTTTCTCTCAGGAGCAAAATATGCAGAACAGAACCGCCAAATTCGCCGGCCTCGCCATCGTCGCAGCTCTTTGCGCTTTTCCCGCCCTTTCCGCCGAAATCGAAGTGAAGATGCTCAACAAGGGCAGCGATGGTCAGGCGATGGTTTTCGAACCTGCAACCGTCAAGGCCGCCGTTGGCGACGTCATCACTTTCGTGCCGGTCGACAAGGGCCATGATGCGGCGGCCGTGAAGGACATGATCCCCGAAGGCGTTGCCGAGTTCAAGGGCAAGATGAACGAGGCAGTGCAAGTGACGGTCGAGAAGGAAGGCGCCTACGTCGTGAAATGCACGCCGCATCTCGGCATGGGCATGATCGCGCTCGTCGTCGCCGGCGATACGACACCGGCCAATCTGGACGCCGTCAAAAATGGCAAGCTGCCGAAAAAGGCACGCGACCGGCTGAACATTCCGGTCATGACCTATGGTCTGCGGACGGATT
>JAEXMK010000210.1 GCA_023444445.1 Pseudomonadota bacterium | reverse complement strand
TGCCGGATTGGCTTGACGCTGCCATATTGATCTCCGATGAACAGACTTCAGGGAATTTTGATTTGGCTTGGGATATGGACGATTTTTGGGTCTTTGGCTACGGTTCGTTGATGTGGAACCCCGGCTTCGCCTTCGAGGAGAGGCAGCAGGCGCGGCTGCACGGTTATCGGCGCTCGCTCTGCATCAGTTCCAATTTTTACAGAGGCACGGAAGAAAAGCCCGGCCTCGTCCTCGGTCTGGAGCGCGGCGGCTCCTGCCTCGGCGTCGCTTTCCGCGTGCGCGGACAGGACCGTGATCCCGTCATGGCCTATCTGCGCGAGCGGGAACTGGTGACGAATGTCTATAAGGAGCGGGTGGTTTCCATCGCGCTGTCAGATGGCAGGCGCGGCAGTGCCGTGACCTACGTGGCCGATCCCGCACATGAGCAATATATCGGCGGTCTCGGTGTCGCTGAATCGGCCACCATCATCGCGGCTGCAACGGGGCGTTCCGGGCCGAACTCGGATTATGTCTTCAACACCGTGCAGCATCTACAGGAGATGGGCATTCGCGACTCGCTGCTGGAAAGCATCGCCGCGCGTGTGGGTACGCTTTCGGCTCAGCCAGCTGTTGTTTCCTTGCCCTGAAGTTCGGCAATCCGCTTCCCGGCGGTTGGTGGCAGCGGCAAATGTGGGTTGTTGCGCGCCGTTTCCAAAAGCAACTCGTCGCTCGCCTTTTCCGTGACCTCGATCAGGCGCTTGAAGAACACGTCGGGGTCGAGCCCAGGTTCGATGGCGGGCAGAATACGCACCTTGAAATGGCCGGGATAACGCATGGTCGACCGGCGCGGCCAGAACAGGCCCGGATGCATGGCGACGGGAATGACCGGCACCTGAAGGTCACGATAAAGCCTTGCGATGCCGTAACGATATTCAGGCTCCGCACCCGGCGGGCGACGTGTGCCTTCGGGATAGATGATGAGTTCGCGGCCAGCGGCCATTTCCTCTTTCGCCCGCTCCATCACTTTCAGCATCACCTTTCCGCGCGCGGCGCGGTTGACCGGGATCATGCGCTGTTTCATGGCGTACCAGCCGAACAAAGGAATCCACAAAAGTTCGCGCTTCAGAATATAAACGGGATCATGCAGATTGGGCAGCAGCGCATAGGTGTCCCAGAAGGACTGATGTTTTGGCGCGAAGATGCAGCCGGTCTCGGGAATGTTTTCCAGCCCTTCGATTTCGAAGGTGGTGCCGACAATGGTCTTCATCAGCCAATGGTTGGATCGAGCCCAGTTTTTGGGAATTTCATAGGCGATCTTGCGCGGCAGGATGAAATAGATCGGCGTCAGCACGATCATGCGCACAATCAGGTTGATATAAAACAGCGTATTGAAAAGAAAAGAGCGCAGCTTGAGCATCAACAGCCTTCCCGGGGTGCAGCCGTTCCGAAACGTTGAGCGTCTCGATGCCGGATGCCAATGCCAGACGCCTACACGAAAACACGGGGCCGCAGCAAGCGTGTTTCTGGAGGCTTATGAGGAAGCTGCCGTGACTTTCGGTGCCGTGTGATCGGTTGTGGCCTTGCGCAGACCGTCACCCTTGCCAAAGCCGGTGAGGTCACGTCCGGCTGCCGCCACAAACTTCAGATATTCGTAAAGCAGGGTACGCACCACATCCGGCTCAACAAACCAGTTGGTCCGGGCGAGATCGGCGCTGATGACGGGATAGGCGATGAATTCCGTCTGCGGGCTGGCGTTGCGCAATTCGTGCAGGCTGCGGTGCATGTGATAATTATTGGTGACGACGACGATGGAGGCGTAGTTGTGATCGCGTATCCAGCTTGCCGCCTCATTGGCGTTGCCGATCGTGTCTATCGCTTTGTAGCCCATGTCCACGCAGCAGGTGAACATGTCGGAAGACCCTTGGGTCATCTTGCGGATTTGCGAACGGGTAGTGGCGGGATTGACGCCTGATATCAAAAGCCGCTTGCCCACACCATCCCGCAGCAGACCGACAGCTTGTTCGATGCGCTGATAACCGCCAGTCAGAACAATGATAGCATCGCCCTTCGCGCTCTCCGGCGGGCGCATGGACGCGACAGAATCGGCAAACCACAGGAAGCCGCCTGAAAAAATGCCGAGAAGAACGACGCAGAGCAGGATGAGACCGCGAATAAAACGGCGCAACGGACCACGCCGCGACAACAGGCCCTTTCGGACCGGCCGCGCCGTCGTCTGATCCTGGTCCATCCGACTCACAAACATTCCTCCTGAATACTCGCCGATTAAGGCAAGGAACAGGCATTTTTGTCCACCGTCTGCAGGTTACATCCCGCGTGTGACGGTTTCAGTTTTCCCGCAGAATTTCGGTCGTCGCATCACGATGCGACACCGTCGCTTTTCGACGGATCCGACCGGACACGGTCAATATCGTCGATGGTGCGGATGACCGTCATGCGCGCCGTGATGGTGGTGAGAAGCGCGATGATGATCATTGTTACGGCAATGCCGAGATAACCGCCAAGGCCGACCGCAAACGAGCCAAAAAGCGCACTCGCCTGGTCGCTCTGCGGCGTGGCGACGGTGCTCGATTGCCAGAAGCCGGCGACCAGGAACACGGCGGCCGCCAATGCGCTGCCCGCCGCCGCTCCCTTGAGGCTGATCTTTAAAAAGTGCTTCTGGAATTCGCGGGCCACGAAGCTACTCTCGGCGCCGACGAAATGCAGCACTTCAACGATGTGCCGGTTGCCGGAAAGCGCGCCGCGCGTGGCGAATACCACCGTCAGCACCATGGCCGTGAAGACGAGAATCAGCACGCTGACGCCGATCATGACGGTGGTCCTGGCCATGGAAACCAGCCTGTCCACCCAGGTGCGGTGGTCGTCCAGAAAGGCCTGCGGGATTTCCGTCTTCAGCATATCCCGCATCGCCTGGAAATCGGGCGGATTGCTTTCGTCGATGGTGATGACGACGAGGCGCGGTATGGGCAGTTCAGAAAGGTCGAGACCGCTGCCGAGCCACGGTTCCAGAAGACGCGAGGTGGCGGCATCGTCGAGGATGGTGCCATCCCGCGTGCCGACAAAGGTGAGTGCGAGGTTGCGCGCCTTGTTCAGCGCCGCATTCATGTCCAGCCCGTCCTCAGGCTTGATCTGAATGGTGATCTCGCGGGAAATCTGGCTCTGCCAGGTGGCGGCGGTGGCGCGCACCATCGAGACCGCGCCAAGTGTCAGGCAGGCGAGAAAGGCCATGATGGCGATCACGACCATCAGCGCATTACCCTGAATGTTGGAGGGCGGCAGGATGGGCGCCATGGGGCGGATGCGCATGGGCGGGCGCTTCGGCTGGGCCGCCTCGGGCTTCAACTGTTTGCGGGTGATCTCATTCATAGATATCGAGCCGCCCTTCGGTCAGAATCATCCGGCGCGCATCGATCTGGTCCATCAGTGCAAAATCATGGGTGGCGATGACGACAGCCGTACCCAGCCTGTTGAGTTCGAGAAAAAGGTTGAGCAGGCGTTTGGCCATCGGCGGGTCGACGTTGCCGGTCGGTTCGTCGGCCAGCAATATTTCCGGTTGGTCCATCAGCGCGCGGGCAATGGCAGCGCGCTGTTTTTCCCCGCCGGAAAGGATGGCCGGCAGTACGTTGATACGCTCGCCGAGCCCCACCCATTTCAGCAGCTCTATCACATCGTTGCGATAGGCGCTTTCTTCCTTGCCGCGCACACGCAGCGGCAGGGCGACATTTTCATAAGTCGTGAGATGATCGAGCAGACGGAAATCCTGAAACACGATGCCGACGCGGCGGCGCAGCATGGGCAACTCGCTACGCGGAATGCGCGCCACATCGCGATTGAACATGCGGATATGGCCGCGCGTGGGCTGCAGCGACATCAGCAGCAGGCGCAGGAGCGTCGTCTTGCCGGCACCCGACGGGCCGGTCAGAAACTGGAACGAACCCTTGGGGATATCGAAGGTCATGTCCCTGAGGATCTCGGGTCCCATGCCGTAACGCAACCCGACATTTTCGAAATGGATCAACGGACTTCCAGTCTCTTCGTTTCGTGGTGTTTCGCAAGCCGAAAGCGCAGAGGCCCGGGCGGCGCTGTTTAACGTGGTTCCGGTGGCCTGTGCGAGCCGTTTTTGCGAAGCATTAACCAATTAAATTTAAAACTTGGCAGGATTCGTTGCAATGCCCAGTTTTGCGGGCCGGAAAACCTCACCGAAGGAATTCTATGGCTATGTTCCGTTCATCTCGCCGGCAAGCGGCATTCGATTTTGACCTTCTGATGCCGGAACCACCGGTGCGCCGTTCGGCGCGGGCGGCAAATCCCGACCGCGATGTGGTAGACGCGGAATTTGTCACCATCAAGGAAAACCGTACGCGTCAGCCCGGAAACGACAATCGCGGTACGGCATACCGGCAAATGGCAAAGCCATCAGTGACAGTAGGCGCGCTCGGCCTCGCCTTCATCGGCTGGATGGATCGCAGATTGTCGCGCCTTTCTGCCGATGCCTATTCGGCACTGGTGGCGGCGCTCGCGATCTTCGTTTTCGTCTGCTCCGGTGGCCTGTCTGTGGTGGTGCCGGAAAAGTCGGCGGTCGCCGCCTCGGTCTACCCGCTTGCCATTTCCCATGTCACCATCACGCCGCAGGAAGCGGGCGGCATGGATATATTGCTCATCAACGGCATTGTGGAAAACAATGGCGACAATCTCGAAGAAGTGCCGGCCATTCGCGCCGACCTCTTCGCCGCCAAGGGACAGCTGGTCGCCAGCATGGTCATCGAACCGCCGGTCAAGGAGATGCAGCCCGGCTTCAGCCACGGTTTTTCGGCAAAACTGCGCCATCCCGGTGGAAAAACGCCTGAGATCAAGCTTTCCTTCGTCGAGGCGGGTGCGTCAGAACGTTGACTGTGGTAACGCGTGAGCTTCGTATTTTTACTGAAAGGTAAAATCGGCAAGGCGCAGCACAGGAGAAAGAATGCCCGTCGTCCGTGGAAAAAATATCGAGCCGCTTTATAGCGCCGAGCAGATCGCCGAGCGCAATCGCGACATGGCCAAGCATATCGCCAGCGGCCCGACCAAGGATTTGCTGGTCATTGCCGTGCTCAAGGGATCGTTCATTTTCGCGGCCGATCTCATCCGCGCGCTGCATGATAGCGGCCTTGCCCCCGAAGTCGAGTTCATAACGCTGTCGAGCTATGGCGCCGGCACGGTTTCCCAAGGTGTCAGGATCGTCAAGGATATCGACAGCGACGTGAAGGACCGCGATGTTCTCCTGATCGACGATATTCTCGAATCCGGCCGTACGCTGCGTTTTGCCAAGGAACTGCTCTATGAGCGTGGCGCTCGCAACGTTACTATCGCCGTACTTCTCGACAAAAAGGTCAAGCGCAAGGAAGATCTGGAGGCCGATTATGTCGGTTTCGAATGCCCTGACTATTTCGTCGTCGGTTACGGCATGGATGTGGCCTATGCCTTCCGCGAACTGCCCTTCGTCGGCGTGGTGACAGGCGACGCCTGAGCATCTTTGCCCGTGCCGGAACGGCACAGGACGGAGACGCCTCATTAACCATTCACCCAGCGAAGGCCTGGGTGTTTACCTCTTGAAAAGAGGAGCCTGCGATGTTGCTCACGGCTGGAAATGATGCCCAGGAGCAATGAGTAATGGCGAAGATTCTGATTACCGAAGACGAGGATGCGCTGCGTTCTTTCGTGGCGCGGGCGCTCCGTCTCGACGGTCACGAGACCCATGAGGCGGCAGACGGCGAGCAGGGGCTGGAGAAGCTCCAGGAAACCAGTTTCGATCTTCTTCTTTCGGATATCCGCATGCCGGTCATGGATGGCATCGAGCTGGCGCACCGCGCCGCCGAAAGCTTCCCGGCCATGCGTATTTTGCTGATGACCGGTTACGCCGAGCAGCGCGAACGGGCGGATGATCTGGCGACGAAGATCGTGGACGTGGTTTCCAAACCTTTTGCGCTTCCGGATATTCGCAAGGCCGTGGCGCGGGCGCTTGCGGCCTGAGCTACAGGATTGCAGAGATTAAAGGGCGGCCTTCGGGCCGCCTTTTTTGTTGCGGAGTTGTCAGCGTTCCAGTCCGTCATGCTCGGGCCTGTCCCTCACCGAATATCCAGCAACCGCTCCAGATAACGCCGCTCCACCTCGCCCGGCGGGTTGTTGCCGAGTTTTTCGCGGATGGCATCAAGAATCTCGCGGGCACGCTGCACGTCGATCTCGTCTGGCACCTTCACCTGGTCGCCAAAATCCGGGCCGGTGGTGCTGCGGGGGCGGCCGAGCGGGTCGCGGCCGTTCTGACCGCCTTGGCCTGCCATGCCTTCCTGTCCCTGTCCGGGCTGCTGGCCCTGTTGGCGCATGGCCTGCATGATCTGGCCCATCATGTCCTGAGCGCCCTGTCGCAGCGCATTCAGCGCATTGCCCTGGCCCTCGACCGCCTGTTCGCCCTGGCTTTTGCCTAGTGCTTCGCCGGCGCCCTGCATTTCCTGTTGCGCCTTGCCGAAGTTTTCGCCCGGTTCCATGCCGAGATCGCGCAGGCCCTGCTGCAATTCGCCAAGCTGCTTGCCGAGCGCATCCTGCTGAGCCCGCAGGTTTTTCAGCGCCTCGCGCAACTGTTCGGCGGTCATCTGGTCGCTTGGCTGTTGCCCGCCCTGTTGACCGTTTTGTCCCTGTTCGCCTTGCTGGCCCTGCTGCGGCTGCTGGCCATTTTCGCCCATCTGCTGGTCGTCATCTTCGCCGCCTTGCTGCGGGTCGCCACGCTGCATGCGGTCGCGCAGCGCCTGATCGAGCTTGAAGGTCTCGTCCATCAGCTTCTGCTGCTGTTGCAGGATTTCGCCCAGCTTGTCGATCTGCTGGCGCATCTTGCTGCTCTGCTGCTGTCCCTGCTGGCCCTGACGTTGCGGGCGGCCAGCCTGCAGATTATTCATCATGCGCTGCAGTTGCGAGAGCATTTCCTGTGCAGCATCCCGGTTGCCGGAACGGGCAAGGTTCTCGATCTGGTTCATCATGTTTTCCAGATCGCGCTGGCGCAGCACATTCTGTGCCTGTTGGTTCATGTTGGCTTGCGGCGCATTCTGCATACGTTGCGCAAGCTCGCTCATGAACTGCTGCATCGCCTCGCGCAGCTCCTGCATGAGCTTGGCCACTTCCTCGTCGGAGGCATTGCGCTGAAGCGCCTCGGAAAGCGCGTTCTGTGCATCGCGCAGGCGCTTTTCCGCCTGCGAAAGATCGCCATCCTCGATGCCGAGCGCGATCTCCCAGAGATAATCCGCCGTGTCCTTCAGCATCTCCTCATTATAGGCGAGCCGCATGCGGGTCTGCGCCGATTGCAGCAGGAGATAATGCGTGGTGTTGGGAATGGTCTCTTCCGGGCGCATTCCAACCGCTTCGTTATAGGCGATCGCCTTCGGCATCTGGCGTGTGTCGAGCGAGAAAATCTGTCGCTGTTCGGCAATGGAAGCAGCCAGAGGTTCGGAGAAATTGCGGCCCGGCAGCACCATTTCATGCGCGGGGCTACGACCGGTCTGGCCGGCACCATCAGTGGCGACGAGCGTGATGCGCACGCGTTTCCCCGCCATCGGATGTTCGGTCAGGTTGCGGCTGGTCAGCCCCTTGATCTCGCGATTGTTCTGCCGCGGCAGATCGAGCTTGAATTCCGGCGGCGGGTAAAGCGCTGTCGCACCCTCTGCAATGCCGATGGGCTCGATGATGGCATGCGCTTCCTTCAGGCCGTAATCGTCTTTGGCCGTGAAGCCGATTTCAAGCGCGCCATTGACGGCGCGGCGCGGCATGTTGTCGAAGGCGATGCTGGGCGGCTGGTCGGGAATGACGTTGAACACCCATTGTTCGCCATTGGCGGTGATCATGCCGCTTTCGGTGACATCCATCGCGAAAGTGCGCGGAGTAACGGGCTGATCGGCAGAGCGGGCCGACGCCTGAACGGCGATATCGCCGCTAGCGTTGTCGGCTTTTACCGCCTCAGGCGCTAGCTTTTGCAACGCACCCGCCGTTTCCGGCTCGAAGGTCACCTCCTCACCGCCATCGCCGCCGGTCATGCGGATTGTCAGCTTGGAGGATTGCGGTACGGAAACCGCGTCGCGGTTGGTTGCGTCACGTCCGGTCAGGAAAATCGGCGCGCGGCCTGTATAGGCAGGCGGTGTAACCCAGGCATCGAGACGGATATCGGGATTGAGCGGACCGACGGCTGGCCGGCTGCGGAACGCATCGGCAACTGTGCCGGCGCCATTGGAGTAGGAAAAACCAAAAGCGGTGACCAGAAGCAGTGCCGGAATGGCGCGCAGCGCCAGACGGTCATAGCGGGCAATATCGGGTTTCGGCAGGCCGGCATTCAGCGCAGCGATGCGCTCCGCCATGCGGATCTGGTGTTCTTTCCAAAGCGTGCGTGAAAATGGCGTGTCGAAAGCAGGCTCATCTTCCTGGACGCCGACCGGCTGGTGCGCCAGGCCGTTACGATCCTCAAGAAGGCGCGAAGCTTCTTGATCCGTTGGCCACTTCAGCCGAAGGATCGGCAAAAGCGCGGCGATGAAACCGAGAACCAGACCGAAAACGATGCCGAGCCGCAGGAAATCCGGCATATGCCGGTAAAGGCCGAACCAGGCAAGCGCCAGAAAGGCGGCAGCGATGGAGAGTGGCCACAGCGTTTTCGGCGCGATTTTCTCGCAGAGCAGCACAATTTTGGCGAAGAAACGCTTGGCTGCGACCCGGCGGGCAAGGTCCGGTCGATGCGCGAACGCGCCGGTTGAGCGCTTTCTGCCTGTGCTGTCCTCTCCGGCTGTGGTCATCAATCCGTTCTCCCGGTTCTGGCCACGTCGAACGCCATTCCCGGAACGGCGAGCTGTTCATATCACAGGGGCAAGGATAACATTCTTTGTGGCGAAGACGAGGGCACCGAAGCCCTCACCCCCATTTTTTAGGCAGCTTCGCTCAATTGTGATCGGTCAAGTCAAATATTGGGTGGGGTCAGTCGAGCCAGTCAGGTACGGAATCGAGCGCGATCAGCTCCTCATAGGTGCCGCGCGGACGAATGACGTGGAATTTGTCACCCTTGACGAGCACTTCCGGCACAAGCAGGCGCGAATTATAGGTGCCCGCCTGCACCGCACCATAGGCGCCGGCGGAGCTGACCGCGATCAGATCACCCGGCTGCGGCGCGGCCATCTCCCGGTCCAGCGCCAGATAGTCGCCGGTTTCGCAGACCGGGCCGACGATATCGGCCTTGATGCGCGGGGCATTCTCGGCAGGCTGTACGACCGGGCGAATGCCATGATAGGCCTCGTAAAGTGTGGGGCGGATGAGATCGTTCATCGCGCCGTCGACAATCACAAAGGTCTTGTCGCCGCCATCCTTCACATAGATCACTTCCGTTACCAGAATGCCGGCATTGCCGACGATCAGGCGTCCAGGCTCGGTGACGATCTTGCAGTTGAGGCTTTTCAACTCGTTCTTGACGATATGCGCATAGGCATCCGGCAGCGGCGGCGGATTGTTGTCGTCGCGATAGGGAATGCCGAGGCCGCCGCCGATATCGACGTGGCTAATCGCATGGCCGTCGCCGCGAAGCGCTTCCACCAGTTCGCGCAGTAGCCGGAAGGCATCCTCGAAAGGCTGCAATTCGGTGATCTGGCTGCCGATATGCATGTCGATGCCGGTGACTTCAATGCCGGGCAAGGTGGCCGCATGGGCATAAACCGCCCGCGCCCGCTCATAGGAAATACCGAA
This sequence comes from Pseudomonadota bacterium, assembly GCA_023444445.1. Lineage (GTDB taxonomy): Bacteria > Pseudomonadota > Alphaproteobacteria > Rhizobiales > Rhizobiaceae > Agrobacterium. The sequence continues at coordinate 2,149 of JAEXMK010000210.1, read as the reverse complement.
CTTGTTTTCCTTCTTGCCGGTTGAGATCTTGGCGTGGGTGCGCGCATCCACATCCGGATTGATGCGGAAGGAGACATGTGCCCGCTTGCCAGCTTTGATGGCGCGCAGATTGAGGACTTCCAGTTCCGGCTCGGATTCGATGTTGAAGCAATAAATGCCCACATCCAGCGCATAATCCATTTCCGCCACCGTCTTGCCGACGCCGGAAAACATGATGCGGCTTGCGGGCACACCAGCTGCAAGAGCACGGCGCAATTCGCCGCCGGAGACGACATCGATGCCGGCGCCGAGCTTTGCCAGCGTCTTCAGCACGGCCTGGTTGGAATTGGCCTTCATGGCGTAACAGACCATGGCGTCCACGTCGGCAAACGCCCCTGAGAACACCTTGTAGTGGCGTTCCAGTGTTGCGGTGGAATAGACGTAGAAGGGCGTGCCGACCGCCTTGGCGATCTCGGGCACGGGCACGTTTTCGGCGTGCAGCACGCCGTCGATATAGCCAAAATGGTTCACGGCTTTTTACCCGTCAGAGAAGCTTGTCGAGAATGAACGGACGCTCAGCCGTTGCCGGCTTCGGTTCACTTCCATCGGCGGCGCGTTTGTTACGCATTTCGACCGGCGTGCTCGGCGGATCGATGTCGCCCTTTCGCCCGCAGGCGGAAAGAGCAAGGCTGACGGCGAGCGTCATGCCGATGGGAACGATGAGTTTGCGCGCGGTTTTTGAAAGCATGAGCCTGTCCAAAGGAAATATGTGCTTCTCTGATAACGAAAAACAGGGCGCTTGTGCACCCTGTTTCTTGTGATCGCGGCTTAACGCAGATTTATCAGTTGCGGCCGCGCCACCAGGCGATTTGTTTGCGCACCTCCGAAGGAGCCGTGCCGCCGAAGCTCGTGCGACTGGCGACAGATGCTTCCACCGAAAGAACATCGAAAACGCTGTTGGTGATGCCGGGGTGGATCGCCTGCAATTCTTCCAGCGAAAGATCGGCAAGATCGCAGCCTTTCTTTTCCGCCAGCGCCACGGCATTGCCGGTCACATGGTGAGCATCGCGGAAGGGCAGGCCCGCCTCGCGCACCAGCCAGTCGGCCAGATCGGTCGCGGTGGAATAACCGGAGCCTGCCGCCGCACGCATGCGGTCCTTGCGCACTTCGAGATCGCGGATCATGCCGGTCATGGCGGCGATCGCCAGTTCCAGGCTTTCGGCGGAGTCGAAAACCTGTTCCTTATCTTCCTGCATGTCCTTGGAATAAGCGAGCGGCAAGCCCTTCATGACAGTCAGCAGCGCCACCAGCGAGCCGTTGATGCGGCCGGTCTTGGCTCGAACCAGTTCAGCGGCGTCAGGATTCTTCTTCTGCGGCATGATCGACGAGCCCGTGGAGAAGGCATCCGACAGGCGGATGAAGCCGAATTGGGGGGTCGACCAGATGACGATTTCTTCTGCGAGCCGCGACAGATGCGTGGCGCAGATCGAGGCGATCGACAGGAACTCCAGCGCGAAATCGCGGTCGGACACGGTGTCGATGGAGTTGCGGGTCGGCTCGCGGAAACCGAGTGCCTTCGCCGTCATATGGCGGTCGATGGGGTAACCGGTGCCGGCAAGGGCAGCCGCACCAATCGGGCTTTCGTCCATATGCTCGATAGCGTGGCGCACACGGGCGCGGTCACGGCCGAACATCTCCACATAGGCCATGCAATGGTGGCCGAAAGTGACGGGCTGCGCCGTCTGCAAATGGGTGAAACCGGGCATGACCGTATCGGCATTTTCCTCGGCGCGGTCGAGGAAGGCGGCGATGAGGGCGGTCAGCATTCCCTCAGTCTTCTGCAACTCTTCCTTGACCCAAAGGCGGAAATCGAGCGCGACCTGATCGTTGCGCGAGCGTGCGGTATGCAGGCGTCCGGCGGCCGGGCCGATCAGCGTTGCAAGCCGCGCCTCGATGTTCATGTGAATATCTTCGAGTTTGCGCGAAAATTCGAAGGTGCCGGCTTCGATCTCTGACAGGATCGTGTTCAGCCCCTCGATGATCTTGTCTTTATCTTCAGGCGAAATAATGCCTTTAGATGCCAGCATGGTGGCATGCGCCATAGAGCCGCGGATATCCTGGGCGTAAAGCTTCTTGTCGAAGCCGATGGAGGCATTTATCTCTTCCATGA
>JAEXMK010000197.1 GCA_023444445.1 Pseudomonadota bacterium | reverse complement strand
AAAACTTCCAAACACCGGATTGTGGCCATTCTGTAACGGGCAGAACCGTTGACATCATTTGCCCCCCCTCTTATCTGTCACGCAACCTCGCGTCCAGATACGTTGAAGGGCGAAGTCCGTCATTTGTGCTGAAAACAGCGTGACGGAGCAAAGCGCCCGGTAAAACGGAATTTCAGAAAGGGCCAGTAAGATGGTCAGTCTCGGCGGAATAGCCCGCAAGTTGTTCGGTTCGGCAAATGATCGCCGCGTCCGCTCCTATAAAAGCAAGATCGCAGCCATCAATGCGCTGGAAGAGGCCACCAAGGCGCTCTCCGATGAAGCGCTGGCGGCCAAGACCACGGAATTCCGCCAGCAGCTGGCAGACGGCAAGACGCTCGACGATCTGCTGATCCCTGCATTCGCCGTCGCCCGTGAAGCATCTCGCCGCGTTCTCGGCATGCGTCCCTTCGACGTCCAGCTGACCGGCGCCATGATTCTTCATGGCGGCGCCATCGCCGAAATGAAGACTGGTGAAGGCAAGACGCTGGTGGCAACCCTTGCGGTCTACCTCAACGCGCTCGCCGGCAACGGCGTGCATGTCGTTACCGTCAACGACTATCTCGCCAAGCGCGACGCGGCCACGATGAGCAGGCTCTATGGCTTCCTCGGATTGACGACCGGCGTGATCGTACACGGGCTCGACGACGACCAGCGCCGCGAGGCCTATGCCTGCGACATCACCTACGCGACGAATAACGAACTCGGCTTCGATTATCTGCGCGACAACATGAAATACGACCGCGCCCAGATGGTGCAGCGAAGCCACAACTACGCGATCGTCGACGAAGTCGACTCGATCCTCGTCGATGAAGCGCGCACGCCGCTCATCATTTCCGGCCCGCTGGACGACCGCTCCGACCTCTACAATACCATCGACGCCTTCATTCCGCTTCTGTCGCCGGAAGACTACGAGATCGATGAAAAACAGCGCTCGGCCAACTTCTCCGAAGAAGGCACCGAGAAGCTCGAAAACCTGCTGCGGCAGGCGGGTCTGCTGAAGGGCGAATCGCTTTACGACATCGAAAATGTCGCCATCGTTCACCACATCAATAATGCGCTCAAGGCCCACAAGCTCTTCACCCGCGACAAGGACTACATCGTCCGTAACGGCGAAATCGTCATCATCGACGAATTCACCGGCCGCATGATGCCGGGCCGCCGTTATTCGGAAGGCCAGCACCAGGCTCTCGAAGCCAAGGAAAAGGTGCAGATCCAGCCGGAAAACCAGACGCTGTCCTCCGTCACCTTCCAGAATTATTTCCGCATGTATGAAAAGCTGGCCGGCATGACCGGTACGGCTTCGACGGAAGCGGAAGAATTCGGCAATATCTACGGTCTCGACGTCATCGAAGTGCCGACCAACCTGCCGATCCAGCGTATCGACGAGGACGACGAGGTCTATCGCACCGGTGAGGAGAAGTTCCAGGCGATCATTACCGAGATCAAGGCAGCGCATGAGCGCGGCCAACCGGTTCTGGTGGGCACGACCTCGATCGAAAAGTCTGAGCTTCTCGCACATCTGCTGCGCCAGTCCGGTTTCTCCGATTTCCAGGTTCTGAACGCCCGTTACCACGAGCAGGAAGCCTATATCGTTTCGCAGGCCGGCGTTCCCGGCGCGGTCACCATCGCCACCAACATGGCCGGTCGCGGTACCGATATCCAGCTCGGCGGCAACGTCGACATGCGCCTCGAGCGCGAACTGGAAGGCATGGAGCCGGGTCCGGAGCTTGATGCGAAGGAAGCGGCTATCCGCGCCGAGATCAAGGTTCTCAAGGAAAAGGCCCTTGCCGCCGGTGGTCTCTACGTCATCGCGACCGAACGCCACGAAAGCCGCCGCATCGACAACCAGCTGCGCGGCCGTTCCGGTCGTCAGGGCGACCCGGGCCGCTCGAAATTCTACCTGTCGCTTCAGGACGACCTGATGCGTATCTTCGGTTCCGAGCGTATGGACTCGATGCTGCAGAAGCTGGGCCTCAAAGAAGGCGAAGCCATCGTCCATCCGTGGATCAACAAGGCGCTGGAACGCGCCCAGAAGAAGGTCGAAGCCCGCAACTTCGAGACCCGCAAGAACCTTCTGAAATATGACGACGTGCTGAACGATCAGCGCAAGGTCATCTTCGATCAGCGTCTTGAGCTGATGGAAGCCGACAATATCGGTGAAACCGCCGCAGACATGCGCCACGAGGTCATCGAAGCGCTCGTCAGCAAGCATATTCCTGAAAATGCCTATGCCGAGCAGTGGGATATCGCCGGCCTGAAGGCGGGTATCAACCAGTTCCTGAACCTGGACCTGCCGGTGGAGGAATGGGCGAAGGAAGAAGGTATCGCCGAGGACGATATTCTCCAGCGCGTCACCGAAGCTGCCGACAAATACGCCGCCGAGCGCGCGGAACGTTTCGGCCCCGAGATCATGACCTATGTGGAACGCTCGGTCATCCTCCAGACGATCGACCATCTGTGGCGCGAACATATCGTCAATCTCGACCATCTCCGTTCTGTCGTCGGTTTCCGTGGTTACGCTCAGCGCGATCCTTTGCAGGAATACAAGGCGGAAGCCTTCGAGCTGTTCCAGTCTCTGCTCACCAATCTGCGAGAGGCCGTCACGGCCCAGCTGATGCGTGTGGAACTGGTACAGCAGGAACCGCAGCAGCCGGAACTGCCAGAGATGACCGCCCATCATCTCGACCCTGTCACCGGCGAAGACGAGATGTTGCAGAGCGTTCCGGCCACTATCGTGCCGGCCGAGGAACGCGATCCGAACAATCCCGCCACTTGGGGCCGTATCGGGCGCAATGAAATGTGCCCTTGCGGCTCCGGCAAGAAATACAAGCACTGCCACGGCGTTTACGAACAGGCGTAAAAGCACCGGTTTTCTGCCAGAAATAAATCGCCCGTAACCCATGTTGCGGGCGATTTTGTTTGTCCCGGATCATTGCAACTGATCCGGGTGTTGACTGGTGCCGACACATTCCATAAGGCAGCCTGATCATCTTCTGGAAACCGCTTCCATGGCTCCTCGCGATCTTGCCGCCTATATTTTTCTCGCGCTTGCGTGGGGTGTGTCTTTCCTGCTGCTTCTGCATGTCGTCGCCGCCTTCGGCTGGATCGGCGCGGTTACGCTTCGCTCGATCGTAACCGCAGTCGCCCTCTTCCTCATCGCGCGGGCAGCACGCCGCAAGCTCGCCTTTACCGCCGGCTGGCGCGCCTTCACGGTCGTCGGTGCAACGACGGTCGCGGGGCAGCTCATCGGTCTTTCCTACGCGACGCCGCAGATCGGCACGGCGATGGCCGCCATATTGGTGGCGACAATCCCGCTTTTTTCCATGCTCATCTCGCAGATTTGGGGACTGGAACGCCTGACGCGGCAGGGCATTGCCGGTCTCGTCATCGGCTTTGCCGGCATTGTCCTGCTCGTTGGTTTTCCCGCCGTTCCCGTGACAACCGGTTTCGTCATCGGCTGCGCCGCTGCCGTCGCCGCCTGCATCTGCGCCGCCTATGGCAGCAATTTTGCGAGCCTCCACCTGAAAGGCGTGGGATCATGGGAAATCACCATCGGTTCCTTCCTGACGGGTGGACTGATGACCCTGCCACTTCTTTTCGCCGTCCCCCTGCCGGGAACACCTGGTCTCATCGATTACGGATATCTTCTGATACAGGCGGTCGTGATGAGTGGCGTAACCTACATCACCTATTTCAAACTGGTCTCATCGATCGGTGCAACCAAGGCGATCAGCGTGGAGTTCGCTGTTACGGTAGTTGCCGTTCTCGTCGGTGCTCTGGTGCTAGACGAACCCCTGTCACTTCCCCAACTCTTCGGCGCCGGCATCATCATTTTCGGCTGCGCGCTGGTACTCGACCTTCTGCCCAAGAAAAAGGCGCCGCCCACCCCCTCCGGTGCGTGAAGAGTTTATTAGCATTTTCCACCAATAGTCGTGCTGGTCGTCGCGGAGCACGCGGGATCGCGTTTTCGGCGCGGGGGAAAAATGCAGCCGGACAAGTCAGACTACGAGCATTACTGGGACCCTCTCAGGGCTCTCCTGATGCTGCTTGGCATCCCCTATCACGCCTCCCTGCTCTACAGCCATGCTTTGCCTTGGGACATCAAGGATTTCGAGACCAGCCCGTTTCTGAGTGCGCTAGGTGCTGCGCTGGTCACCTTTCGCATGCCGGCATTTTTTCTGGTGGCGGGATATTTCTCCACGATGGTCATCGGCAAGAAAGGCAGGATGCGCTTTTTGAAGCAGCGTTTCCTGCGCCTCGGCGTGCCCTTCATCGTGGCCGTGCTTCTCCTCGCGCCATTGCAGCTTTTCCTGTTACAGCTGGCCGGAGTCGCCAAAGGCGATATTCCCGCCGACAGTCTGCTTGAGAGCCTGCCCGGCTTGCTGCGCCCGAGCGAACAATGGATCATGCATCTGTGGTTCCTGCCGGCCCTCATCGCCTATTCGGTCCTGCTGGCAGCTCTCCTGTTTCTGGCGGAACACCCGCCATTTACCCATGTCAGAGACTGGTTTGACAGGCAGCAGCAGCGGCACGCCACCCTGTTTTTCGCCGCACTCTGCGCCCTCCCGGTCCTGTGGGAGTTGATGATCTATGATTCCAGCCTGCTTGCAGCAAGCAGCGGAAACAGGCTTTTCCTTCTTTATGAACGTGCTTCCGACCCCTACGCCCGCTACCTGCCCTTCTTCTTGATCGGTGCCCTGCTGCACCGTAATCGCGCTCTTTTTCAGCGGTTCCGTCAGACGGGTCTCCTCACCGGCATCGTCGCGGCGGGCGCAATAAGTACGGCGGTGACATTGCGACTGAAACATCCGTTTTCGGCTTCGGCCCTGCTGGTGCTGGTTTCCGCAATTGCCGCGGTGGCGGCAAGCCGTCTGTTGATCGACCTTGCCTGCCGCTATTTCGACCGGCCGAGCCCGCTTGCAAAACGGATGACAGATGCGTCCTTCACCATTTACCTGGTTCATCATCCGCTGATTTACACCTTCGGAATCCTCTTCATCCTGATCGCGCTGCCGCCGATCCTGGAGTTCGCAATCATCGTCGCAGCCACCACGGCTACGGCCTACATGCTGCATCAGGTGATGCGTCGGAGCCCGCTCGCGCTTTTCCTGTTCAACGGCATCCGCAAGCCACCCGAGGTGGACGATATTGGCACAGAGGCCGGCGCGCCCCAAACCCTTCGTTAAGGAGAAGCGCTTACAGTTGGACTGCCTATTCAACTGGAAATGATGGCGTGTGGATCATGGCTATCCTCAATACGGCGGAAAAAGCCTTACCCGCAGGCCTGCGCTCAAAGCTTGCGCCGCTGGGGATGAAAGTCGCCGTCCTTGTTTCCGGAAGCGATGACGTTTCGCGCGCGCAGCGCATGGCACTCGTCGCCTTTGCCGTGCGCATTGTCAGCGCCGGTATCGCCTTCATTTCGCAGATCATTCTTGCCCGCCTGATGGGCGAATTCGAATATGGCCTCTTCGCCTTCGTCTGGGTTCTGGTGATCCTGTTCGGCAACCTTTCCTGTCTCGGTTTCCATACGACGGTGATCCGCTTTTTACCCGGCTACCGGCAGGAGCAGGCCCATGACAAGATCATGGGGCTAACCTCGACGGCACGCATCTTCGCGATGCTCGCCGCCAGCACGCTCGCAATTTTCGGGTTCGTTTTCCTGTATTTCTTCGGCGAGCGCATCGCTTCCTATTATCTGATCCCGGTTGCGCTGGCGCTTTTCACCCTGCCGATGGTGGCGTTGGGCGATGTGCTGAACGGCACCGCGCGCGCCAATGGCTGGGCCGTCTCCGCGCTCAGCCCCACCTATATCGTCCGCCCGGTGCTGATCCTCATATTCATGCTGGCGGCGATCAGTTTCGGCGCGGAAAAAACCGCGACGATCGCCATGCTCATGGCCCTTCTTGCCACCTATGTCACCACACTTCTCCACTTCGCGTTCATGAACCGCCGGCTCAACCGGCATTTCCGGAGTGCTACCCGCAGGGTTCATTTCCGCCACTGGATAAGATTTGCCTTCCCAATGTTCCTGATCGATGGCATCGGTTTCCTCATGACCAATTCCGATGTGGTGATTGTCGGCCTTTACCTGCCACCCGATCAGGTCGGCATCTATTTTGCCGCGGCAAAAACCATCGTGCTGATGCAATTCGTGTTTTTCTCGGTGCAGGCGGCGGCCGCACCACGTCTTGCCGCCTTGATGTCGGCTAATGATCGTCAGGGCCTTGCGGGTTTTGCCAGTCAGGCCGCACGCTGGGCTTTCTGGCCATCGCTCGCCGTCGGTAGCGTGGTGCTCCTGGCAGGCCCGTTCCTGCTGTCGCTGTTCGGCCCGGGCTTCGTCCAGGGTTACCAGCTGATGTTCTTCCTTTTTGCCGGTTTTCTCGCCAAAGCGATGATCGGTCCGGGAGAAACGCTGCTGAATATGGCCGGCAAACAAAAACTTTGCGTTGTGCTTTATATAATCATCTTTGGTTGCAATATTGCACTCAACATGGCGCTCATTCCGGTCTATGGTCTGACTGGGGCCGCAGCGGCGGTGGCAATAGCCATGTGCATAGAAGCTGTGCTATTGCATATTGCCATTCGCCGCACACTTGGGATCGTCCTTTTTGCCTTCAACGATCCCCGGGCGGGTCAAGACACTGGGAAGGCGGTGTAACGATAAGCATGTCCAGCGATCCAAAAAATCCGGATTTTCAGGACCCGCGCATTGCGGCGCTGATGGCGTCTGCCGAGCGTGATCGTCCTGCCGCTGACAGCAGCCGGCGCGTGGGACGCGAGGGCCGGGAATTCTGCATCTATCCGGGCCAGCTCGGCTACGAGATGCAGGAAGAACTCGACTTTCTCTCCAACCGCGTCATGGAGGCAAATGTCTTCTTCACCGGGCGGCTTCTCGCACCCGCCATGCCACGGATCGAGGACAAGTCCGTCCGCTTTGCCCTCATTCGCGATGAGAACGGCGCCAGGAGCCGCATGCGCTTTCTGATGCCCTTTACCGTGGAAAAGCCGGGCTTTTCGATCGGCCCTTCCATCATTCGCGTCTGGGCCAATCCATTCGGGCCGCTCGGCACGCCGCTGGTCGACACCGAAGGAGCGGCCGAGACCCTCGACAATCTTTTCGACGCCCTTTCCGACCCGAACATGCGCCTGCCCAATGTTCTTGTCCTGCCGGATGTGCGGCTGGAAGGGCCGTTTGCGCGCATGTTCAGGGCGATTGCGCTCAGCCGCAACCTGCCGGTGACGACGACCGGCAATTATCATCGGCCGATGCTGGAGAGTCTCCTCGATGGCAAGGCCTATCTGCGAAACGCCCTTGCACCGCACCATCTGCGAGAAATGAACAGGCAGTGGCGCCAGCTCGAAAAACTTGGGTCCCTCGCCTACAGCGTGACCCGCCAGCCGAAAGATGTTCGCTATCGCATGGAAGAGTTTCTGGCGCTGGAGGCGAGCGGCTGGAAGGGCCGCAAACGCACTGCGCTGGTCAACGACCGCTATCGCGCCGCTTTCGCCCGCGAGGCGATCACCAACCTGGCCGAAGCGGATGCCGTTCGTATCCACACTATCGATCTCAATGGCAGCGCCATTGCATCCATGGTGGTGTTCATCACGGCCGGCGAAGCCTATACGTGGAAAACAGCCTTCGACGAAAACTATTCGCAATATTCCCCCGGCAAGCTGCTGGTGCAGAAACTGACCGACTGGCATCTGGACGACGCCAATATTCTGCGCAGCGACAGCTGCGCCGTGCCCGATCACCCGATCATGAGCCGTTTCTGGCAGGAACGGCAGGAAATGGGCACACTGGTCGTCGGCCTCACCCAAAACAGCGACCGCGACGTGCGGCAGGTTTCCACGCAGGTGGACATGTACCGCAATACCCGCAACCTCGCGCGCAGCCTGCGGCAGAAGATTCTATCCTTCGGGCGAAAGGGCAATTGATCCGAAGGACGCCGTGGCGCCCTTCGGATTTCATGACACGGACGGAACCCGTCTTAGCGCGAGGCGGTCCTGATCATCTTGCACAATTGCGTCAAAGCCGCATCATATCCGCCACCCAGAATATCGACGCACCGGCGGGCAAGCTTGATCTGCTCGGTGCGCGACATATCGTTATAGGACTGGATGACCTGACGCATGGCGCGAGGCGTCATCGGCCTGCCGGGATTGTTCGGATTTCCGATGTTGCCCGGATTTCCCGGATTTCCCGGATTGCCAGGATTGCCAGGATTGCCAGGATTGCCCGACGAACCTGAGCCGCCAATTCCCAGCCCGACATCAACACCGAGGCCGCGCGATCCGCCGACATTGGCTCCGGCATTCGCATTAATGCCGTTGGAACCGCCAACAGACGCATTCACGCCCGCATTGACGCCGCTGGAGCCACCGACGGATGCGTTGACACCCGCATTAACCCCATTGCTGCCGCCGACGGAAGCGTTGACATCGGCACCCAAGCCGCCACCGCTTCGCCCGCCCACATCGGCACCGGCATTGACACCGTTGCTGCCGCCCACGGAAGCGCCGACACCCAGGCCACCGCTACCATTACCACCCACGCTAGCATTAACCCCGTTCTCTCCACCAATCCCGATATCCAGTGCATGGGCGTTTACTGGCAAGATCAGGCAGGCAGACAGTAACAAATTGCGAGAAAGAGCCCTCATAATTTCCTCCGTATGAGTTGGCTACTCCCGCCCCGCGTGGAAATTCCACCGCGCCATTATAAGTTCAATTAGCAATTGCGTATATAAGCATTTATTAGATATGTCTAAAATTATAAAAATATCTCAATCAAAGGTGTATCGTTTTGAAACATTCGCAAACGATTCAGCCATCGACGGCGCGGCGAAGCTGCCGAATGTTTCAGGTGGCGGCCTGCGATCTTGCCCCGCCCCGCACGCGGGACATGCCATTCTGCAGGGCAATTTTCCCGCTTTTGGGGTTGCACGCATGGTCCCGCCCGTGATAGACGCCGTGGCATTACCTCCGTTGCCTCATTGGCGGAATTGCTGGACAGGCCGTACTCAAAAAAGGTTTGCCTATCAATCCACAGAAAATAATGACGAATTGAAAACGTCGTATTTTCAAAGGGCTGGCGACGTGAGAATAGAGAACGGGAATTTTGCCGAAAGGGTACCAGGCGCAGGCGTCCAGCCGAGACCTGAAACATGATCGGCGACGAAATGCGGGTGTGGTGGAATTGGTAGACGCGCCGGACTCAAAATCCGGTTCCGAAAGGAGTGTCGGTTCGAGCCCGACCACCCGCACCACCTCTCAGAATTTTCACGGAATTGTGAACATAATCAGGTCCGTATCCCGCCGGGCGTCGTGCTATTGTGCCAGATAAAATCGTCTGGCGTTGCCATGACCGATCGCCGCCTGTTCATCCGGTGAAAGCGCCGAAAGAAACTCTCTCGTCATCGCGATCCATTCCGGCAGACCCGAGCCGAGATCAACCACCGGCCAGTCGCCGCCCCAGACCATTCTGGTAGGGCCGAACAGGTTCAATACGGTTTCCACATAGGGTCTCACGCATTCCACAATCGCCTGGCCCGGCGCACAATAGGCGGTGACACCGGAAAGCTTGACGGAGAGATTGGGCAAACTGGCCAGATCGACCATCCGCTCGCTCCAGGCGGGGAAATCGTTTCCGGCAATATCAGGCGTGCCGCAATGGTCGAGCATAAAGCGGACGTCCGGGCAGGCGCGGATGAGTTCGGCGGCAATGGCCAGTTGGCGGGAGTGAAAACACAGATCGACCGGCCATCCAGCCTTTCCGATCTTGCGCACATTTCGCCGGTAGTTTTCCGCACGGCTTGTCTCATCAGGCATGACGTGGAGAATACGCCGGAAGCCAACCACCTTGAGGCGACGGCACTCCTCCAGCCAGGCATCGAAGCCCCGATCCGTTTCCGGTCGGCAGCTGGCAATCTGGCCGAACATCGGCAAGGCGCCTTCCCCGACCATCTCGGCGATGAGCCGAGCTTCCGCCCGGTAATCACCGTCATCCACCCCGCTCTCCATGAAGATCGTGCCGATGATCCCGCTACCCTCGACCAGGGCTGCATAGTCCGCCCGGGTGAAACTTCCTGCAAGGCTCGGCTCCCCGCGCGTCCAGGCATAACCGAGTTTTCCCCGCAAGATCAGATGCTGGTGGGTATCAATCAGCTCCATGGCGTCCTCCTTCCATCGTATCGGTCAATCTTAAAGAGCGAGCGTGTCAAACCCCGCCCAGGCGGCCTCCGGCACGGTCGCTCAGCGACAGTGCCATGCGTCCGAGTTTGCGGCTTTTCATGCGGCAGCCTCCTCGTGACGTAGCTGACGCTCGATGGTTCGGATGACGCCACGGAGCTCGCCGAGACCCTTCATGCGGCCGATATAGGAGTAGCCGGGGTTGGTTTTTTTGGTGATGTCATCACCCAGCAGGTGGCCATGGTCCGGTCGCATCGGAATATCCCTCCGGCGGCCCGCCCGGGCGGCAGCCCGCTCCTCGCGCAACAGCGCCTCGATGACGCCGATCATGTCGGTTCCGCCATCCAGATGATCGTCCTCGAAGAACGAACCATCCGCCTCGACGGTGACATTTCGCAGATGGGCGAAATTGATACGGGATGCGAATTCCTTTGCCATCGCCACGAGATCATTATCGCGGCGGGCGCCGTAGGAGCCGGTGCAAAGGGTGATGCCGTTGTTCGGACTTTCAGCGGCCGACAGGATGGCGCGAATATCCGATGGTGTTGATACCACGCGCGGCAGGCCGAACAGGGAAAAGGGCGGATCGTCCGGGTGGATGCCGAGATGCACGCCGACCTCCTCCGCGACAGGCACGACCTCCCGCAGAAAGGCGAGAAGATTGCCCTGCATAGTGGCGCTGTCGATGCCATCGAAGGAAGCAATCAGCGTCGCGATGGAGTCGCGCGTCTGCACCAGCGCGCCGCCCGGCAGGCCGGCGATGATGTTGCGTTCCAGAAGCGACTGCTCCTCTTCGCTCATTGTCGCGAAACGCGCTTCAGCCCGTGACACCAGCGCGGGATCATAATTGTCCGCCGCACGGGCACGCTTCAGGATGAAGACGTCATAAGCGACGAAATCCGCCATTTCGAAGCGCAACGCCAATCCCGTGTTGCGCGCCTGCCAGCGCAGATTGGTGCGCGTCCAATCCACGACAGGCATGAAATTGTAGCAGACGACGGGAACACCCGCGCGGCCGAGACGGGCGAGCGTATCTTTCCAGCGCGCAATCGCCTTCGGTGCATCCGCGTCACCGCGCTTGACGGACTGTTCCATCGGAATGGATTCGCAGACGCTCCATTCCAGACCGGCCGCCTCGATCATCGCCTTGCGTTTGGCGATCTCGTCTACCGGCCATGCGGTGCCATCGGGGATCTGGTGCAGCGCCGTTACCACGCCGCTGGCGCCCGTCTGCCGCACATGCTCAAGAGTGATCGGGTCCGATTCTCCGAACCAGCGCCAGGTTTCCTTCATAGACTACTCCTCCGAAAAATGCCGTTCGATGGCGTCGAGAGCGCCATATTGGACGATGTCGCGATAGGCGACCTTCAGCGCCGTGACGAACGCCGCGTCAGTCTGCCATTCCGGACCGAAGACACGACGGAATGTCAAAAACCGGTCGACGACCGCATCCGGGTCCTCGCCGGCACCGATTGGGGCACTCCATTCCGCAAAGGCCGGATCGGCCATGACGATGGGCTCACCGCGCTCGTTCAGCGCCGCGCAGGACCGTATCCACAGGGCAACCGCAAAAAGAGCGGCCGTATTCGCAGCACCTGCGGCCCGCAGTTCCGCAAGCGGTGCAAGAATGCGTTGCGGCACCTTCTGGGAGGCGTCCGAGGCAATCTGGGCGGCGCGGTGGCGAAGTGCGGGGTTGGCAAAACGCTGGCGCAAGCCGGCGACATAGTCCGGGCCGCTGACAGCCGGCCTCAAGGTCGAACCCACCTCCCGCCAGTAACGGTCGATGTAACCTCTTACACGCGGATCGGCATAGATATCGGCGATGGTCTCCAGACCGCTGCATTGGCCGATGGCGGCCATGGCGGTGTGGGCGCCATTCAGCATTCTGAGCTTCATATGTTCATAGGGCTCGACGTCATCGACGAGTTCAGCGCCGGAAAGCTCGATGCCGGGGCGGCCATGGGGAAAGCGGTCCTCGATCACCCAGCGGAAATAAGGTTCGGCAATCACCGGCCAGGCATCCTCGCAGCCGAGACTCGCCGCCACACGCTCGCGGTCGCCAGGAGTGGTGGCGGGCACGATGCGATCCACCATGACGCAGGGGCAGGAGAGATTTTCAGCGATGAAAGCGGCGAGTTCGCTGTCGGCCAAACCAGCCATCTCCACCAGAAGCCGTTGCAGGATTCGGCCATTGGACGGGAGATTGTCGCAGGAGAGCAGAGTGAGCGGCACCGCCCCGGCCGCACGCCTGCGCCTTGTCGCTTCCAGCAGAAAACCCAGCGCCGAACGGGGCCGTTGCGGATGTTCCAGATCATGAACGACATCGGGATGATCGCGAAGAAGCACAGCCGTCGACAAATCGGCGAGATAGCCTTTTTCCGTCACGGTCAACGTGACGATCCGAACCTGCGGATCGGCCATCGCCTGCAAAAGACGCTCCGGATTTTCCGGGGCAACGATGGTCTCCAGGATGGAACCGACGATCCGTAGCGTCTCCCTTTCGCCGTCGCGCAGGCAGAAAGTGTAGAGATTATCCTGCGGCGCAATCGCATCACGGGTGTCCGCGCTGCGCAGCGAGGCCGCGACGATGCCCCAGCCGGTTTCGCCGCGCGTCAGGCAATCATCGATGAACACGGCCTGATGCGCCCGGTGAAAAGCGCCGACGCCGAGATGGACGATGCCCGGCGTGACCGCTTTACGGTCATACGCGGGCACAGCCACGTCTTGCGGCAGATGGGAGAGCGCAATGGAGGAAAGACGATTGGTCACGTTGTTGTCTCCGTATCTCAGCCGAATTGCAGGCCGCCATTCATATCGACGACCGTTCCAGTCATGAAACCGGACAGGGGTGAGGCGAGGAAACGCACGGCATGCGCCACTTCTTCCGGCTGGCAGAAACGCCCGACGGGAATGGCTGCGAGTTGCCGCTGACGGTCTTCCTCCGACAATTGTTCCATGATCATCGGCGACACCACATAGGCCGGCGCCACCGCATTGGCAGTAACGCCGAAGGGGGCGAGTTCACGCGCCGAGGAATAGGTGAGGCCGACCATCGCCGATTTCGAAACCGAATAGGCCGTGCCGGCCGTCAGTCCTCCGGATTTCCAGGCGTAGGAGGAGATGTTGATCAGCCGGCCCCAGCGGTTTTCCTTCATGGCGGGAACGACGGCCTGCGTCAGCAGCAGGGCGGCATCGAGATTAACCGCCATCAGCCTGTGCCATTCCTCAAGCGTCGTCGCGGCGAGCTTGTGGGGCGAAAGCACGCCTGCATTGTTGACGAGAATATCGATGACCTCGAAACGGCCGGCTATATCCTTCATGACGGCCTGCAGCGCCGCCGCATCACCGAGATCGACGGCGATGGGATCGCAGGCACCGCCAAACCCCTGCGCGAGCGCCGTAACAGCCTCGATGTCGCGATCGAAGGCGAGCACCCTTGCGCCTTGCGCCACCAGCGCCGTCACCACGGCGCGGCCGATGCCGCCGCACGCGCCGGTCACGAGCGCGGTCTTGTGTTTCAGTTCCATTCCGTCTCCTCCACGTCCATTATCAAATGGACAAATGCTTGCGCTCTTCTTCGGGTAACTGTTCGTAGATCACGAAAACCATATCCAGATGTGTCACCAGCGCCTTTTCCGCGCCCTCAGCATCCCCCCGGTCGAGGGCGTCGACGACCGCAAGGTGCTCCTCGATTACCGCGGGCAGACGGTCCGGCTTCGCCCAGTAGCGGTGAAACCGCGAGAGCGTCACCTTGGCGGCAAGGATTGCCTGCCAGACGCCTTCGCGGCCGGAAAACGTGCCGAGCAGCCGGTGAAACGCCTCGTCGGCATGGAAAAAGCCATTGGCGTCATTGGCGGCAATCACCCTTTCCTGTTCGGCAATCACATCGCGCATCGTCCGGCTCATTTCTTTCGTCCATCGCGGCGCGACTTCGCGCAGCAGGGCCACTTCAAGCGAACGGCGGATAAAGTGACTGTCCTGAATTTCACCGAGCCTGATCGGCGCAACGAAACTGCCGAGTTGCGGATAGACATCCACAAGCCCCTCTTCCGACAGGCGCTGGATCGCGGCGCGAACCGGGGTGCGTGATACGGAAAACTGACGGCAGATCGAGTTCTCGCTGATGGGCGCGCCGGGCGCCAACCGCACCTCGACAATGGCATGGCGCAGGGCCGCATGAACCTGATCAGCCACCGGTCCATAACGATTGACCACAAGCTCCACGCTTTCGATCCCCGGGCCCGAGGCCTCCTGTTGGCCGCCGCGTCCGGCAAAGCCAGCACTGGTGTTTTTCGTCATGAGCGCTTCCCTCTTGCAAGGCCATCGTGAAAATCCGATTGCCACTTGGATACAAGTATACTAGGGTCCATCCTGCTTACGCAAGCCGGCTGTTGGGAGAAAGAGCGATTAAGGCAGGGTTCCAGTCGCTTTTTATGGATGCAGGCCGTTTCATGGAGGAGAAAAACATGACGCATTTCATGCGCAGCCTCGTCGCTGCCGCAATCATCGGCGCTGGAGCCTGCGGTCTTGCGCAGGCGGCGGATCAAAGCAAGATCGCTCTCGTTCCGGGTGGTCCGCATCCCTATTTCGCCGCCTGGGAACAGGCCGGAAAGGACGCTGCCAAGGATTTCGGCCTGGCGGGCGCGGATTACAAGGTTCCGCAGAAATGGGAACTGGCACAGCAGAACCAGCTTCTCGAAAGCCTTCTCAGCCAGGGGTATAACGGCTTCCTGATTTTCCCCGGCGATCCCGTTGGTGCGGTCTCCACGGCCGAGGAACTGACCGGCAACGGCGCGAACGTAATCGCCGGCGCTGGCTGCTTCAAAGACCCCTCACCTGCTGCCTTCTGCCTCGGCACGGATACTGGCAATTCTGCCTATCTTGGCACCAAGGAACTCATCAAGGCGATGGGAACTGGTAAAAAACGCATCGCCCATTTCACCGGCTTCCTTGTCGACCCCAACACCCAGCTTCGCATCGATGCCGTGAAGAAGGCCGCTGACGAAGCCGGCGCCGAGGTGGTACAGGTCATTGCCGATATCGACGCGCCGGAACCCGCCGAAGAAAAGATCAACGCCTACCTCGCCGCCCATGCCTCCGAGGTCGACGGCATCGTCACCACTGCCTGGGTGCCGGCGGTTGTCGCCGCCAACGCGCTGCGCAAGATCGGCGACAAGCGGATCCACATGGTCGGCATCGACCACGATGAAGTGGTGCTGAAGGCGATCAAGGACGGTTTCGTTGACGGCACCATGCTTCAGAACCCCTATGGTCAGGGCTATATCGGTTCCTTCGCGCTCAGCAAATTGCAGGCAGGCTGCAAGGTGAAGGAAGATGCGCCGTTCAAGTCCAACGCGCTGACGACCAGGTTCATCGATTCCGGAACCGCCTATGTCGATGCCGGCAAGGTCGACAACTATATCGACGCCATGCGCGCCGAGACCAAAAAGCTGCTCGCAAACTTCGATACGACGTATCTGAGCTGCAAATAAACAAGGCCTTTGCGGTTGCCGGGCGGCCGACGATCATGCCCGGCAACCAATGCCGCCGCAACGCCGTCCTCCGGCGGCAGCGCAATATCGGGGCGAACCTTAAAGGTGCCTCGGGCCGAACCAGTACCGGGACAGTTTCATGACCGTGAACGATAGTTTGCTCGCAAAAGGCACACAGGACACAGACGAACGAATGGGTTCCAGCCTGTCGCAAAGCCGTTTTTTCCTTACCAACGAATTCGGCCTCATTTTGCTGATCGTCGTCTTCGCCGTCATTTTCGGCGTGGCGGCCAGCGGCTTCCTTTCGCCTTTTAACCTGTTCACGCTTGGCCGCAGCGCTGCGATCAACATCATGATCGGCCTGTCGATGATGGCGGTGATCGTGACCGGCGGCCTCAATCTCGCCGTTGGCGCGATTGGCGTCTCGGCGGCCATGGCCTGCGGTTATCTGATCGAGGTGCTTGGCGTGCCGTGGCCGCTCGCGCTCATCGGCGGCCTTGCCACCGGCGCAGCACTCGGTTTCATCAACGGCTGGACCGTCATCCGCACGGGACTGCACAGCTTCATCATCACACTCGCCACCATGAGCATCTTTTTCGGCGTGATGATATTCCTGACACGCGCCGAGGCCTATCGCGGCCTGCCACCGATCTTCGCCGCCTTCGGCAAGATGAAACTTGCCACCTATTTCTCACCGCTGCTTCTCGTCACGCTCGCAACTGCGCTGGCCTTGTCCTTTCTTTACCGGTCCACCGTTCTTGGCCGTGAAATGCTGGCGGCGGGTGCGCGCCCCGAGGCGGCGGAACTATCAGGCATTCGTGTCGACCGCATCTTTATTGCCTGTCACATGCTGTCGGGCCTGCTTGCCGCGCTCGCAGCCCTGATGCTGGTGACGCGCACAGGTGCGGCCATTCCTTCCATGGCCGGCCAGCTGGGACAGGACTGGCTTTTGCCCGCCTTTCTCGGCCCTGTTCTCGGCGGCACGCTGCTGCAAGGCGGTAAGGTTTCTGTGCTTGGCACCTGCCTTGGCGCACTTCTGGTCACCATGCTGACCAGCGGCCTGCTGCTGCTCCAGCTCGGTGAATTCTGGGTCCAGACATTTCTTGGCCTGCTGCTGTTGCTGGCGGTTTTGATGGACAAGGCGCGGCGAAGCTATCTCGCCCGACGCAATCTGGCTTGAGGACTGGACGATGACGACTGACAACACCCTTCTTCGCCTTGCCAGAACCGACTGGTTCGGACCCCTGCTGGTCACGGTGCTGGCAATTGTGCTGATCCGTGGCTTCAGCCCCAACTTCCTGTCTTCTTTCAATATCCAGATCCTGCTTCTGGCCATCTCGGTCAATGCGCTCATCGCCTTTTCGCAGATGATCATCATCGCCATCGGTCAGATGAACCTCTCCGTCGGTGCGATCGGGGGCCTTGCGGCAATCTCCTTTGCGGGGCTGATGCAGGTCTGGGGGCTTCCGGCGCCGGTGGCTGCCATTGCCGCAGTGCTGATCGGCATTGTCTGCGGCATGCTCAACGGCCTGCTGATCGCCATCACCGGCATTTCCGCCTTCGTCATCACGCTGGCAACACTGTCGATCTACAAGGGTATCAACCTTGGCATTACGCGGGCGGAGCCTTTTTACGGAGTACCTGAGTCAGTGAAAAACTCCGGTTCGGCCCTCATTGCCGGGCCCATTCCGTGGCTTGCTGTCCCGACCATCGTCATCGCATTTGCCCTGTGGTTCATGCTGCGCCGCCAGCCGATCGGCCGCTTCATCCTTGCCATTGGCGGCAACAGCCACGCAGCGGAGCTCTCCGGCATTTCGGTGCGCACCACGGTGATCGTCGCGCACGGCATTTCCGGCCTTCTGGCATCTGTCGCGGGTATCCTGCTTGTCTCGCGGCTACAGATCGGCCAGCCTTCTATCGGCGACGACTGGCTCATCCTCTCCTTTGCCGCGCCCGTCATCGGCGGCGCCGTGCTGGCGGGCGGGCATGTCAGCGTCGGGGCAACCCTGCTCGGCGTCGTCATCGTGGCGATCATCACGCAGGCACTCGTGTTGTTCTCCATCGATCCGTTCCTCGTCCAGGTGGTGCTGGGCGCAATGATCCTCGCCGCCGTTGGCATCAACCGCCTGCGCGAAACGCATCTCGGCAAGAAGACAGGGAAGGCCTGACATCATGGACAAGCAACCGGTCTTTCAAGCGCAAAACATCGAAAAAGTCTTTCCCGGTGTCAGAGCCCTCAAGGGCGTCAATCTTTCGCTGCAACCCGGCTCGATCCACGCGCTGCTGGGTGAGAACGGCGCTGGCAAATCGACGCTCATCAAGGTCATCACCGGTGTCCATCATCAAACCAGCGGCCAGATCCTTGTCGATGGGCAGGAGGTGCGCTTCGGCAATCCGCGCGAAGCGATTGCGCGCGGCATCGGTGTCGTGCATCAGGAGCGCAACCTCATTCCGCGCTTTTCGATTGCCGAGAACATCCACATGGAAAAGCTCGGCGCCCACTATCTCAAACCCATCGACTACACCGCGCTGAACCGCGATGCGCGCCGCTGGTTGCAGGCTCTCAATCTCGAAATTGATCCGGCAACGCCAGTATCGGAGCTTTCAGTCGCGCAGATGCAGCTTGTGGAAATCGCGAAGGCGCTTTCCCTGCAAAGCCGGGTTCTTCTGCTCGATGAACCCACCACATCGCTGACGCCGAGTGAAACGGACAATCTCTTCCGTATTCTGCGCCGTCTGCGCGATGATGGCGCAAGCCTCGTCTTCGTCAGCCACAAGCTGGAAGAGGTTCTCGACATCTGCGACCGGGTGACGGTGCTGCGGGATGGTGAAAATGCCTGCGAAAGCCGCTCCATGGAGGGTCTCGGACGACAGGATCTCGTACGCCTGATGATCGGACGCGCTGAAGGCGGCGGCGGCTGGCGCAAACGCGCGGTCGAACACAATCCGATGGTGCTGGAACTTGAGAACATATCGACGGCGATCGGTCACCGCGATGTCAGCCTGTCTGTGCGCAAAGGCGAAATCGTCGGTCTTTACGGGCTTGTCGGCGCCGGACGTACTGAACTCGCAAAATCAATCATGGGAAAATTCGCGGTCACGACCGGCAATCTCCGTATTGCAGGCCGGCCCGCCCGCATCCGCTCCGTTGCCGAAGCGATCCACAAATATGGCGTCGGTTATGTCAGCGAAGACCGAAAGGGAGATGGTCTCATTCTCCAGCACTCCGTTCTGGCCAATGCGGGCGTTCCCATCTGGCGCAAACTCTCAAATGCATTCGGCGTGCTTTCGGATGGGCGCATCCGTGCGGCGGTGACACCTTTCCTGCAAAAGCTGGAGGTGAAGACGCCAAGCCTCAGCCAGACCGTCGGCAACCTCTCAGGTGGCAACCAGCAGAAGATCAGCGTCGCCAAATGGCTTGCCGCCGATGTGAAGCTGCTGATCGTCGACGAACCCTCCGTCGGCATCGACATCAAGACCAAGGCCTATCTGCATGACCTGCTGCGCGAGCTGGCAGATAACGGCACTGCCATTCTCGTCATTACCAGCGATATGCCGGAAATGGTGGCGCTCGCCGATCGCATTGTCGTGATGGATCGCTACAGCGTGAAGGGTACAGTGGAAAATAACGGCGTCTACGCCGATATGAGCCAAGGCATCATGGCTCTCATCCATCACCCGCAAGAGAGCGAGGCCCACCTCCATCAGGCATAGATCTCATCCCTCCGAGTTTCAGCTACCGAGGGCATTAATTTTCCTTGCCTTGCGCGGCGCGTTGCAGGAAACCTCACCGGCCCCTGCCCTCGGCGCACTCACGAAACTTTGCTTGCTCATCCCGCCAGGAGTGCCGGGCTTTCATTTGCCAGATGCCGCGGACTGGATTAGACGAATCCCGTTAAACCCGTGAAGACCGCGACTTAATTTCGCCATCACGCCCGCCTTTTTGAAAACCCGTCCGGGATATCTGCTTCTTTTCGAAGTTTGAGGAAAACAACATGGCCAATGCGACCACCGCCGACAACAGCCGCACGCTCGCCGCTCTCGGCGTCACGGCAGGGATGATCTTCACCGTCGGCTCCGCCCTCGGTTTCCAGCATATTGGCGGTTATACGCCCTGCGCGCTCTGCCTGTTGCAGCGCGATCCCTATTATTACGCCATTCCGCTGGGCATATTGGCCATTGCGACCAGCATCTTCAAACTGCCGACCCAGATCACGCGGCTGCTTCTTGCCCTGATTGGTGTGGCGATGCTGATCGGCGCCGGGCTTGGCGTCTATCATGCCGGCGTCGAATGGGGTTTCTGGGCAGGCCCGATCACCTGCGCGACCGGCGCACCTTCCATCACCACCAATGCCGGCGACCTTCTGGGCAATCTGAACGCCATCAAGGCACCCTCCTGCAACGACGCTGCATTGCGGGTACTCGGCCTTTCCTTTGCGGGCTGGAACGTCATCGCAAGCGTCGCACTTGCGGCAGTCGCCTTTTTTGGCGCAAGCCGTAAAAGCCGGTAAGCGGAAAAACCGTGTTGCAGTCCTGAAGGGTCAGGGCTGCAATTCGGTATCCCAGTAAAGATAGTCCATCCAGCTTTCGTGCAGATAGTTGGGCGGGAACAACCGTCCGTTATTGTGCAGATCCTGAACCGTCGGCTGGAAAGGCTTCTGCGCCGGGAACATGCCCGCCTGCTTGGGAAGCTTGCTGCCTTTTTTAAGGTTGCAGGGAGAGCACGCCGCCACGACATTGTGCCACGTTGTTTCACCGCCATGCGCGCGGGGGATGACGTGGTCGAAAGTCAATTCGTCCCGAGTGCCGCAATACTGGCATTCGAACTTGTCCCGAAGGAAAACGTTGAACCGTGTAAAGGCGGGATTGCGGGTGGGCTGCACATAGGTCTTGAGGCTGACGACGCTCGGCAGCCGCATGGAAAAGCTGGGGGATGACACCGCGTGATCATATTCTGCAATGATGTTCACACGGTCTAGAAATACGGCCTTGATCGCGTCCTGCCAGGACCATAACGACAAGGGGTAATAACTCAGTGGCCTGTAGTCTGCGTTCAGGACGAGCGCCGGCAGGGCCTGTGGTGAAACTGCAATCGTCAAGGGCTTCTCCTGAGCGATTCGGCATCTGCACTTGTATATTAGGTCCGTTGTTACAGGATTGTGAAGCCTATAAATGCAGCGGCAAAGAGCTTAATTTTTAAGCCCCGGAAAGGCCGTTTTCGACTTCCTGGAGGCCGGGCGATGCCATTGCCATATGGCATCTTGGGCCGATGCGGCAGGAAGGCGATTCGGCCAGCCACAAAATCATTCTCACGGCGGACGCAATATCGGTGGTATGATGACCTTCAACGAAAAACCAATGCGCGCCTGCCGTGGCAAATATGCGGCAACGGCGGCGTCCGGCATTGCTTCGCTGGAGGAAACGGTCATGAGGTTGCGCATGCGGCAGGCAACGATAGTGCGGGACAGCCTCGCGGCAGGGGTTCTCTCCGTCATGATCGGCCTCGCGACGGGTGCTCATGCCCAGCAATACCAGAATTTTGAAGTGACGCCGGATGGGCGCGGCGGTGCGCAGGGAACCCTCGGCGGGCGAAATTTCGAGGTTTACCGAAATTATGACCGGCCGCCGGCGGGCGGCACCTCGCCCGAAACACGGCGCGAACTCAGACGGGCCGCCCCGCAACAGACCTGTGTCGTTGACAGCGAGGGTCAAACGCGCTGCAGGTGAGCGCCAGCCCGCTCATTCAGGCCGCTTTCAGCCTGCCGTGACGAAATCGGATTTCACTAAAATGCAATCCATCGACTTAAACGGCATGCAAGAAAGGGCCGCTATGGTGCCAGCACAAGAGAAGACAACTGTGCAGGGGCAAGGACATGGCGAAGAAAAAAATCCGTCTGGCAAAGATTTTTGCCGTCGCCGCCGGCGTGGCGGCAAGCATTGCGACAACGGCGTCGGCCGTACCGCTTGGCCTCGCCCAGAAGCCGGGGGCCGCTCGGCCCGGCCAGTTCATGCCGACAAGCCGCCCGACCATCGCGCCCATTGCCTTTGCGAAATTCTGCGACAGCGCCGCTGATCAATGCGTCCGGATCGGCGATGGCGACATGGTGGAGCTGACAAAACAGACGCGCATGGAACTCCAGCGCATCAATGCCGAAATCAACACCTCGATCCGCTATGCCAGCGAGCCTGATGGTGAAGACGACTGGAAGCTGAACCCGGCAAGCGGTGACTGCGATGATTTCGCGGTGACCAAGCGGCAGCGCCTGCTGCGCGCCGGCTGGCCCTCGGGCGCCTTGCGCATCGCGACGGCCCGCACGACCGACGGTATCGGCCATGCCGTCCTGGTTGTCAGCACAAGCCAGGGCGATCTGGTTCTGGATAACCGCACCAACGTCGTCAAACCGTGGAAAGCGGTCGATCTGAAATGGATCAAGATCCAGTCACATGAAAACCCGCGCGTCTGGCTTAAACTCTAGACCGCCAGAAACACATATTTGGGGCTTCATTCGAGTAGGCTCCGGCAGATAATCGATCACTCTTGACCTTGTGCGGGAGAGACAGTATCGGCAGCTATGCCCAAGGTATTCCACTGGATTCGCGGTCGTAAGCAACCAGCCCCCCGCGACGACCGGAGGCGGCGAAGAATAGACCTTGGCGACAAGCCGGCCTTTTTCCCCATTTACGCCATTGGCGACGTCCACGGCAGCCTCGACCTGCTTTTACAGGCGGAGCGGAAAATCCTCGCCGATCTGGGCCCCGATCCCTCCCCGGCGCTGGTGGTTCTGCTTGGTGATTACGTCGATCGCGGACGCGATTCCCGCGGCGTTCTCGACCATCTGCTGCAAGCGCCGCCCGCGCCGCTTCGCCGTATCGCGCTTTGCGGCAACCACGAGCAACTCTTCCACGATTTTCTCGAAAATCCGCAGGAGAATATGAGCTGGCTGGACTTTGGCGGCCGCCAGACGCTTCTGTCTTACGGCGTCGATATCGACTATTTCATGCACAAGGGTAAGCTCCGGCTGCAGCCATTCAGGGACGCGCTGCTTGGCGCAATCCCGCCGAGCCATCGTCAGCTTCTATCCAGTCTGCCCATCTACGCCCGGATTGGGTCCTCTATCTTCGTACATGCCGGTTTGAGGCCGGGATTGCCGCTGGATGCGCAGACCGATGAAGACATGCTCTGGATCCGTGAACCTTTCCTGTCGCAGGGGGCCGGACTGGACCTCCTTGTCGTCCACGGGCACACGCCTGTGGAACAACCGGAGACCGGCCCGCAGCGCATCGGCATCGACACCGGCGCCTTTACCACGGGTAGGCTTACCGTTCTCAGGCTCTCGGATGCGGGTTTGCACCTGATCGGCTGAGCCTTCGACCCGTCAATGACCGTTCTGCAATGCATAGATGGGACAGCAGAATATCTCCGCCACCGCCGCATCAGCGAACCCGGCAGAAAGCCTGTCCTCAAGCTCCCCCGATCGCCTCGAGCCAGATGCCCACGGCGACCGCGCCGCCATCGGGATGGCCGACAGCCCGCTCACCAAGATAACTTGCGCGTCCAAGCCGCGGCTTCATCGAAGCCGTCGCCTCAGCACCCGCCAGGCCCGCCGCCACGGCGGATCGCCATGCTTCCTCTGCCGAAGCGCCTGTCGCAAGTTTGTCCCTGAAAGTTTCTGCTGCCGGATGCAGCGCATCGATCATCGTCCGGTCGCCCGGCTTCGCACCACCCAGTTCCGTAACGGCAACGACCGCCGCCGCGAATGCTTGCGCCATCTGTTGGGCCGTTGGCTGGTCGATCCCTGCCAGCTGGCGCGAAGCACGCATGAGGCCGGTTGCATAGAAGGGGCCCGAGCTTCCGCCGATTGCCTTGCGCATTGCATTTGCCATCGCCATCAAACCATCGGAGACGTCACCGAAGCTCTCTTTCGGCAGTGCGAGGATTGCCTCGCCACCACGTATCATGCTGGCGCCAAGATCCCCGTCACCCGCAACACTATCAAGCTGCGTCAGCCTGGGCTCCGCGGCGATCAGGGCTTTCGCGGCCCGCTCTGCAGCCGAACGCAGCCGATCGCCAGCTGCCGTCCTCCTGCTTGCCCCAATCACAGTCTTTTCGGCCTTTGCCGAGGGCAGAACCCGCGCATGGTTCACCGCACCGCCGCGCGGCCATGCGCCGGCATCGGTCGGCGCATCGATGAGGCCAAGCGCTGCGTCGTCCACCTGCATGACCGACAACGAAAAACCCGGCATATCAAGGGCCGAAAGGAAAGTGCCAGCCCAGGCCCGTTCCACGACGATGCCTTTCGCCTCCAGCTGCGCGACTGCCGACCGCGCCACGATGGCGAGTTCCATCGGCGGCGTGGACCCCAAACCGTTGACAAGCAGCGCGACGCGATCTCCGCCGGCAAGCTTGCCATCGGCTTCGATCGTTTCGATCAGAAGCTTCACCAGCGTATCGGCCGATGCAATGGGCATCCGCTGCACGCCCTGTTCGCCGTGAATGCCGAGCCCGACTTCAATTTCGACCTCACCCAGCACAAAGCCCGGCTTGCCCACGGACGGCAGCGTTCAGGAGCCCAGCGAGATACCCATGGAGGATAGTCTGCCGGCAGCGTGCCGGGCAATACGTGCGACCTCTTGAAGAGGAAGCCCCTTTTCCGCCGCGGCCCCGGCGAGCTTGTGCACAAGCACCGTCCCCGCAATCCCGCGGCGGCGATCGAGAGGAACCGTGTCCTTCAGGGCAACGTCATCGGCGACGACAACGATCTCGACTGGAATTCCTTCGGCTCTCGCCAGTTCGGCCGCCAGTCCGAAATTCAGCCGGTCGCCCGTATAATTCTTGACGATGACAAGGGCACCGGCAGGTCCCGCCGCAGCCCTGATACCGGCGAGAACCGCATCGGTGCTCGGCGAGGTGAAGACATCGCCCGCCACCGCGACCGTCAGCATGCCCGCACCGACATAACCGGCATGAGCCGGCTCGTGCCCGCTGCCGCCACCCGACAGCACCGCCACCTTGCGCTTTTCCGCCACGGGCAGACCAGACCTTATGACCACGTTCTCATCCTCAAGCAGGATGGTTTCGGGGCTGAGCGCCACGATGCCCTCCAGCATGTCCCGGACAACGGTGGATGGGTCGTTGATGAGCTTCTTCATGCCTTACTCCTCGATGCAGTGCGTCAGCTGGCGGGTCGGTGCCGGCATTTGCTCGTGCTGGAAAACGTGCAGATGCCATTTGAACCGTGAACAAGCACGATCTCCCCGCCGATTGCAACCGCCGCGCATCGACGGAAAGCGTCGAGCACGGAACACTCCCAGCCTTCTCGGCTGTGCAATTCTCGGCAGACTTCTGGTCAGCCAGCTTCCAACATTGTATAGGACGCCGGTGATCTCTCGTTTTCTCGACAGGCCGCCCCGTCGCGAAAAACAATACTGAAATAACCTGACGCAACCCACCACCTGATCAACCTCAACAACGAGCATCAAGGAAACACATGAGCGCTGCGTATTATACGGCGGCCATTGCGGTCGCGACTGCGGCAGGCGTGGTCATCAGGCCTTTCCGATTGCCCGAGGCCATTTGGGCCGTCGCCGGAGCGCTGCTGATCCTCGCGCTCGGTATTCTGACGCCTGCGGAAGTCTGGTCAGGGGTGATCAAGGGTCTCGACGTCTACCTCTTCTTGACCGGCATGATGCTGCTGTCAGAGCTTGCCCGGCGCGAGGGCCTGTTCGACTGGGTTGCCGCCGTCGCGATCTCCTACGCCAGAGGGTCTTCGCGGCGCCTCTTCGTACTGATCTACCTGATCGGTGTGATTGTGACCGCGCTTCTTTCCAACGACGCAACCGCCGTTGTCCTGACGCCCGCCGTTTATGCGGCATGCCGCGCTGCCAGGGTCAAGGATCCCCTTCCTTACCTCTATATCTGCGCCTTCATTGCCAATGCCGCGAGTTTCGTGCTGCCGATCTCCAACCCTGCCAACCTCGTCATTTTCGCCGGCGGCGAGATGCCGCCGCTGTCCCGCTGGCTGGACACCTTCCTGCTGCCGTCGATTGCGGCAATCGTCGTCACCTTTCTCGCCCTTTACTGGTCGCAGCGCCGTGTTCTCGCCGAAGACACCGTCGCGGATCGGGTGGAACGCCCAACCCTCAGCCTGCCGGCGAAACTGGCGGGTGCCGGCCTGCTGGCAACCGCCGCCGTGCTGCTGTCAGCCTCTGCATTCCACATGGACCTCGGCCTTCCGACGTTCCTTGCCGGCGTGATCACGACCGTCCTCGTTCTAGCCATCGTGCGGCAGAACCCGGTGGAGATCATCAAGGATGTGAGCTGGGGCGTGCTGCCGCTCGTTGCGGGGCTGTTCGTCATCGTTGAGGCTGTCAGCCATACGGGCATCACCGCCGTGGTCGCCGAACAATTGAAGGCGCTGAGCCTGCATTCCGAGGCGCAGGCCATCGGGATCGGCGGCGTGGCCGTCGCCCTCTTCTCCAACCTCGTCAACAACCTGCCGGCTGGCCTCTTCGCCGCAAGTGCCGTTCAGGCTGCACAGGTGCCAGACAATGTCACCGCCGCCGTCCTGATCGGCGTGGACCTGGGACCGAACCTGTCGGTCACGGGGTCGCTTGCAACCATCCTGTGGCTGTCAGCACTCCGGCGCGAAGGGCTGCACGTGAGCGCGCTGGACTTTCTCAAACTCGGCGTCGTGGTCATGACACCGGCTTTGCTGGCGTCGCTTGCAACATTGCTGCTCTGACCTTCGAAGGACCTCGAAGATCGCGCCGGAAGCTGCGAAGGGGTTATCGCGAAATACGCGCGGTTTTCCCCTGACATCGGCTTGCGCAGCAACTTTTGCGTGCTTAAAAGGCGCACAATCTCATTTGGCGTCACAGAGGACGAATTCTTGGAACAGACAACTACACAGACCGGCAAGGGCCGGCGCAAGGCTCTATGGGCGGCGGTTGCGATCATTGCCGTTGCGGCAGCAGGTGTCGTGGGGGGCAAAACCTTCTACCAGGCCAAGGTCAACGAACTCGTTGCCCGCAGCGGTGCCACGGCCGGTTCTGTGGAAGTCGATTTTCTTGGAAAAATCCACGTTCGCGATCTGACATTGCCGCTCGAAGAGGGCAAAAACATCAAGATTGCGGCCATCGACGGACGCCCCAAATTGCCATTCCTGGACGGCGCGCTGGACATGAATGACATCAACATCGATATGCCCGCCGGGAAAATCTCGATGGCGCATGCGCGTGTCGAAAATGCCGCCTTTGAAAGGCCCGCGACAGAAGCAACCGATGGCAACGCCCATTCTCTCGCAAAGCGCATCGAGCGCTTCGCGGCATCGCGCATCTCCACGCCGGAACTGACCCTTACCCAGTCCATCACGACCAGCGAGCAGAAGACCGTTTACAAGAACGTGGCTTTCTCGGATATCGCCGGCGGCCGGATCGCGCGTTATTCCATCGACAATGCCAACTTCGATATCCAGATGGACCTGCCGGACAGTAACGGCGCCATGGAAAAGAAGCATATGGCCGTCTCGACGGGCGCCATCGCCGGTCAGGATATCGACGTCGCTTATCTCGCCCGGCTCTATACCGAAAAGGCCGGTCCGGAAGACAAGGACGCTAAACCTCTCTACGGTCCGCTGTCCGTCAGCACGATTTCGTTCTCGGAAGGTAATGGTCAGTTCAGCTACGACGAAATCCGCAGCAATGGCTTTACCGCCCGCATGCCGGCCGAACCGCTTCTGGAAACCTTGAAAGCCCTTACGTCCGACAAGAAGCCCGAGGAGCTTTCCCCGGAGGAGCGCCAGGCCTATTTCAAGAAGGTCATCTCCATTCTCGATATTATCGGCAAAAGCGACATGCAGATGATCGGGTTCAAGGTGGACGCGCCTGACGAAAGCGAGGGAGCGGCTGGCAAAAGGGTCAAGGCGACCATCAACCGTATCGACATGCAGATGGACGGCCGCAAGCTCGATTTCGGTCTGAATGGCATGTCGATCGGCAATGGCGACGATACGATCAAATTCGATGAGGCAAGCCTCAAGGGTTTTGACTGGAGTTCGACGATCGAGGCAATTTCCCAGCTCGCCGCGCTCGATGATACGCAGATTGAGACCTTCCCGTTCAACCGTCTGATACCCGAGCTGGGTACGTTCCGTGTCGGCGGCGTCAATGTTGATGTGGCTGCGCCCGAGAAGTCGGACGAAGAAGAAACACAGGATAATTCAAAGGGCACCCCCGAGCGCATCAAATTCACGCTCAAGAATTTCGAGATGGGACTGACGAAGCCCTTCAACGGCATCCCGACGGATATCAAAATCAGGCAGGACGATCTTTCCCTCCCCATCCCGGCTGACTCGTCGGAGGAGGTTTTCGTTGAGGCGCGCAAGCTGGGCATCGAGTCGCTCGCCCTGTCCTATGGCCTCTCCGCGGGCTGGGACCAGCCGAACAACAATCTGTTGATCCGGGAAATCTTCTTCAGCGGCAAGGATATTGGTAGCGTCAATTTCTCCGGTCTGGCGAGCGGGTTTACCGAAGAGTTCTTCTCCTTCGATATCAACCGGGCCCAGGCTGCGCTCTTCGGGCTGGCTGGTCGCGAGGTAAAACTCACGATCAAGGACGACGGTTTGATGGCCAAGGCGATCAAGCTCTATGCCCTGCAGAACGACATGACCGAAGACCAGGTACGCGCCACGCTGACATTGGTGGCAAGTGCCCTGCTGCAGGAAGTGGCCGCTGACCAGCCCAAGCTGCAAAATGCGGTGGAAGCGCTCGGCCGCTTCATCAGCACCCCGGGAAGGCTGACGGTCACGGTCAAGGCGACAGGTGCCAATGGCCTCGGCCTTCTGGACCTCGTTGCAGCATCCGACAATCCGATGCTTCTGCTCGACAAGGTCGATATTCAGGCAACGGCTGAATAGGCGCTGCCGTTTTAGGACATCCGGAGGGCCGCAAACGCCTTCCGGTTTTATGAAATGCGCGGGTACACTCGTCACGAGGGGGAAGGCCAACCCCTGCCTTTGCGACGGTCGGTCAAGATCGACCTCATCGACGCCCGCGATCGGGCAATTCGTCTCAGATTGCCGGTTGCGGCCATCGCTGCAGCGCTTCCTGTCCGGCCTCGGTCAGGCCATAGACTCCCCGATCGAGCCGTTCGAACCAGCCATAGACATTCGCTACCAGAATCTTGCCCGCATCCGGTACGCTGGACCTGATCTGCCGCACGCGCATCGGCCCCGATGCCAGCGCGACGGCGCAGCCAAGTGCCTGCTGGCGGTAGGCGGTCATGATCGGGGCGCGCGTGCTGCCACCCACCGCCGGATCACCGCGCCGCCTCTGGTGTTCGCGCATCAGCCGGGAACGGCGTTTCGGATTGGTGCGCGGCATGGGGGTCACAGAGCCGACGATAATGCTGACATCGCCGGCATCGGAAATACCGAGCATGCCGATCCCGAGCCTGCGACAGAGATCCCGGTAGCGTTTGTCGGCCTCACGCCCTCTGCCCTTGGCCGAGACCCGCGCCGCAATCCAGACCTCGTCCGCGATAGCCGCGCGATCGACGGCCTGCAGGATAAGTTCCAGATTGAAGCTCAGTTTCAGCTCGCAGATCACGACAACGGCGGGGTCGTCCTCGCTCAAACCAACAAGGTCGCAACCACCAACTTCACCCTTGACGGTGTAACCAGCCTTTTCAAGAAAGCCTTTGACGGGCAGATAAAGCGACGTTTCCATGTACCAGCGGGTTCAAGTGACGATCCGGCCCCTGAATACATCGATCCGCCCACCAAGAACAACCCTCAGCGCGCCCGGCACGGCAACACCGATTATCGCGTCCAGCGGGAAGACTCTTCGTTATCCGGATTTCCTGCCGGTCAGAATATCATCAAGCACCGTCATCTGGCGGCGGTTCCACTCAATGGCGTCCTCAAAGGCCCGGTTTCCCAGCTCCTGCCGCTGATCCCGGCTGGAGGTCAGTTGCAGGATGGCGTCGGCGAAAGCCTGATGATCGTTATCGCCGACAATGACCACGCCGCGCCGGTATCGGTCCGAAAGCCCCCGAGCACCTGTTCGGGTGCTGATCGTGGGAACGCCCGCAGCCAGAGCGTCGAGCAATTTTATGTTGATACCCGTTCCAAGCGTGATGGGATTGATCGAGAGCGGCGCACGGGTGAAAGCCTCCCTCAGAGTATCGACACGGCCGAGCTTGAGAATGCCCTCGCCATCGTCGATCTTGCCACATATTCCGCCTGCGAGGACCAGACGAATATCCGGTCGGGCAACTCTCACCAACGGCATGACGTTCTGAAGGAAAGCTTTCAAGGAAATGATGTTGGCATCATTGCCGGAGCCCAGAAACAGAAAATCGCTCGCGGTGAAATCCTCCACCCTCCCGCCAAGATCGAGAATATGGCTGACGGTTGCGACAACCGGCGGTTCTGCTCCCAACCGTCGCCGGAAAGTCTGTTCCTCTTCTTCCTGAATGGCGACAACCACGTCCGCACGGCGAAGAGCCCTGCGCTCGACAGCCGGCGGCACCGAGAACCAGTATCCATATTTGTTCGCGGTGTTGACGAAGGCCTTGTGCCGGTCGGCGAAAGAATCATGCGTATCGAGAATACGCAGCACATCATCGGGCAAGCCCAGAAATGCCCTCGAATGGAAAGCATATTCGACGATGACGGCATCGATGCCCAGCCGGTGCTGGATATCCCGAACCTGCCGGCCGATTTCCGGGTAATAGAACTCATCGAGGTGGTTATAAAAACCACTATCGCGGCCGAGAAGGCGATGGACCTTGCGCACGGCCCGAAATGCGATCACTTCAGCTTCGAAACTCAAATCCCTGACAAGCCGCGTTTTGAAACGGCTCGTTTGCCTTGATATCAAATGCAGGCGCCCGCAACCGAACTCCGCTTCATGCGCAGAAGAATCGAAATCGGCAGCAATGGTGGTATCGACATAGATGAAATGCAGCTCATGTCCCAGGTTGCGAACGGCACGCGTCAGCTGGAGAATCCGGCTGCGATTACCTTCGGACGCAGGAACGGCGGGAATGGCTGAGACTAAAGCGACTTTCACTTGAGTGTCTCACGCATGTCTGGAGAACGTTTCAAACTGCTGGAAATTCCTTTTGGAAAGCTCCAGGACCCCAGGCAGCTTTTTCTTTACGTTTTCGCGAACTTCATCAACATGATCGACAAATTTAATCAGAGTACTCGTAATACCCTCCTCGGTGTAAAATGCAGACGGCGAAAGAAGATCGGATGCGGCAAGACTAAAATGCTTATATAGCCCCTCGAATTTTCCTTGATAGGCAATACATGTGACCGGCACGCCTTTGCCCAGTGCTGCGATGGCGAGATGCATCCTTGCGCTGACAAGGCCATCGAGTTGGCCGGCGACCCCCTTGAGAACGGGCGCGGGCCATTCACCTTCGAGATATTGAACTCTGTCCGCAAGTGAAGCAGGGACAAGTTCAGCAATGGCCCTGAGGCAAGCCTGGTCACCGAAACCTTCTCGGTAATCGTGCGGCATAAGCAACCAGCATACCGGTCGTTCCTCGGCTACAAATTTGAGCGCTTCCACTCCATGCCTGATGATCGCATCAATCTGTCCTTGATCTGCATTTTTAAATAACATGGGATGCAGGTTGAAGCCGATTACTCTGAAACCTTCAGCACGCTTTCGCTCTATCCATGAACGCGTCTCCAGATCCGGCTCTGATGGAATGAGACTGAAAGCCGAATCAGCAACCAGTGATGCATTTGTTTTTGCAAACGAGTTAAGACGCTCAAGGGAAACCTCGTCACGTACGTTGAGCGAAACTCCCGGATGCAGCGTTCGATAGAACTTGGCCAATATGGGGGAAGGCGTTTCATTGAAACTGAAGCCGAGGATGATACTCTTTATTCCGGCGGCTGCGGCAAGATCCGCGCTGGCGAGAAATTTCGCACTTACCAGTGGGTGGTAATATCCGTCCATCACATCCGCGCCGACGACGACAACGCAGTCATAACGCCGCACAACGAATTGTTGGGCCAAGGCGCTTATAAAATCGGGCTTTCCAAAGATATCCACGGGGGTTAAGCCCCTCTCCAAGGCGGGGCCTACAGAATTCGATCCATCGACAAGAATATCTATTTCAACGTCGGGATTAAGAGCGCGGGCGTTTTGTAAGGTCGCTGTAATCATCGCATCGTCGCCGATCGACCCAAAAAGAGTGACGGGGTCGCCCGTAACAATCAAAATCCGCCTTAGTTGCGGTCCCGCGACGATGGGTTTGATATTGCGTTTCAACTCTTGCAGATCCTCAAAGAGCTGCAGAATTATCATGTCGGCGTTTCGCTGCTCGTTATATTTTACCCACTTCCTGTGAAGTGGAGGGGGCATGATCTTTTTGACTAGCTTGCGCATTCGCTTACCTTTCGAGGAACTATTTTGCTCGTGAGGAGCGCGATGGCGGATCTGGCCTCGCTCCGCGCAGTAAGGAGCAAAAGAAAAGAATATGTCGCGACGAAAATTGATCCGAGCATGAGTCCAGAGAGGAAATCACCCATTCCCAACGCGCCAACCTCGGCACGCAGCCATTGAACGAGCAGGAAGCAAAATCCACTGGAGGCAAAGCTTGGCAGGAGCAGGAGAAAAATTCTTCCGAGCCCGATACCAAGTTCGCGCGCGACGTAAAAAAAGGTGAAAGGTGTGGATGTCAGTTGCCCGAGGACATACACAGCAACGATTTCTTTAATGCTGTCTGTCGGAACGAACAAAATCAAAAAAATCGTCGAAATCGCCTTTACACTCCCGGAAATCAGCACCTTGCCAGGCTTGCCGCGCGCCGAAAGAAAAGGACCGTTTTGAAACTGGACGCATTGCAATGCGCCAAGCAGAAGCAACGGTTGCGCAACCTCATCAGCACCCTGCCACCGCGCACCGAACAGCACGTTGCAAATTTCCGGCGCAAGTGCTGCGGAGAGCACGAAGATCGGTGTCGAGAAGATCGCCGACATGGTGATCGACTGCTTGTAGAGCGCCGCCATCCTTTCCCGTTCGTGCGATATGCGCGAAAGCACGGTCAGAGAAACATCGTAAAGCGCCGCCTGGAGCAGTTGCATCAGAAGCTGGTAAAGTCGGCTGCCGACGGTATAGAGACCGAAAAGCGCGACCCCGTAGCGCCCGAGGATCATGAAATCGATCAGCCGGGTGGCGCCGAAATCCACGATACGAAGCCCGAGAGCCGACGTGCCGAAGCGAAGCAACTCGACAAAGCTGCGGGCATTGAGCGTTGTACCCGGAAGCCAGTGTGGTTTTCGCCAGAGCCAGATCAGCGTGACGATGGTTGCGACATAGGTTTGAACCACCAGACTCCAGACGCCGAGACCCATGATTGCAAAAGCAATCGCCACGCCCCCACCGACGATATTCGAGATGAAGGTTCTGATCGCGAGCGGCTTGAAGGCGAGTGCGCGGCGATAATTGACCTCCTGAAACAGCGAGGCCGTGTTCAGCGGCAGCAATATGCAGATCGCCACGATGATCGGCGCCAGCCCCTCGACCTCGAACCAGCGTTCCAGCTCGGACGAAAATACGCAAACGGTTACGGCCAGCAGCGTCGCGACGGTGACCGAGGCATAAAATGGCAGGTTGACGTCGCTTGGCTCCAGATTGCGCTTCTGCACGATCGCATCACCGAAGCCGAATTCGGACACCATCTGGATCAGCATCAGCACCAGTCCGGCAGTTGCGACCATGCCGTAATCGGTAGGGCTGAGGAACCGGGCGAGGACGATAAACAAGATGGAGGTGAAAAGCTTGCCGCCCCAGTTCTGGACGATGGACCAGAAGACGCCGGTAATGGCAGCGCTGCCTATCGAATGTTGCTCCGCCATCAGCCCACCGCCTGAAAGGCTGGCAGCGACAGGGCGCGGACCGCAGCGGCAGAAAAACGACCGAAATCCGGCACGGGGAAATGGACTGGGCCGATATTGCCTTTTACCATGTGCTTTCTCCTTGGAAGAAACGCTTGCAACGGACCGGGTCCGTTGCCGGTTTAGGATGCGCGTAAGGTTCGGCCTTGCCTGTTTTTCGCCAGTACGTCCTCGTAAAGTTTCACGTAGTTTTCGCCGACGCGGCGCGAGGTGGATTCCTCCACGATGTTTCCGAAATCAGCCTCCGTCGGAAGCTCTTCGCGCGACAGCGTCAAAACCCGACGGATACGGTCCGCAAGCTCGGAAACGTTGCCCGGTTCGAACAGCCAGTCATGGTTGGTCTCACCGATCAATTCGGGAATACCGCCCGAAGCTGCGCCGATGACCGGCACGCCCATGGCATAGGCCTCGTAAATGGTGCGCGGCGATGGCTCGGCCCAAAAGGATGGAACGATGAGCACATCGATCTCTTCGAAAAACTCCTTCGGCTTTGCCCAGCCGATGAACTCGATCGGCAGATCGCCGGCCTGAGCCGTGAAACGCTCGATGGAATCATCCATCGCATGGCCGGCGACCAGACAGCGCCAATTGCCGTGACCGATTTGCTTGAAGGCATCGACCATGTTGCCGACGCCTTTTTCGGTGTTGATGCGGCCGATGTAACCGAATGTCAGCGGCCGGCCAGCCCGATCGATCTGCCGGCGGGCCACAGGGTCGCCGTCCGGCACCGTGCAGGAATAAAAGATGACGCGGCGCAGGCTTTCCGGGATGTGATGGAAAAGCCCGTGATTGACATGCGTCTTGAGGATTTCAGTACCGACACTCGCCACCGCGCTGATGTAACGCTGTGTGAATTTCTTGGAGAAATTCACCACCTGACAGCCCAGATGGATGTGCTCGCAGGGCTTGCCGGCCTTGAACATGGCGGCATTACCGCAGAGAAGATCATATTCGCAGATCGTATGGACGATCGGAATGCCGCGCTTTTGCGCCGCCCGCCACACCAGCGTCGTCACATCCAGCAGCGAATGGGTATTGAGAACGTCAGGCTTGAAATCGTCGAGAACGGCCTCGAACTGCTTTTCGACGTCGAAATTCCACTGCTGCTTGAGCTTCTGCATACGCCGCTGCTGCGGCGAATATTGCGGCCAGTCCTCAAGCCAGAAATCATTGTTGTGGAACATGCGGTAAACGGTAACGCCGTTGCGCACTGTTTTCGGCTCGGCCTGCCGCTCGATACAGGCGGCGCCGACCGTGTGACCCATGGAAACGAGTTCCTCGGCGAGATGTTCGACCGAGCGTTCGCATCCACCAACGATATGCGGCGGATAAAGGCTGCTAAGATGGAGAATTCTCATGCGGATACGCTCTATTTTCCTTCATCGAAAATGTATGGCGTCCATCCCGGCTCGTTCGTCTCCCGTAATGCTGGAGACCAGTGAGATATCTATAAAATACAAGAACCGGAGCGGATCTAATGTTTGAAAATATGAATTACCAAAATCTACTTTTCAAAAAGCACGGGAACTGGCGGCATTTCAAGTGATTTTTTTTGCGGCGCGGCAAAAGTCATGCGGTGTTGCGAAAAGAACCTGTCCCGTGTTACGGTTTATGTGCTTTTAAAAGCGGGCGAATGGAAGCCATGGGTTTCGCTTGCACCGATGATAATATTCCAGTTGATAATATTTATTTCATTTCAAAGACATGGATTTTGGAGCGGCTTCAGATGCCAGGAACATCAAGCACATTCTGATCTCGACATGCTGAGCGGCGTCATCGCCATTTGGACGGCAACGTCGACCGGGTGATGTCTGACCTGTCTTTTCTCCGCACCAACCGGGAGACGCATATGAATGGAAGAAAGCCGATCGCCCCGGGCAGCCTGACGCGGCGCAACCTGCTTGCAGCCGCCCCCCTTGCATTGTTTGCCGCCTCGGGGCTGCGGCCCGTTTCCGCGCAGGCCCAGGCGGTTTCTTCCGCCACCACCGGTGCTTTTCTGGACAGTGTCGGCGTGTGCGGCCATTTCACCCGGCCCAACGGGGTCTATACGGAACAATTCGACCGGATCATGCCGGAGTTCGAGGCACTCGGCGTGCAACATCTGCGGGATGACGGCCTCATCACGCCGAAAGACAGCCGTGACAGCCCCGTCTTCCAGAGACTGCGCCGGATCGTGGCATCGGACATTCGCCTCACCATCATCTGCTACGACAATCTCAACCCCTATGTCTCGACACCGCTCAACAGGCTCGCGGATTTTAACGCGTGGTGTGACGGGGGGGTCTATATTTTCGAGGGCAGCAACGAACCGAACCTCACGAAAGATCCGCAAAATGCCCCGCGCATTTCGGCAGACCATCAGGCAGCCCTCTACAATGCCGTCCGTTCAAACCCGCAACTGAGCGCGTTGCCCGTTGCGGCCCCAAGCTATGTCCTGACGCACAGAGCACTGGCACTGGACCTCAAGGATGTCTGCGACTATGGCAATATTCACCCCTATGCCGGAATGGAGCATCCCGAAACCACCGGGCCGGGTGCACTCTCGAAATCCGTCGCCGCCTCGGCGAATATAGCGGCCGGCAGGCCTGTGCTCGCCACGGAGATGGGCTACCATACCTCGCTGCAGACGAAGACCTTCCATTTTCCCGTCACCGAAGGCATCAAGGCGCGGTACATGCCGCGCATGTTGCTCTTTAGTTTCATCAGCGGCATTCGCCGGTCTTATATCTATGAACTGGTTTCAAGCTTCGCCGCCGACGCGACGAACCCGGAATCCTCCTTCGGCCTCCTTCGTCATGATCTGAGCCGTACACCCGCTTATGACGCCGTTCGGGGCCTCCTCTCTCTCTGCAAAGCACGCCGCCAGACCGGTTCTGCGGAACGACAGGTGGCTTTTCTTGATGCAGACGCCAAAAGGGTGTCCATACCCTTAATGAGGCAGGATGGCGCTTTGCTCGTGCCGGTCTGGCTTGCCGTTTCAGGCTGGCAATGGCCTGCCCGGATCGAAAACCCGCCTGCCGAACGGGTTGCGGCATTTTCCGTGACGGGCCAGCATAGTCAGGTCGTCGCCCACCGCTTCCTTGATGACGGTTCGGTGAGCCAGCAGACAATCGCCCCGGAGGGCGGACAATATCAGCTTTCGGTGAGCGACCAGCTTACGGTTCTTGAAGTTTTCTGAAGGGTGCGGAGGAAATGCCGCATCGCAAAATTATGTGTATCGCCTCGGCCTGCTGCATGTTAGCTTGGCCGCATAAATGGACTTCAGCTCTGCGAAAGCGGAGACTATATATTACCAAATATATCTTTATTTTTATAGATTGACGATGATGAAAAACTTTAAGAACGCGCCCGCAACCGGGGCGCAACGTCTCGATATTCTTCAGGTAATGCGCGCCGTGGCAGCGGTCATGATTGTCGCGCTGCACGCCGATGTGAACTGGCAATTTACGCTTTTCCCGCTCCGCGCCTTACGGCTGGGTGGCGGTGTCGACCTGTTTTTCGTCATTTCCGGCTTCGTCATCGTTTATGCCTCACGGCCTTATTTTGCCACTGCTGGCGGCCGCTCCGCGTTTCTGCTACGCCGCTTTCTGCGCATCGTTCCGCTTTACTGGTTTGTGCTGACCGTGCGGCTTACCATGGCCGCCGTCGCCACCATTATCGGCGCGAAAGCCTTTCCGCCGCTCCAGTCGATCGTGACCTCCTATCTTTTCATTCCCTACGACAGCATGGGTTACGGCGACGCCTATCCGTTTCCGCTGATCGATCTGGGCTGGACCCTGAATTACGAGATGTTCTTCTATCTCGTTTTCGCAGTCTTCATATTCCTGCCGCTGGAGCGCGCCGTCTTCACGACGGCCGGCGTCCTTCTGATCGCGGTGCTGATCGGTTCCAGCGTCGATCTCGCCCTGCCCTTCAGCTTCTGGTTTCAGCCGATCATTCTCGAATTCGTCGCGGGAATGCTGATCGCCACGCTTTTCCTGCGGGGCGTACGCCTGCCGCCCCTGCTTGGCCTCGCCACCGCCCTGTGCGGCCTTGCGATCTGGATGCTGACGGATCTGAGCAGCATCGGGTTCCAGTGCAATCCGGGATGTTATTCCTTTTCGCGGCTGCTCGTCTTCGGCGGTGGCGCGATCCTGCTGATGGCGGCAGCGACCCTCACTCGAAACATCTCTCTGCCCCGCTTCGCCCAGCCGCTGGCGAAGCTCGGCGATTCATCCTACGCGCTTTATCTGTTGCATCCATTCATTTTCCGGGGTTTCAAGACCTTGCTCAGCGGCGTTACTTTTCCGCCGGAATGGAGCAACCTCGTCTATCTCGTCATCGTCGTCAGTACGGTCGCCATCGCCCACGCATTCCACGTTTTTGTCGAAACACCGGCCAATCTCTGGCTTCGTGACAGGCTGATAACATCGCCACGAAAAGTTGCCGTGACCTGAAGCACATGGGACACACTCGGGGCAGGGCCGTTAACAATAGCTGAGGGTTTCCTCCACACCCTTATTTTAGCGCTTGATCCTTTGCGTGCGCTGTGCGATTTAAAAAGAAATTTTAGATGTTGGATAACCATATCCAACATTCATGTATTTAAAGTCGTATTTTAAAAATTTGGAGAGTTGGATGCCCCGCATTCGTAACGGCTCGATGCTCGTTGGTGCGATGTTCGTCGTCAGCACTGGGGTTTTTTCCTCAGCCGCCAACGCACAGACCGTGGAAGCCCTTCCGCCCGCCGCCCCGCAGCAGGCACAGGCGGTAGAGAGCACTGCCACGACAGGCGCACTCGTCAAAGCTGCGGATGAATCGACCGCAGCATTTCTGACACGCGTCAACGCTACCAATCCCGACAGCGTTTCCATCACCGCTGCGGAACTGTTCAAGCAGTCTCCGACGCAGGCAATCGTCAAGGATCTCGTCACCATCGCGTCCAGCACGGACGCG
This sequence comes from Pseudomonadota bacterium, assembly GCA_023444445.1. Classification (GTDB taxonomy): domain Bacteria; phylum Pseudomonadota; class Alphaproteobacteria; order Rhizobiales; family Rhizobiaceae; genus Agrobacterium. Next base: position 25,844 of record JAEXMK010000197.1, on the reverse strand, counting down.
GCCGCGGCAGAGGTCACCGGAAAAGTGACGAGTGGTTTTCCGATCATTGCCGTTTCCACCAGCGCGGCGCAGTTTTCCGAACAGCTTTCTGCCCTGATCCTCAGCGATTCCGGCCAATTGCCCACCGTCGTCGCGCTGGCCCAGAAGGTCGGCAACAAGGACTTCTCCGAAGTTGTCGGCGAAGGCCTGGCGCTCGCCCACGCCACCGCGATGCGCAACGGCAACACGATCCTTGCAGCCGCCATTCAGCTGCAGACAAAGGGCCCGGGCGTACCCTCCGATCTGCTGATCGCCTTTAGCGAAAATATCCAGGGAACGGCCGCCGGCCCGGCGGCAGCCGCAGCAGCGCCTGCGGCGGCATCGCCAATCGGCGGCGCCGGTTCGTCACCAGCCAGCGCCAACAGTATTGGCGGCTCGGGAACCGCAGGCACCGATGGCGGCACCGCCCAGGCGGGCGGTGGTAGCGCACCCGTCGGCGGTGGTGGCAGCGTTGGCGGAACGACCGGCGGTGGCGGCACGTCCACATCCACAACGACCAATAATTTCATCATCAATAACTTCTTCTCGACCGGCAGCACCACCACGCCGATCAGCACAAGTCCCGTTTGAGTGTGGCTTCGTTGCCTTTCCGAAATGGAGAGGCCGCCACCCGTTATGTGATGCAACCGTGACTTGGTGGGCCCTGCGGCCGCCGAAATGAGCGAGGCTGACAGTTGTTGCAAAGGCACGATCCTCTCACAATGTCCGATTACGAAAAAAGCGGGCTGACGGCCGAATTTATCGACATTGATGTCGTGCTCGCGGTTATCCGCCGGCAATGGCGCGTCGTGCTTGCCACCATCGCGGTTGCCGGGGCAATCGGCCTTGCCTTTGCCGCTACGGCCGTTCCGATCTATTCGGCAAAGGCAACCCTGTTGATCGACCGCAACAACAGCCAGATTGTCGAACAGCTTTCGACGATCGGCGGCGTGGTCGAAGATGAGGCTTCCATTCTCAGCCAGGTCGAGGTGCTGCAGTCGGAAACAATCGGGCTTGCCGTTGTCGACAGTCTCAAGCTCACGGAAAATCAGGAGTTCAGGGCAACGCGCGCGTCGCTACTGAGCTCTATTTTCAGCAAGATCCGCTCGCTCGTCAACGTATCGCAATGGTTTTCGCCGACGAAAAAAGAGGCCGTGATCGACGATGGAACGCTGAAGCGGTCTCTCTCGGATCGCCTGCTCAACGACCTCAGCGTCAAGCGCCTCGGTCGCACCTACGCACTGGAACTGACCTATAATTCGACATCGCCGGTTCTTGCCGCCCAGATTGTCAACGCCGTGGCTTCGGCCTATCTGCTGGATAAGCTGAACTCCAAATATGAAGCGACGCGGCGCGCCAGTGACTGGCTTTCCGACCGTATTGCCGAATTGCGCCAGCGCGCGCTCGACACCGATCTTGCAGTGCAGAAATTCCGGGCCGAGCACAATCTGATTTCGACCGGCAGCAACGGCCTGCTTTCCGATCAGCAGCTGGCCGAATCCAACAGCGCCCTCATTCTGGCGCAGTCGGAAACGGCAAGGGCGCGGGCCCGCGTGCAGCGCGTCGAGCACATTCTCGCCACCGATGATGTCGATGCTGTTGTCACCGATATTCTCGACAGCTCCGTCGCAAACGACCTGCGCAAGAAATATCTCGAATCCTCGAAGATCGAGGCGGAGATCACCAGACGGCTCGGCAGCAACCATATCCAGGCGGTGCGGCTGCGCAACGAAATGCAGGAATATCGGCGGTTGATGTTCCAGGAAATCAGCCGCATCGCGCAGAGTTACAAAAGCGATCTCGAGGTCTCTGAAGCGAGGGAAAAATCTCTTGCCGAGAGCGTCGCCAAGGCGACCGATATCAGCAACTCGGCCGGTGAGACGCAGGTTCAGCTGCGCGAATTGCAGCGCGAAGCCGAAACCTACAAGAACATGTATCAGACCTTCCTGCAGCGTTATCAGGAGGCGATGCAGCAGCAATCCTTCCCCGTGACGGAAGCGCGCGTGATTTCCAAGGCGATGCCGCCTTATGTTCCAAGCAAGCCGAACAAGCCCATGATCTTGGCCCTATTCATGATCATGGGTGCAGCAGCCGGCGGCGGTATCGCCATTTTCCGCGAGTTCCGCGACCGCTTTTTCCGAACCGGCGACCAGGTTCGCGATGTGCTGGGGTTGGAGTTCCTCGGCAACACCCCGCTCATCCCGAACCAGCTCACGACGGAAGTTCCGGAAAACGGCCATCCCGGCCTGACCCGTCCCACAAGCGTCGCCCGGTATGCGGTCGACCATCCGCTTTCCTCCTTTGCTGAAACCCTGCGCAGCACGCGGCTGGCCATTGATCTCGGCATTTCCGCCAAGAGCGGCGCGCGGATTGTCGGCGTCGTCTCGTCCTTGCCGAGCGAGGGAAAGTCGACGATCTCGATCAATCTCGCCCAGCTACTGGCCGGACAGGGTGCGCGAGTTTTGTTGCTGGATGCGGATATACGCAACCCCGGCGCCACGCGCGCCATGGCGCGTCACGCCAGCGAAGGCCTGCTTGAAGTCTTGCTGGAAGGCCGCAACCTGCAGGACGTCCTGCTTCGCGACGAAAAAACCCGCCTTGCATTCCTGCCCACCGTGGTCAAGCAGCGCGTTCCCCATTCCTCCGAACTCCTGACTTCGGCGCAGATGCAAAAGCTGCTGGCCGAAGCCAGCAGTGCTTTCGATTATATCATCGTCGATTTGCCGCCGCTCGGGCCGGTCGTGGATGCCCGTGCGATGGCGGGGCGCATCGACGGTTTCATCTTCGTCACGGAATGGGGCAAAACTGCGCGCAGGGCGGTGCGCAACACCGTGGAGAACGAGGTCCACATCCGCAAGAAGTGTCTCGGTGTCATCCTCAACAAGGTCGATACTGAAAAGCTGAAGCTCTACCGCGCCTATGGCTCCAGCGAATATTATCATTCGCGCTACACGCGATATTACCATGACTAGGCGTGACGGCGTGATGCGCCTGCGGAAAATCCTCGCGGTCGTGCCAGTCCTCGTCATTTCCGGTTTTGTGCTGTCCGTCGCGGCGGAGGCATTTTCGCAGAGCCGACGCTTTTCCGACGTTGTCGCGATGGCGAAGATCGCAGACGACAATAACGGCTTGGCGCCGGCTCTCCTTGCCGCAACGGTCCCTGAATTGCGGCCCGTTATCATCGAAAAAATCTGCCGGTCGGATATCGTCAAGGCCGGGCTACGGCTTGTCCTTGCCGATCTCGATGCGAATGGTGCCGACCCAGTATCCGCGTCCAGTCTGGCGCGGCTCGATTTTGCCGAAACCTTTATTCGCCATTCGCTCTTTTGCCTGCCCGCAGATGGCGATGTCTGGCTGCGTCTAGCCATGGTACGCTCCCTTCGAAACGCCTCGCCCATGGAAATCGCCGTGCTGATGAATTTTTCGCAGCTCTACGGACCCGCCGATGCAAATCTCATCCGCGGACGTTTTGTGATGTGGCAGAAATTTCAGAGGGATGCGCTACCCCAGGCCATAACGGCCCGCGATGCGGACACGACCGTCGTCTGCGGTAAGAACGGGGAGATCCTCCGCTGGACCCTGGCCGCTGTCTGTCCGAAGCCGTTGCCGGTCAGCACGAAACACCCGACGACGCTGCCATGATCCAGAAAGGCGAAAGCCCTGCTCCTCATTGAGGTTTAACCACCACCAAACGTACCGATAAAGCCGCCAGAATGTCGCTTAACGAAGCCCGATCAGAACCACTCTTCTCCTCTCAGCCTCAGCCGATGGCATTTCAAAACTATGCCCTGCCGGTCGCGATCGTCGCATTCTGGGCCATTTTCCTCCTCACGTTGCTCAATCAAGGGGCGACGGATATCGAAAGCCGTATCGTCGTCACCGGTGCCATCTATCTGTTGCTGGTGCCGGCCGTCCTTCTGTTTGGGCCGCCCAAGGCCGGCGCAGGTAAGGTGCTTGTTGCCGCCTGTTTTTTATTGGGCGCGCTCATCGTGCAGATAGTGCTGCAAACATCGCCCACACCAGCAATCGCGCGTCCCAACCCGGCCTGGTCCACCGTCGCCATGTTCACGCAGATTGCTCCGGTCGCAACAATCTCACTCACGCCTGCGGATGACTGGCTCGGCCTCATGAGTGCCGCCCTGCCCTTCGGCGCCTTCATGACCGGTCTCGTGATTTTCGACACAGATGAACGCGCGGCGAGAACCCTGCGATGGTTCGCAATTGCAGGCGGCTGGCTGGCGCTGTTTTCAATCGTGCAATTCGCGCTTTTTCCCGATGCTCTCGGCTTCATTCAGAAGCGCTTCTATCTCGGCAGCCTGACCGGTCTCTTCGTCAACCGCAATACCGCCGCGACCTTCTTCGGCCTCATCCTTCTCACACTCGCCATGCTGCTGCAAAAGAGCCTTGTCGCACCTGACTGGGGAATGGTGAAGGCACTCGTCGCCAATCGCCTGACCGTGCCCACCGATCAGAAAAAACTCATCCGCAAGGCCGCCTTCATCGGCGTGCTCGCCGGTTTCTCTTTCATCGCATTGATGCTGACCGGATCGCGTGCGGGCATTGCCTCCAGCCTTGCGGCGCTGATTTTCCTGATCCTTCTAACCGTCTTCAATTCCGCTCCGAGAACTGGTCGTAACAGCGCCTCCAGCCGGCGCAGGCAGCGCGGGTCGAGACGCCGTGCCGCACTCATGATCGCCGTCGCCATTGCCCTGTTTGCCCTTTTTGCCAATCGGGTTGCGCTGCGTATGGAAACACGCTTGGAAGACGATATGCGGTTTTGCTACATGCCGGGCATCGGGCGCGCCATCACCGACAATTGGCCGCTAGGATCAGGTCTTTCGAGCTTCGCCCAAATCTATGCCCCCTATCACGCCGCGCGATGTGGCGTGGACGCCGTTGTCACCCATGCCCACAATGTCTACGCCGAGGGCCTGTTGACGCTTGGCGCCGTCTTCCCTTTCTACCTGGCTTTTTTCGTGCTTGTTCAACTGACAATTTTTATTCGTGGAGCCCGCAAGCGCCGGAACTATCGTTATGCGTCTCATCTGGGCCTTGCGGCGCTGCTGCTTGTCCTGCTGCATTCGACGCTTGATTTTTCACTGCAGATCCCGGGCTTCGCCATGGCTTACGCCGTTTTTCTCGCACCTGTCGTCACGCTTTGCCTGAACCCGCCCGGCACGGAACGGGAGGGACGCAAAAAGCAGAAGCAATCGCCAGCGGAAACAGCAATGGTACCGCCGCCCCATTCAGGCGGGACAGGGGAAACCATGCGTCGTTTGCCATGACCCGTGTCGGCAAGGCACGGCCTATCCAACTGACAGCCGCCATTTTAGAACCATAAGCGCAGGATTTTGAGCATGCGGATATTGCAAGTAACCTCGCTATTTTCTCCGGACAGGGTGGGCGGCGCTGAAATATTCGTGGAAGATCTTGCGCGCGGGCTTGCCGATAAGGGTCACACCGTCGCGGTGGCCGCCATATCCCGTAAACAACAGGTGCCGGAGCAACGCGATGGTTTCGCCATTCATCGCCTCGGACATACCACGCCGTTCTTCATCGGCGACTGGGGACAACAACCGGAATGGAAGCGGAAATATTACAAAATTGCTGTGCAACTGGATCCGCGCCTCGTTCGCCGGCTTGCGGGTGTCATCGATGAGTTCCGGCCGGATGTGGTCAATACTCACTCTCTGTCGGAACTGACACCATTGATCTGGCCGATGATCCGCAAGCGTGGCATTCCCCTCGTCCATTCGCTGCATGATTTCACCAGCATGTGCACAAATGGCTCGCTATTTCATGACGGACATATCTGTGATGGCAGCGGCAAAAAATGCCGTGCCTTTTCTTATCTCCACCGCCGTTGCCAATCTGCGGTCGACGCCGTCGCCGGCGTTGGTCGCGATATTGTCGAGCGCCATGTGCGGGCCGGGTTTTTCACCCATGTGCCCGAGAGCCGCCGCACCGTTATCTGGAATGCCATTTCACCGCCGGATTCGCCAAGACCACGCCTTTCCCCCGCACCCGGAGCGCCGCTGGTCTTCGGTTATCTGGGACGTATCGAAGCGGCGAAGGGAGCGGACCTGCTGATCGAGGCTTTGCGGTTCCTGCCTTCGCAGGGTTGGCGGCTGGTCATGGCGGGCCGTGCGCCCGACGGTATCGAAGCCTATCAGCAAAAGGCAGCCGGCCTTCCGGTCGAGTTTCCAGGTTATGTGGAGGCCGACAACTTCTTCGCCGGCATCGACTGCCTCATTGTCCCGCCTCTGTGGCCGGAAGCCTTCGGTCGCACCGTAGCCGAAGCCATTCTGCGCGGCGTACCGGTCATCGGCGCCAATCTCGCAGGTGTTGCCGAACAGATCGGCTCGGAAAGAGGCGAGCGTCTCTTCGCTCCCGGCAATCCCGCAGAACTCGCAGCACGCATGGCGGAGGCGATGCGCGATCCCGCCATGCTCATGGAAACACCTGAAACGCTGGAGCGAATTCGTCAGGGCGTCGCGCCCAAAGCGGTCGTCGCGGCTTATGAAAAGCTCTATTCGGACGTGCGCGCTGGTGTTGAAGCATAGCCGATTGCCTAGTGTGGAAGCCGCGTCTTCCACCTCAACCAGAACCGATTTTTCCCAATAGGAACTAGAAGATAAGGAAACCGTGCCTGGAGCGCCTGCAGCTAGTCGTCAGGCTTCGGCTTGAAAAAGCCGCGCATAACTTTCCGCAGCTTTCTGCCACGAATATAATTTGCGGTTTTCGTAACCCGCCTGCCGAAGCCTCCCTGCCAGTTCTGGATTTTCCAAAACTCGCTCGAGGGCTTCGACGAGGCTTTGGGCATCGGCCGGATCAAACGTCAGCGCCCCCTCACCGGCGATCTCCGGCGTGGCGGAGCGATTGGAGCACACGACCGGGCATCCAAGCTGCTGCGCCTCCAGCACGGGCAGGCAGAACCCTTCATAGGTGGAAGGGACACAAAGGCAGGCTGCATTGCGGTAAAGCCCGGCCAGTTGACTGTCGTCTATACCTGAAAGCCGGATCAGCCGGGCCTTCAGCTCCCGATCATCCAGCATGCCGGCGATTTCCTCCGCCTCGTCGCGGCCCACATGAACGATATGCAGGTCCGGCCATTTTTTGCCGATCATGGCAAAGGCTTTGCCGAGGAGAGCGAAATTCTTGTTGGACGTTGCATTTCCGACCGCCAGTATATAGCGTCCGGCAACGGGCGACACCGTGTCAACGGCCTGGGTATCGACACTTAGAGTGCTGTCGGAATGAATGGTCAGGCTTTTGCCTGTAGCGGCGGGATAAAACCGCGCCAGATCCTTCCGCGTTGCCTCGGATACGCAAATGACCCGGTTCGAGCCAGCCATCATCAGCCTGAAGATGAAATCGGTCGTCAGGGTCGCCCGCCGGCCGATCTGATCCGGAATAGTCTTGAAATAGAGATCATGAACCAGGGTGAGGCGCCGTTTGCCGCCGAGAGGACTTCCAAACGGATCAACGTTAAACAGCACATCGATACCATGCCGGCGGCACAGCACAGGCAGCATCGCGGCCTGACGCACCACATCAAAAACCATGATGCGCGGCCGTGGCGTCTCCATGAGCTCCAGCCGGCTGCCGCGCAGGCTTTCCGGCAGTTGCTCCCTCGTCCATGGCGAACGCAGAATATAGTCGTCGCCCGTCTGCTCCAGCAATCGTTCCAAAAGGCTGAAGGTCACCCGGGCCACACCGGAGGCCTTACCGCCATATTGGCTCGGCATGTTTACGAGAATGCGCATTCTGGCCCTTCCGCCTGCCGGCATTGCCTGGTTCCTGTCAATCATCGGACGTACTCAAGCCGCCTCTGTCAGCAGCGCGGAGACAGATCGGCAGGTCTCCTCCAGCGAGAAACGGTCGCTCACATCCTCCCGGCCCCTTTGCCCCAGCCTTTGCGCCAGAGCAGGGTCAGACAGGATCGAGCCGAGCGCCACGGCCAGAGCCGATGCATCTCCCGGGGGCACGATAAGGCCCGTTTCTCCATCACGAATGATTTCGGTAACGCCGCCACCGCGCGTGGCGACGACCGGCCGCCCACACATCATCGCCTCGACCACCACCCGGCCGAAGGGTTCGGCAACGATCGAGGTATGTGCAACCACATCCATCGACGCCATCAGTTCCGGCACATCCGAACGGAAGCCAAGGAAGCGGACGCGACCATCAAGCCCGAGACGAGAAGCCTGTTCGCGGATGCGCGCCTCGTAGGCTTCCTGTCCGAAAAGGGCACCACCAACGATCACTGCCTGCACACCCTCCATCGCGGCAATAGCTTCCAGAAATACATGCTGCCCTTTCCATTCGCTCAAACGGCCAAACAAGCCGACAAGCGGCTGCGGGCCAAGGCCAAGCTCCGCCCGCAGCCGTGCAGCCGTGCCAGGATCATGCGGTTTTGCCTTTGCAGGATCGAAGCCGTTATAGACGATGCGAACCTTATCCGGCTCGCCGCCAGCTTCGATGAAGGCCCGGCCCGTTTCCTGCGAATTGACCGCCACCAGCCGGGCGAAAAGGCGTGCGAAGGCCAGCGAAGCCCGGCGATTGGTGGCGCTGAAGGCCGGATCGGTGACGATGTCATGCAATATCCAGACGAGCGGCCGGCGACTGAGCTTCGCAGCGAGCGCACAGACAAAAAGCGCCTTTTGCGAATTGGCGCAGATCACGTCATAATGTCTCGCTTGCCGGCTCAATTGCCAGGCGACGGCCATCACGTCGGCTGCTCCGCGTGCCAACATGCCGAACGAGGAATTGCGGCGGATCGACAGCATTTTCCCTCCGGCCGACAACATGACAGGCGGCCGCCCCGCCTTTGCCAGATCTTCTGCGGCAGCACCACCACTGAGAAAACAGGCACGCCAGGAATGCGGTCCAGCCTTGACGAGGTCCGTCAGGAAAAGTTCGGCACCGCCCTTCTCTCCGGTATGGCTGACAAAAAGCGCTGAGGTCATCGCTGCCCCCCTTCCGAATACAGCCGCGAGCAGGGACGCTGCCCGTGATTGCGGGAATGAATAGCCACGCCGAGACAGGGAGACACCCGTCGGGAAACGAGAACAATATATTCGGCGGAAATCGCACAAAAATGCGGGTCGCTAGATAAAAACACCAGCATTCAGACCTTTATTCAAAATAAAATTCAAAAGTTACAAATATAAAGACAAATATTCTATTTTTAAGATTCAAAGGAAACGCAATAAAACTTGGCTGCGCTCAATTTTTTGTACCGTTTGCCGTTTCGCTGCCCGCGTCTTTTCCCCGCCCTTCGAGACCGGATTATCCTGAGGCCAGACCAGGAGAACGAACGATGACACCGCGCAAAGACAACTTATGCATATATACGGCAAGAACGGAAGAGGTGGCGGCATGATCGGCGTGACGCTCGGTATCCGCCCGCGGAACGTGGCTGTCACCGGCCTTTCCATGTCGGCACTTTCTCCTTTGCGCGCCCTGCTGACGGCCGGTCGGAACGCCACGATCTTCGTGAACGGCGACAGCACCGCCCATGCCGATGCCGGGCCCTTTCAGCAATTTGCGGTGATGCTCGGCGATCTACACGATGCGAAGGTGGTGTCATACCGCTGGGCGGAATGGGAAACAAATGCCGCGACCGGCCCGAAGGCCTATGCGGACCCCGTAACTATGAGGAATGGCAAGGGAGCAACGCTCACGCTCTATCTCGCAACGCTGCCCGGTGGCATGGCGGGGTTTATGCTGGCAGAGCAGCGCGCAGCGGCGCTGAAAATTCCCCGCCCCGATCTGTGTATCATGCATCATGGTCACAATATGCAGACCTTCGAAATGCCGGGCGGTATCCTCAGCTCCGGGCGGGCCAGCCTGCTCGGTCCGCTGGGCATGACCGAATGGCAATGGCCGGGCGCACCACAACTCATCACCACGCAGAACCCATGGCGCGACGGGACGAGTTACGACAAGGTCTATCAAGCAATCCTCGATCTGGCACGAACACACCCGAACCTCACGCTCGTGGATACCCACGCCGCATTTCTGGCGAAAGGAAAGGACGCCGCCCTCTACAGGGACAATATCCACCCAAACGATACAGGCTCCCGGCTTGTTGCCAGGACCCTGCTCGATGCCTATCTGGCTTCGGCACCCAATAGCGTCTTTGAGACCCCTTGCTGGCCAAAAATTCCTGCCACCAATCTCATCGGCAATGGCGATTTCACCGACTGGTCAGGCTCCATTCCGACCGGTTGGAGCGTGACTGCGCCGGGCTCGGCCATCAAGACCACGCAGGTCGTCTTTTCTTCATCCTTCACCAGCAGCCTCGCCCTCTATGCAAATGGCAACCAGGCAGCCGGCCTCACACGTTATTTCCGCAATTCGGAGGCGGCAGCCTTGATCGGCAGGACGATTTCTTTCGCCGTGCTTTACAAGAACAACGAAAAGCAGCGTCTACCCTATATTACGCTGGTCACCAAAAGCGGCGGCTCAATCAGGACAATCGCTTGCTCGGCCCTGCAATTCGGTGGCGCCAACATCTCCGGCAACAGCGGCTGGATGTGGGCCGTTGCCAATGGAATCCCTGTCGACGCTGATATCAGCCCCTCCGGCTATAATTTCTACATGAGGATTCTTCCCGCATTCGGCACCAGCGCCCCCGCCTCGAATGAACCCGTTCACATTCAGCGGGTCATTGCCGTCGAAGGAGACTTGCCGAGAGGCAATCTGATCTGATGACGACGCCGATAAAATTATCTTGCGTCGCGCCGTCATCGAGCCCACTAATGATCGCATATTATATTTATTGCCGCGCGGCAGCGCCGTCCTTAGGGAACCGTCGATATCTGCCAACAAAAATGAAGGCCGCCGATGAAAAGACGAGCAAATCACACGGCATCGCACCAACCTGCGCTACCGGGTTTTGTTTTGGCAATGCCGCTTTACCCTCCAAAAACAGTCAATATTCCCGGCGTCTTTCTCGCAATATTCGTTTTTTCCATAGGCTTCTTCATTCAATGTAATGTGCTGACCAGCAATATTGGCCTGCGTTTCCTCAACATCACCGACATGCTGGTGCTGATGACGCTACCCTTGATTGCGCTGCTCTACATTCGCTGCCTGACGCCCTCCATCGTCCTGCTTTACCTGCTGCCGCTGACCTTCCTCTTTGCCCTTACCGCCCTCTTCGCCGACGCGCGGAGCGATGGCGAATTTTATACGCCGGCAATGACCTATTTGTACGCGGTCTATTTTCTGTTCTTTGCCTATATGCTGTTCAAGGAAAACCTCCTCGAACTGTTCTGCTGGGGCATATTCGCTGGCTTCATAGCAGTGACGATCCTGCTTTTCCTTGATATCGTCATCCATGACCAGCTTGCCTCCCTCGGATTGTCCTTCATGTTCGATGAAGCTGGCGTCCTGGAGCTTGCGGCAAAAGGTGAAATAACCCCACTGCTTTTGCGCGTCGAAAAGGCAGGTGGCATCTGGCCCGTGGGAAACACGGCTGGGCCAGCTTTCGCGCTGGCCGGAGCCGCGGCTGCCTATGTTGCCGAACGGCAAAGGCGGCCCGCGCTGTTTGCCGTCTTTCTGCTCCTATATCTGGCGAGCTTCACGCTCACTCTCAATCGCTCGGGCGTGTTTGCCGTTCTCGCCATCGGACTTTATTTCTACGTCCGGAATTTTTCGATCAAGATGCTGCTCAGCACCTATTTCGGCTTTGCATTATGTGCCCTCGTCATCGCCGCCATTCTGCCGCTCGGCGCTTTCGATTTTGCGCAAGAGGTTTTTTCGAAACGGTTTCTTGAGGACAGCAATAGCAGCAACAACCTGCATGAGCGGTGGGAAACGATCACCGGCGGTTTTCAGGTCATGTTCCAGCACCCTTTGGGCATTGGATTTACCGCACGATATCAGGAGCTTGTGCGTATCGCGAAGATCGGCACGCCGCATAACGGCTTCATGGCCACCGCCTACGCTTCCGGCCTGGGATTTTGCATGATGAGCGCCTTTGCGCTGTTTTATGTGATTTTCCGAAAACGCAAGATCGGCTTTTTCGTCTATTCGGCAATCGGGATCATTATCGGCTATCAGTTCGAAGAGCTGAATTTCAATCCCGTCTTCATGGCCCATGTGGGACTTGGCCTCGCTTATACCGCCATAGATCTGGACTTCAGGCTTTTCCTTAAAAACACGATGATGCAGATACTGGGAACGACAGATGACGTTCGCCGCCAGCAGGAAGCCGGCGCCATCGGCAGTCCGGGTCTGAGCCCCTTGTTGTAGGACCGCAGACAAAGGCGAAGAGGCTCCACTGTTGACGGTCTTTTTGTTAAGTCCAGCTATAGCCTCACGCGACTTCGATGATTTCGATCTCCTTGCCGGCGAGGTTCACCACATCACCGGCCGTTTTTCCCATCAACACCCTTGCGACCGGAGAGACATAAGACATCGTTCCGGTAGCAGGATCGGCCTCATCCTCGCCGACGATACGGAACCGTTGGGTTCGACCGTCATCGCGACTGAAGGTCACCACGCTACCGAAGGCAACGACGCCATCCGCCTGCGGATCAGGCATCAACTGTGCCGTGCGCACCCGCTCCGCGAAATATCGCATGTCCCGCAGGGGAGCGGCGGAGAGGCGTCGTCTTTCATTGATGTCTTCAATGGCATTGGCCGCCTCCACGGCTTCGCGCGCCAGCTGCAGCTGCTGTTCCAGCGCCTTCAACCCGGCCTGCGTCACCAGATTGAGATGAGGCGAGATCACCCGATCCGGCAGAACGGTTTCGGCCGCGGTTTCCGCACTCTCTTCCTTGATAAAGGCTACGCTCAATCCTGACACTCCATTGCCAAGATGCCACTCGGGCATCTTCAATCGAATCTTGCCATCGTCCACTGGGGCACGGCAAGACCATGCCGCGCCAGTTCAAAACCGGGTATGTAACAGGGGAAACCGGACGATGACAACGTCTCGTCCAGCTGGATGCAACTAAAAGGAAACATACCCCTCACAATTCGGCCTAACAGGAGGCTTTTTGCCCTGTTAGGGTGTGCAGTAGGGAGGAGTGAGGACACCAACGCGAACGGACAGGAGACGGTTCATGGCCCGCACAGTAGTGAATGCGCTTGGAGACACACTCTATTACAGTGGCAGCTCCACCGGATTTTTCTCCGCCACGGGTTCCGGCCCCCTGCTCAGCGGCACCGCCGGCAATGATTCCATGTGGGGCGACAGTTCCGTGAACGTGACGATGGCCGGCGGCACGGGCGACGATATTTATTACCTTTATTCCAGCATCAATCGTGCCGTCGAAAATGCCGGGGAAGGCATCGACACCATCGACACCTGGATGAGCTATACCCTGCCCGAGAACTTTGAAAACCTGCGAGTAACGGGCGACGGGCGATACGCCTTTGGTAATTCACTCGACAATATCATCACCGGCGGTTCGGGCAGCCAGACGATAGACGGTGGGGCCGGCAACGATGTGTTGATCGGCGGCGGCGGTGCAGATACCTTTGTTTTCACGAGCGGCAACGGCACCGATCTCATCATGGATTTCAGCGCCAATGACACGATCCGTCTCAATGGTTACGGCGTCACTTCCTTCGATCAGCTTGTCGGCAATGCCACGCAGCAAGGCAACGACCTCTGGCTCAACTTCTCAAATGGCGAAGCCGTCGTTCTTGCCGGAACGACCGTGGACGACCTTCACGCCGACCAGTTCGAACTCAGCCTCGACCGATCATCCTTTACCCAGACCTTTGCCGATGAATTCGACGCGCTATCGCTGCGCAGCGGCAGTGAGGGCACCTGGGATGCCAAATATTGGTGGGCACCGGAAAAGGGAAGCTTGCTGACGACCAATGGTGAGGCGCAATGGTACATCAATCCCGCTTATTCCGGCACCACGCAGGTCAATCCCTTCAGCGTTCAAAATGGCGTCCTGACCATCACCGCCGCGGAAACCGCACAGTCGATCGCCGATGAAGTCGAGGGTTACGACTATACGTCCGGCATGCTGAACACCTATTCCTCGTTCAGCCAGACCTACGGTTATTTTGAAATCCGCGCGGATATGCCAACCGACCGGGGCGCCTGGCCGGCCTTCTGGCTGCTGCCGGAAAACGGATCCTGGCCGCCGGAACTCGATGTCATCGAAATGCGTGGCCAAAATCCCAACACGCTCATCATGTCCACCCATTCCAACGCTACCGGCGAGCAGACATCGGTCATCAACAATGTCAGCGTACCCAGCACGGAGGGGTTTCACACTTACGGCGTCTTGTGGGATGCCGAACACATCACCTGGTATTTCGACGATGTCGCCGTTGCCCAGACAGACACGCCTGACGACATGCATGATCCGATGTATATGGTCGTCAATCTAGCGGTCGGCGGAATGGCGGGAACGCCATCGGCCAGCGATTTCAGTGACGGCTCACAGATGATGATCGATTACATCAGAGCCTATTCGCTCTCCGACTGGGCGGCATGAATGAAACACCGGCAATCGTTTTTGACTGCCGGTGTTTCACATATCGGTCCGTCGCGACTAGGCCTTGTTGAGGCGTATCATTCAGCCGCAAGCTGGGGTTGGGTGCGTGCGGCATTCAGCGACATCAGATGCCGCGCCGTTTCGAGGCTTGCCGGTTGCTCGGAGCGGTAACGGCGACCGATTTCCATCATCAGCACGGTGTCCGGCAGGAAGGTGAGTTCCGAGAAAATGTCCTGCCAGTCGATATCGCCCCAGCCGAGCGGCATATGCAGATCGCCAATGCCAAGCGCCGTACTTTCCTGCGGGAAATAGGGCTCATAAAAGCCCTGCGGGCGGCCGAAAGAATCGTGCACATGCAGATGGCCGGCAACCGGCGCCATGGCGCGAAGTTGGGCGCGGAAGTCGAGGCCACGATAGGTGGATTCGAGATAGGCATGGCTGAAATCGATCAGCGCCACGACATTGTCGTGACCGAGAGCTTTCACTGTAGCGGCGACCTCACTGGGCGTCTGGCGATATTGGCCGGGTTCGGTGGAGAAGATGTTTTCAAGGGCGATACGCACGCCATAGGGCTTGCAGAATTCCGCCAGTTCGAAAAGCGCTTCCCGCTCGCGGGCATCGGCATCGGCCCGCTCGGCAATCTGGTCGGCGCGCAGCGCACCGCTATGCTGAACAAGAATTCCCGCACCGATACGGTCGCAGAGAACGGCAAGCGCCTTGGCGGCATCGATCTGGTAGCGGCACGTTACCGGATCCATGAAATTCGAAGAGACGAGACCGTGCACGGTGTAGCGGAAATCGAACTGCGTCACGAGCGACACGAAACGGTCGGCGCGCTCCTGGATAATCCGGCCACCTGCGATCATGTCGAGGCTTGTTGCGGCGATTTCCACGGTGTCGCAGCCGATTTCGGCAAGCGCGCGCAGATCGCTTTCGAGTGTAGCCAGTTCGCCGTCATCCGAGCCAGCATTGAAGCCGGTACCTATAAGATTGCTCACGTCGTCATCTCCAGGGCTAAAAAAGATCATATGGGGCCGTGCGGCCACGCAATGCGTCGTGCCGCATGAAAACGGGTCCGGCCGGTCGGTCCTGACGTCGTCTATGCCGACCGACACGATGTCGTAAAAAAGTCCAAGGTCGCCGCCGCCTCGGTGGATGGCGACTGAAACATGGTGATCGGTTTGCTTTGAAACCGATCATTCAATTAAGTTTCTTCATTTACAGCTTTATGACATTTCCGGGCGCAATGAGTGGTCTCCCTGGTTGGAGACGCAGCGCCATCTGGAAAGAGCACGCAGGAGGAATTTTGGTAAAGGCTGAACGGGGTTGTTCAGTAAACGGCGCCCTGCGGCCGCGGGCTCTGTAAATCTGGAATAATCAGACGCCCACGCGGCATGTCGGCCATTGTGTGGTGTCGGCGGACCGTAGACGGCGATCTTCAGGCGAGAGGTGTCAACCGAGATTATTGACCATGAAATAGATAAGCCAGCAATGTGCAATCGCCAATATCGCCCACGCCCATTTTGCGATCCTGATGTCAGTGTCGACAACCCTGTTGCGACCCTCGGCCCCGCCCGGCGCGAGCGCCGCAGCCAGATCATCCTGGGCGGAAGATGGCAGCGGTGTCAGGGAAGTCGGCTCACCGACAACGTGAAACCTTTCGCTGCGCGGCAGCGGACGCGGCGCATCTTCAACGCACTCCGCATCGAAAATCGCACTGTCACCGGAAGCACAGCCCACCGCCACAAGCTGCGGTGATATCCCCCTGTTACGCACATTACCTCTATTGAGCATCATAATGTTCCACACAATAAAAATAAGAATATCCCGGTGATTTCCGGTAAAATCGCGCCTTATCGGACATGCAACGATATGCCTGGCCCCCGCCGCGCCCATCGCCCTTATTTCTCCACGCCCTGCGCCCCTTCGAGGCAAGGCGTTCCTACGATCAGGGAGCCGGGTTGCCCGGTAGGCCCCGCCCGCCCGCGTAAGGTTTTGCCTCGCGCTGGATCAGGAATACGGACTTTTCCACCGGCAGCGGCTCGATCGTCCGATAACGCTGAAACCGCCTGGAATATTCAAACCGGATGAGCCTGTCGTCGAACTTTCCCGCCAGAACGCGATAGCCGTTGACGAATTCATTCAGGATTTCCAAGTCTTCTCCCCACACCCAGCCGCCGTAAGACGTCCCTTCATTCGACCGCAGCACGATCTCGAAAAAATGCCCGCCTGCCACCAGCGGCATGCGAAAAAGAATATCGAGATTATCCTCGTCTTCCTCATCGCCTTTTTCCACCGACAGCCTGGCATGGGCGACCTTCGCGTGAACAAGTGCCGAAACCGGATAAAAAGGCCGGCCCTTGAACCACATGAATTCACTGACCGCATAACCGACATCGTCGGCACGCTGGTAAGGTTCGATACGCGGCTCGAACGCCATATAGCTTCCGTTGAACGCGATCACTGTCGAAAGTTCCCGATGCCTGCCAGCCACATATCCGCTGTTTTCCGCCCGTCATTCATTTTTCTGTTCCCGACAATAGGCAGGCCGCGTCACACCAGCGTCAAATGGAACGCTATGATGACTTTCAATTTTCCGAGCACGTTGTTAGATGATGTTCCATGAGGGGATGAACGTGGCTGGAAACGCTGAACTGATACCGATCCGGCTCTTTGGCACCCCGCGCTGCGAAGCGGTGCGGGACGCATTTTTTCCGTCCAAGGGATTTGCCCTCACCGCCGCCCTGATCCTTGCCCCGAACCAGTCGCTTTCCCGCCAGCACGCC
Source organism: Pseudomonadota bacterium (assembly GCA_023444445.1). GTDB lineage: Bacteria > Pseudomonadota > Alphaproteobacteria > Rhizobiales > Rhizobiaceae > Agrobacterium. Next base: position 8,563 of record JAEXMK010000197.1, on the reverse strand, counting down.
GCATCGCTGCTGTGGGAAAATGTCGAGCAGAAACGAGCGCTTGGCAACTTGCGGCAGCTCATTCTGCGCCTGCAGAAACTTCCCAATGAAGATGATGCCATCCTCCTGACCGAAGGCAACGATCTGAAGGCAGGAGCGCTGGCGCAGCGCACCGACCTTGCCATCTTCCTGGCTGGCGCAAGAGCCGAAGACCCGATGCGGCGGCTTAATGCCCTGCTCGAATTCGGCGGTGATCTGCTGGAGGGTCTGGAGGCCGGCCAGGATCATCTCTACCTGTGGCTGCTTTCGGAGCGTCGTCGCCTTAAGGACCTGTTCTTTTCAAGCTATACCCAGCTGCTGGAGGAATTGACCCGGTTTGGGCGTGCGAGTTCCAACGATATCGCCAGGCTGGCAGAATGCGCCTGCAAGATCGAGCCGGAGCGCGAGGAAACCTACCGCGCCGCCATGGCAGCCTATGCGCGAATAGGCAATATCAGCGCCTGTGAAGGCATGTATCAGCTTCTGATGGAGCAGCTTCGTCAGGAGGCCCGCTCGCCGGAGGCGGAAACCGTGGCCCTAAAACGGCGGATACAGAGCCTTGCCGCAACGATAATCGGCCCGGCGGAGCCGGAAGAAGGCGGCCGCCGAAAAACATTGGCAAAGCCGCGTGTTGCATTCATTCGACCGGCCCGGATAGACGGGCAACCGGTCCCCACGGTCATGCATGCCTTCGTTGAAGACGTTGCCAACAGCCTTGTCCGATACCGCACCTTCACCGTGCTTTCGCCGCACAGCACCTTTGCGCTTGCCCATGACCGGGAAGACGACAGCTACGCCATGCTGCGGGCGGATTACCGCATCATCTCCACCGTCTTCGACGACGCTCGCATGTCGGTTGCCCTGATCGAGGATGCGAGCGGTGAAATCGTCTGGTCGCTGGAGGCGGTGCTGACCGAGCGGCATATCCACGCCGCCTTCCGGCTGCTCTCCAAACAGGTGGCGGCGGCACTTGCCCGTGAAATCGAGCGCCTGCAGGTGGAACCCGACCGCAACCACAGCGGCGAAGCCTACCGGCAATTGCTGGATGGCCAGCAGCTTCTGCGCGGCAAATGCGACCTGCCGCTTCTCAGGAGAGCCCGCTCCCTATTCCGCAAGGCGGTCGATCTCGACCACAGCCTGGCGGTCGCCCGCGCCCGGGTGGCGCAGAGCCTGCAACTGGAATGGCTGATGCTGGGCGGCAATGATCCCCACCTGCTGCATCGCGCCAAGGCTGAGGCCGATGCCTCCGTCGAGATCGATCCGGCGCTTGGCGTCGGGCACTGGATGTGTGCTGTCGTGGCGCTCTATCAGCGGGATTTCGACATATCCGCCGAAAAATTCTTCGAGGCGGAGGCGCTGGCACCCAACTCCGCCGATCTGCTTCTCCAGCATGCCGACGCGCTTGCGCATTTTGGCGACGCGGAAATTGCCTGGGACAAGTTTCAGCAGGCCATCGATCTCAACCCGCTGGCCCCTGATATCTATTGGTGGGCCGGCGCCAGCATCGCCTTCAAACGTCAGGATTACGGCGCGGCGGTGGAGCTGTGCGGACGGATGGAGAATGACGAACCGGCGCTGCGTGTTTTGACCGCAAGCCAAGCATTACATGGCGATTTGGCCGCCGCCCGCGAAAGCGGCAGCAGGCTTCAGGAAAACTATCCGGGTATGACGGCGAGGGAGATCAGCAGCCTGTCTCCAGACCGCGACCCGGTAGCGAATGAACGATTCTATCACGCACTTCGATTAGCTGGGATCAAATAGGAGATATTATGTCCTCGCATTTCTTCATTGTCGGAAAAAAGGGTTTCGGCGTTCTTTTCATTCGTACGGCACCGCTTCGGGTTGCGTCGGTCTCGCATGAGACGATTGCTGCTTATGAGGCGAGCCATCCCGGCGTGGACGGTTATGCCCGCGTGGCGGCCGCTGCAAAATCGATGCTCGTTCGTCAGGACGGCGCGTCCGAGACAGAGCTTGACCAGGTACAAATCCAGGGCATCGAGGCCCTCGTTTCCGGTGGCGCCGTGGTTTCCGAAGCTGATTTCGCCTTCATCGGTGAAGTCGTCGATGCCGGCTGGGACTTTAACCGTATGGTGCAGGCGCCGATCGAAGCGGCCCTGAAGGCTGTCGGCCCGGCGGGTTCCGTCACCGGCGAACTGTTCGACGCCATCCTTGCCGACGACAGCAACACGGCACGCTGATGGCGACCCTCGTGCCTTGACCGGTGTCGATGCTCCCATGTCAGCGACATCGGCTCCAGGGCATGCAGACACATTCTTCGATCCCGGACTGCTTCGGCGGTTCGGGATTACCCGTGTCGGCGATGTGACCGGCCTCGACATTATCGGTATCCCGGTCTGGTTTGCCACCCGACCCAATTCGCGCGGCCTCTCCGTATCACAGGGCAAGGGACTTGTTGCCGAACAGGCCCGGCTGTCGGCGATCATGGAGGCGATCGAAGGCGCGGTTGCCGAAGAAACCCGCGGACATGTTGCCGCTTTCGGCTCCATCGAGGAGATGCGGAACAGAGGCGTTCCCCTCATTCCCTTCGAAAGCGTCGGCCGGGTCGATCTAGACGCTCTCGATCTGCGCAAGGAGCGCGCCTGGGTGAAGGGAACATCCATTCGACGGCAGCAGGAGGTCTTTGCCCCTTACGAACTCATCGGCATGGATTTCCGTGTGGACTTCCCTTGGGACCGGCGGGCCTTCCGCATGAGTTCGCAGGGGCTCGCGGCCGGTTTCGACCATGACCATGCGGTTCTCCATGCCCTGCTCGAACTCATTGAAAACGATGCCAGCTTTCTCGTTGATACCTTCGAAACGCGCGCGACCGCGCCGCAACCGTTTCTGCTCCCAGCAGGAATAGACCCGGCCCTGGATGATCTCGTTCAACATCTATCGACTATCGGCCTGCCGCCCTCTTTCCTCGACCTGACGAATGCGCTTGGTGTGCCGGTGGTGATGGCAAGCCTGCCCCGCTCGCTTCAGGCTGAAGACGGGCCGGCGACCCGCAGCGCCGCGGGTGCCGCCTGCCGGCTGAGCGCCCCTGCCGCGGCGATGGCCGCGCTGCTGGAGGCAATCCAGTCACGGCTGACCGACATCAGCGGCGCAAGGGACGATCTCTCCCCGCTGCGCTACCAACGCGACCTGTTCACATCGCGCCCCACCTCCGACGCGCGACCTCTGCGGCGGGTGACAGCCAATCCTTGTTTTCCAGAAAGCGATGCATCTCTTCCGTCATGGCGCCTGCTGGCAGAGCACCTCTTCGCCCGCGGTATTGAGGATATCCATGTCTTTCCGCTGGAAACGAAGGTTTCCGGCCTGCATGTCATCAGGGTTCTGGCAAGCGGTCTGGCACCGGCCGGCGGTGGCCTGCAACACATCTCGCCGCGCACGCTCGATCACCTGCTGAATCTCGGAGGTTTTTGATGAAGCCGGTGGTTTTTGCAGGCCCGTCCATCCACGGCATCGCAGATGAACATCTCTCCGGTCTCGACTGTCGCGGACCGGCGGCCTGCGGCGATATTCTCGATGCGGTGCGTCAAGGTGCGCGGACAATCGGGCTGATCGACGGCCTCTACGGCGATTGCGCCGCTGTGTGGCACAAGGAAATCCTGTTTGCTTTATCAAACGGCATCGCCGTTTTCGGCGGCGCCAGCATGGGTGCTCTAAGGGCGGCGGAATGTGAAGCCTTCGGCATGATCGGCATAGGCGACGTCTTCGAAGCCTATCGCGACGGCCACCGCGTTTCCGATGCGGATGTGGCGGTAAGCCACGCGCCCGGTGAACTCGGCTATCGCCCGCTAACGATCGCGCTGGTCGATGCCGAGGCCACGCTCGCCGCATGCGGTGATGCAATTACCCCCGAGGAATACCACAAGCTGGCCTCTGCCGCCCGCACCCTGCATTTTAGCCGCAGGACCTGGCGCGCTGTCGCCACTAATGCGGGTCTCACCCCCGCAACGGCTCATCTGCTCGCCGCCCACGCCATCTCCGCCAAGCGAAATGATGCGACCAGACTTCTGTCAGTGCTCAAGAGTGAGCCATTGCCATCTCCGGCACCGCAATCGTGGAAACTGCAAAACACCCTGTTTTTCGAGCAATTGACGGCGCGACAGATGGCTGTGGAAGACGCCCCATGATCGCCGCCAATCCCCTGCCGCTGGTGCCCGATTGCGGCGGCTTGATCCGCATGGTCGCGCTGGCGTTGCCGTCCGCCTTTTTCGTAGAAAGCGGAATAGACGGCACCGTTTCGCCGCTCCTCCCAATCGGCAACCTGCTCTTGGCCCTCCCTTCTGACATGATTGCCGTTATTGTGATCGACAGCGCCTCTCATGCCTCGGCACGAAACTGGCTCGACAGCCTGCCAATCTCCTGCATCACCGAACTAGTTTCTCTTTCTGGAACCGACAACATCCCGCATCCGTGGATACAGGACATGTTTCATGTGCGGACAAGGGATCGCGGACGCGGAGTTGGACCGGAACTTGTCCCTGCGGCGGGAAGTATCGTCGGCTCTGGTCTGGCCGCGCATCTCGGCGCGGCAGTCACGCATGCGGATGTGACCCTGGCAGGAGGAAACCAGCTTATCGGGCCGAATTTTCGGCTGATCGGCCATTCCAGCCTCGTGGATGATAGTGGGATCAGGCGGCCAGTGGCAGGCTCCGCAAATCGACGGCAAAAAATTATGGCTCTCGACGGCAGAAGCGTGCACAGTTTCGGATATCGGCCGCACGACCTCGACAATGCCCCTCTCGATCTTTTGGCAGTCCAGCTCGACCAGGCAGCGCTCGAGGGAAGGACGCACCAATGCGGCTTCCACGTCGATCAGTTCGTTTCCGTCACCGGTCTCGAATGGAATGGCCGTCCGCTCCTGCTCGTCGCCGACCCCGTCGCGCACAGCGGATGCAATGTCCGCGCCGCAACCGAGCTGAAACGAAAACTCGACGCTTCAGTCCTCTCGCTTGCACGGCAAGGTTTTGCGATTGAACGCAACCCCATTCCGGTGGCGCCCGCTATCGATAATAATAAATGCCTGCCCAGACTTTACAACAATGTCGTTCTTGAAAATGTCACACGTTCCGGTCAGAAACGGCCATTCGTCTGGATTCCACATTTTGGCGATACTGAGACGCTTGAGGAGTTCGACGCGGTGAACCGGAAAATCTGGAACGGGCTGGGCTTTCAGCCAATCGGTGTGGCCGGATGGAGCAGCCTTTCGAGCCGCAACGGCGCATTGCGCTGTGCAATAAAGATCGTAGATCGTGATCCGGACACAAGATTATGAATGAAAAACCCTGGCGTTTTGTCAATAAAGGTTCACAATACCCGTGGAAATTGTATTGAATATGTACCTTCAACAATATTAATTGACAATCATCGAATTTAAGAACCTCACATAGGAGGAAGTTGTAATGCAAGCCAAACTACCCAGCCCGATCGATGTCCATGTGGGCGCGCAGATCAGAATGCGCCGCAAGTCGCTCGGCATGAGTCAGAGTGCGCTGGCCGGGCGATTGGGCATCACCTTCCAGCAGGTCCAGAAGTACGAAAAAGGTGCCAACCGCGTCGGCGCGTCCCGTCTGCAGGCCATTGCGTCGATCCTCGGCGTTGAGGTCAGCTCTCTGTTCGCTAATGTCACCCCCGATGGCGGAGCCGCCAACCCTGCGCTCGGCACGATCAATGCCATGCAGACCTTCGTGGCCTCGAATGAAGGATTTTCGCTCAACCAGGCCTTTTCACGTATCAAGAGCTCGGCCGTGCGCAGAAGCATCGTTGCCCTCGTGACATCACTCGCAGCGAGTGACACGGCGGAAAATGCCGGCACGCCCACGGACAAAAGCGACGATTGAAGCAGGTGTGACGCTCGCGTGACGCTCGATGTGGTCGAAAATGAACAACGCGAGATCAACGCGTTTTCATACTGTCGACTGTCGAGAGGGGATCATGGTGGCGTCTACCGCAGCAATACTTGAACAGGACAATGCAGACGAGATTCTGGCGCTCGGGCGGATGGTTTCCTATCTTTGCCAGCGCTCCAAATCTCTGGAACTGGGTATGTCGACCTATTTCCTGGAAATGGCATTGCTGTCGCTGGCCCAGGACATCAATCAGCATGGCTCGCTACCGGCCGGCGCAGAAATGAACGGCAGCGGTTTCGCACACGCCGAACTCCATTAAAAACATCGCTTTTTAACGACCGCGTCTGCAATTGCGCAGAGCCGCAGACATTTTTCGTCTGCGGTTCCGGCTGGACTGAAACACACCGGACGCATATATTTTTTAGTCAACTCCAGGAACTTTTGTTCCCAGCATTTGTCGAGGCCCGGTTTTTACCGGGCCTCGATTTATATTGGAAATGGCGACTAGCAAGCCATGTCGTCAGGCAACGACCGCGCCCGGACCCGCCACCGCACCCGGCGGCACCTTGCCCAGAATGATCATGCCGAGAACCTCGTCCTTGGTAACATCCTCGGTCCGCGCATGGCCGACCACCTTGCCGTTCTTCATGACGAAGACCCGGTCAGCCAGATCGAAGACATCGTGGATATCGTGGCTGATGAGGAAGATACCGATGCCCTGCCGTTTCAGCTCCTTGACGAGATCGCCCACCTGCGCCGTTTCCTGCGGCCCGAGTGCAGCCGTCGGCTCGTCCATGATGAGGATGCGGGCATCGAACAGAATGGCGCGGGCAATGGCGACGGACTGGCGCTGACCGCCCGAGAGCGCCTTTACCGGCTCCTTGAACCGTCGGAAATTGGGGTTGAGACGACCCATCACCTCGCGGGCCGAGGCTTCCATGGCGACATCATCCAGCGTGCCCCACTTCGTCTTCAGCTCGCGTCCGAGATAAAGATTGGCCGCCGCATCGACATTATCCGCCACCGCCAGCGTCTGATAGATGGTTTCGATGCCGTATTTCTTCGCGTCGCGGGGATTGCGGATATCCGCATCCTCGCCATTGATGAGGATTTCGCCCCCATCCCGCCGGTATGCACCGGACAATATCTTGATGAGCGTCGATTTGCCTGCGCCGTTGTGGCCAAGAAGGGCGACCACCTCGCCGGGGAAAAGATCGACTGAGGCGTTTTCCACCGCATGGATACCGCCGAAGGAAATGGAAATATTGCGCATTTCCACGAGGGGCGTGACTTGTTCCGTCATTGGGGTTCTCCTCGGTTCTTACTTGGCGCGGGCGCGGTAGATGGTGTCGAGCCAGACGGCGACGACCAGGACCACACCGACGACGATGCGCTGGAAGGGCGTATCGATGCCCACGAGCACCATGCCGGATTGCAGCGATTGCATGACGAGTGCGCCGAGCATCGCACCCGCTATGGTGCCGACGCCGCCGGCAAGCGAGGTGCCGCCGATGACCGCCGCCGCGATGGTATAAAGTTCGTCGAGTTCACCCTGGGCATTGGTGGCCGCATTGAGACGAGCCGTGGAGATTGCCGCCGCGATGGCGCAGAGAACGCCCATCAGCGTAAAAATCTTCACCGTGACCCAGCGGGTCTTGATGCCGGCGAGTTCCGCCGCTTCCGGGTTGCCGCCGATGGCGAAGACGTAGCGGCCAAAACGCAGCCGTGTCGCGATGAAGGTCATGAGAGCACCGACGGCGAGCGCCATCAACACCGGAATGGCAATGCCGTGCGGAATGAACAGGCCGCCGTCCGGCCAGGCAATGCCATTGGCATCGGCATAATTGCGGGCGATGTTGACAGGCCACGGGTAGCTATTGACGACCGCCACGAAACCGACGACGACGAAGCAGCCGAGTGCAACCAGAAAATATTCCGCCCAAACCGGCCGCAGCGGAAAGCCGAAACGGCGGCGCTGATGACGGGAATTCAGAATTGCCGCAACGATGGCGACGCAGGCGACAATGGCTGCAATCCAGCTCCATGTTGCGCCGATCGAACCACTGGTGCCGCCGCCCATCAGGCGGAAGGTGGAATCCATCGGCGCAACGGTGCGGCCGCTGGTGACGAACCATGTTCCGCCACGCCATACCAACAGACCGCCAAGCGTGACGATGAAAGACGGCACGTTCAGGAAAGCGATGATCGAGCCTTGCAGCATGCCGATCGCGCCACCGACGAGAATGCCGACCAGAAGCGTGACGATCCACGTCGCCCAATGTTCGAAGCCGAGTATCTGCGGCAGAATTTCCGCCTGCATGACACCCATGATCATGCCGGAAAAACCGAGGATCGACCCGACCGAGAGGTCGATATTGCGGGTGACGATGACGAGGACCATGCCTGTCGCCATCACGGCGACGGACGCAGTCTGGACGGAGAGATTCCAGAGATTTCTCGGCGTCAGGAAAAGCCCACCCGAGAGAATGTGAAACCCGATCCAGATCAGAAGAAGCGCGAAGACCATGCCGAGCAGCCGGGTATCAAGCTCGGTGGCATTGATGAAGCGCGAGATCGAGCCCGTCTTTTCCGTCTTGGGGGACGCTGTGGAATTGGATTGTGTCATGTCGGCCATGGACTGCCGGTCCTCCTTACATCTGAAAAGCGCCGCGCCACATGCCGTGGCG
>JAEXMK010000081.1 GCA_023444445.1 Pseudomonadota bacterium | reverse complement strand
GCGATTGGCGAGGTAATGAAGGGCTTTTTTGAAAATTCAAGCAAAACCGAACATGCCAATCGATTTTTTCCGGCGTCGCTGCTATAGACCATCGCCAACCTGCGTGAAAGGTCAATAAACAGCGTCTGCGGTTCGGTTCCGGGACAATGGAGAGGGAATTAGAAGAGTGTCAGGGAATTTCTTGCGTTTGTCCGCCGCTATGTCGCTTCTGGCCGTTGTCGCCGGTTGCAACTCCTCCAATCCGTCGGACTCGCTCGCGGTTAATCCGCCGGCTGCGCAGGCCAATGCCGTTACGCCGGTCGTGCAGGCCAATTGCCCGACGGTCACGATTCTCGATGCCAATGCCGTTCATCGCGTTTACGCCGGTGGAGCCAAGGACGATCCGCAGAAGCTCGCCTATCAGGTTTCGCTCTCAGACACGACACGCTCCTGCACGGCCAATGAATCGACGCTTACCGTCAACGTGCTCGCCCAGGGTCGCCTCGTTCCCGGCCCCATGTCGAAGGGCGGCCGTGTGACTGTGCCGATCCGCGTAACGGTGAAGGACGGCGACGGCGAGATTTTCGGCGAAACGACCAATTTCGCCATTGATGTTCCCGCAGGCGGAGCCGGCACGCAGTTCATCTTCAACAACGACCACGTCGCTATCCCCAATGCTCCGGGCGGCGCACCGAGGTCCGTCAGTGTCTATGTGGGCTTTGCCGAGCAGGGCGCGAAAGCCAAGACCAAGCGCCGGTGATTTGGCGGGTGACACGTTAAAACCGGGGCCTGCGCGGCAGGCTCCGGTTCTGATTGTGCGCAAAGGTCCGAATTCCGTCACCCCGGATTTGATCCGGGGTCCAGCGCGATCAAGTCATTGATCGCAAAAGACTCTTCTCACGGAGCAGACGCGCCGTGACTGGATGCCGGATCAAGTCCGGCATGACGGAGAAGAGGTCTACGACTTTCCATGCGTTTTAACCGGAAAGTTTTCCCACAGCCGTCGCTTTCTCCGCTGACGGGCGGCTACGGGAGTTTCGATACTCCTCCACAGCCTCAAAAAAAGCTGGCGGCAAAACGTCCCTCGCGGGACGCGCATTTGCCAACTCTTCATCCGTCATTTCGGGAAAGTCGACAGCATCCCAATCGCTTCGGTGTGGCCTTGGCCGGGTACGAATTCCTTTTGCGTCTGGGATGTGAGCACAGCTACCTCCTCAAAAAGCGCCTTCCCACTCCGCCATCGCTGCAATCACGGCCGGCAGGTCCTGCATGCGCGAAATCACGGTTTCGGCGCCCGCATCGGTCAGCCGGTCGGCGTGGCTCGGGTAGGTGTGGGATGCGCCGGTGAAGCCGATGACCCGCATGCCGGCGGCTCTTGCGCCATGGATGCCATGCACGGAATCCTCGACCACGACCACACGGTCGGGGGAGACACCGAATTGTGCTGCGCCATGCAGGAAAATATCGGGCTTGGGCTTTACGCGGTCGGCGCCAAGATCCTTGGCGGAATAGATATGTGGCGCGAAATAGGGCTTCAGGCCCACCTTCGTCAGCATCATGTCGAGGCGATGGCTCGAAGAGTTGGAGCAGATGCAGCGCGGCGTCGTCAGGCGAGACAGTGCGAACTTCACGCCCTCAATGATCTTCACGTCCCGTTCCAGCCGCATGTCGAGCAGTTTTTCCGACTTGTCGAGCAGCGATGCGGACAGCGGAATGCTGGCTTCGCTTTCCACCTGCAGAAGAATGTTCTTCCACGTCATGCCGGCGAAACGCTCGCCCATTTCCTCGACGGAGATCGGATAACCGGCCTCGGTCAAAAGGCGGGATTCCACCTGCGCCGCGATGATTTCGGAATCGACCAGAACGCCGTCGCAGTCGAAAATAATGAGGTCGAAGCCGCTCATGGGGCGCTCCCTATATCGGATTTGCTCGGAAGAAAATGATGCCGGGCTTTTAGACCATGTCCGCGCCAAGCTCAACCGGCTCATCAGCAAGGGTCGGTCCCGTCAGGCTCATGGCTTGCCCGTTCCGGAGACGGGACCGGATAAGCGGCTGGTGGATTTCGAATATTCGGTTTTGCCCATCTGGAACCTGCAAAAACAGCTACACAGTCGCGCGGCATATGCGTTATGGGATATTATGCCCAAGCCAGTGAAGTCCGCACCTGAAGACACCATCGCCGCACGCATCAGCCGCACGCTTGCCGAGCGCATCGTCCGCGGTGAACTGTCGCCGGGCGAACGGCTGCGGCAGGATCATATCGCCGCCGAATTCGGCGCGTCGCATGTGCCGGTGCGTGAGGCGTTTCGCAGGCTGGAAGCGCAGGGGCTCGCCGCCAGCATCCCGCGCCGGGGCGTGAGGGTCGCGGATTTCGGTCTTGACGACGTACGTGAAGTGGCGGAAATGCGCGCAGCCCTTGAGGTTCTGGCGCTGCGCCACGCCATTCCCAACATGACGTCGGCGATTCTTGATCAGGCCGAGGCCGCGACGCTCGAAGGCGACAGCGCCGTCGATGTACAGCACTGGGAAGAAGCCAATCGCCGCTTTCACCGCCTCATCACCGCGCCCTGCAACATGCCGCGTTTGATGGAGGCGATCGACGGCCTGCATGCGGCAAGCGCCCGTTTCCTATTTTCCGCCTGGCGGGCCGGCTGGGAGCGCCGCACCGATACCGATCACCGGGCCATAATCGATGCGCTGCGCGGCGGCAGGGCAGAGGAGGCGGTGCGCATTCTCGACGGACATGTGCAATGGATCGGCCGCAAGGCCATTCGCACCTCATCCGGCTCGGTGCGTGACGCCTTCGCCATCGTTGGATAGGCGGCGGCCCGTGACCGTCCGCCTGCGGCCCCACCACCTTCTCTGTATGCTGACCTATGTCGGCAAGGGCTACACATCAGGTTTCGTCGAAAATTACGACCGCGTCGCCGCGCGGTTGAATGCGGGCGAGGATATCGAGCTGGTGGAAGGGGCGGACGATATCTGCGAAGGTCTGCTTTGCGAAAGCCACGCGCACTGTTTCAACGTAGGCATTGTGCAGCGGGACGAGACGGCCCGGCTGTCGGTTTCGGCACTTCTGGGCGAAACACTCACCGCAGGCAGCAGGCTGAAGGCAACGCCGGATTTCCTCGCGACTATGCGCGGGGCTTTCGCCACCGGAGACATCCGGCAGGCGTGTCGCGGCTGTCAGTGGATCAGGCTTTGCGACCGCATCGCAGCTTCGGGATTTGCCGGCGTAAAGATAGGGGAGCCGTTGCAGGCAGTGACGAAGGATTCGGCGCGTTTTTCAAATCATCCGATGCTCAGGCCCAAATATGGGTTGGATGGCCGCAAATCGTGAAGCCTTGTCTTCCTTATTCCTGAGACAGGCACAGGAATGAGGGAGGGGGAGGGCCGCGCCGCCGCTATTACTCCGGCACCTGCGTCTCGGTCCGCTCCGCCGCCTTGACGGTCGCCCTGATCTCCTTCGGGTCGCGTCCCGACTTCTTGTCGTAGCTCACCTTCACCGAATAATCGCCGGGATGCAGGGTTTCCTGATGTTTCGTGCCGTAACGACCGGAAATCTCCTTCTGCGTGCCCTGAAGATCCTTGGTCGTTTCGACGATATCAATCCGTTCCGCACCCGGTGCCGTGATCGCCAGAACGCCCGCATCGAGGTTGAGGGTGATCTCGGTGCGTTTTCCCGCCGTTACCGTGAATGGCTGTTCCACTGTCACCTTGCCAAGACGCGCACGCATCACGAAGCCGCCGGCGGGCATTTCCATCATCTTGCCGGTGCCGTAGGTGCCGTTGATGGTCTGACGCGTACCATCGAGTGTTGCCTTGGCGGAGAGCGCCTCGAAACGGATATCGTCCGTCTCAACGGCTTTGCCGCCATCCGCATAGACCGCTTTTGTGACAATCACGCCGCTTGGAATGACAAGCTCATGGCTGATCGTCTCACCTGCCTTGACGGCAAGGGTTTCCTGCGCCCGCGCCGGACCGATGCTGCCGGTGAGAACGATCTCGCCTGCCGGTACGAAGACCGTATTCTCACCGTAAACGCTGTCCTTGAAGTCGCCCTTGGTGATTTCGGTTTTCGCCTGTGTTTCCACATCGCCGCCGGGGCTGCGTTTCGGCACAACCGTCAGTTGTGCGGCGTCGAAATTCACTTTTGGCCTTGCGACACTGCCGTCCTTCACCTCAAAGGTTGTTTCGCGGGTCACATTGCCCAGTGCCGCCACGCCGACATATTTGCCGGCCGGCAGCTTCGCTTCAAAGGTGGCGTCATAGGAACCGCCGGCATTTTCGTCGGTGCGCGCTCCGGCCCGGTCGGTCTTGTAGAAATCCCACCGTACCTTGTCGCTATTGCCGAGGGAGGGGCCGCCATCGAACAGCACCGCATCGGTTACGACGTTAAACTGCGCCGCCGGCGCCTGCGCCCACAACGGTGATGGCAACGCTGCAACAACTAGCGAAGTGCATACGACACGCGCGGAAAAACAAGCCATTTTCATCATGGATCCCATTGCGGACCACCCCCTCATTTGCCGTCGTTCTGCTGCACCGGTCGGCGCAACAGGACAACCCGTTGTGCACAACGTTTTTGCGCCGCCTCGGGTTCCGCTGCTTTCGCCGTAAATCCCCCATAGCCGCGGCAACAGCCATTTATTTCGCTTTTTCCGTGACTTGTTCAGGCTTTGATAACCATCTTCGGTAACCATAAGCGTCAGTAAAGAGTAAGCGTATGGAGCGAGTACCAATGGCAGCAGTTTTTCCGCTGGCCGATTTTCGGCGTGCCGGTTTTGATCGTGCGGGCGAGAGTGACGCCTGGAAAGACAGCATTATCAAAGGTGATTGTGTCGCTGCCTTGGATGCCCTCCCGAGCCAGTCGGTGGATGCGATTTTCGCCGACCCGCCCTATAATCTCCAGCTTGGTGGCACGCTGCACCGTCCCGATCAGTCGCTGGTCGACGCTGTCGATGACGAATGGGACCAGTTCGCCTCCTTCGAGGCCTATGACGCCTTCACCCGCGCCTGGCTGCTTGCCTGCCGCCGCGTGCTGAAGCCGAACGGCACCATCTGGGTCATCGGCTCCTATCACAATATCTTCCGCGTCGGTGCCATGCTCCAGAACCTCGATTTCTGGATCCTCAACGATATCGTCTGGCGCAAGACCAACCCCATGCCCAATTTCAAGGGCCGCCGTTTCCAGAACGCGCATGAGACGATGATCTGGGCCAGCCGCGATCCGAAGGCGAAGAGCTATACCTTCAATTACGATGCGCTGAAGGCCTCTAATGACGATGTGCAGATGCGCTCCGACTGGCTGTTCCCGATTTGCAGCGGCAATGAGCGGCTGAAAGGCGAGGACGGCAAGAAGGTGCATCCCACCCAGAAGCCGGAAGCCTTGCTGGCCCGCATCATCATGGCCTCCACCAAGCCTGGTGATGTCGTGCTCGACCCGTTCTTCGGCTCCGGCACCACGGGCGCGGTGGCAAAACGCCTCGGCCGCCACTTTGTCGGCATTGAGCGCGAACAGGATTACATCGACGCAGCATCTGCCCGCATTGCCGCCGTCGAGCCGCTCGGCAAGGCCGAACTGACGGTGATGACCGGCAAGAAGGCTGAGCCGCGCGTTGCCTTCAACACACTGGTGGAAAGCGGCCTCGTCCGCCCGGGCCAGGTGCTGACGGATGCAAGACGCCGCTATAGCGCCATTATTCGTGCGGATGGTACGCTCGCATCCGCCGGGACCGCCGGCTCCATTCACCGCCTCGGCGCGCAGGTGCAGGGTCTCGACGCATGCAACGGATGGACGTTCTGGCACTTCGAAGACGGCGATGCGCTGAAGCCGATCGATGAACTCCGAGCCATCATCCGCAGTGAAATGGCAAAGGCCGAATAGTCGGAAGCCCAAGAGGCCGAAGACGGACGATCCACCGCCCGCCCCTGTCAGCATACGTCTCCGCCCGGTTTAGTACCTTCAGTCCCGGATGGAGAACGACCAACGCCCGGCACATCAGTGTCGGGCGTTGGTATTTTAGGATATTAAATTTTAGGTAGACAAGTTTCGCGCAAGAGACGAGCGATAATGTCTCAAATCAGAGCAGTGGTTGTGAAAATCCGGTCCGGAAAGCTCACAAAAACATTGCGTCCGATGCCGCTTGCGGCAGGACTGGCGCAGGCCGGAGACCGCCATTTCCGCCTGCGCCAATTTCTTTTCCCGATCTGTTTTGACAAACTTTGCCAAATTCTGCACTCTGTCTTCATAGGAGATGAAGATGGTGACCATGAATATTTCGCTGCCCGGCCAGATGAAGGAATGGGTCGAGGCCCAATCCAGGACAGGTCGTTACTCCAATGCGAGTGACTACGTACGAGACCTGATCAGGAAGGACCAGGAACGAGGCGAAAAAATCGCGGGGATGCAGCGTTTTGTGGATGAGGGATTGCAGAGTGGCGTCGGGCATCGCTCGCAGGAGGCCCTGTTCGCCGAGGCTGAAGCCCGCGCCATGAAACGCAAAATCGGTTGATCATGGGCTTTCGCCTGTCTCTGCTCGCGGAAGACGACGTCATTCGTATAGTCGAAGAAGGCATCGACCTATTTGGACCTCAGCAAGCGCGAAAATACCATCACGAACTTTTCGCAATCTTCGACTTGATATCACGGAATCCAAGGATCGCACGCGAGCGTAGCGAGTTGTCGCCGCCGGTGCGCATTCATCCGTTCAGAACACATCTGGTGGTCTATCGCGTTGACGCGGACGACGACGTCCTCATCGTCCGCGTCCGCCATGGGCACGAGGACTGGGGCAATGATCCTTAATCCTTGCCATTAGGTGACTTGAGGACGGGACCTATACCGCCACACCAAAGTCCCGCAAATCCTGCTTCAGTTTCTCGGCGCCGGTAAAATGCACCGCCTGCCAGCCGGCGGCCTTTGCGCCTTCGACATTGATCATCGTATCATCAATGAACAGAGTTGCGGCCGGATTGAGCCCGAAATCGCGCGCATGGAGCTCGTAGATCGCCACATCAGGTTTCAATAGCTTCACATCGCCGGAAACGGTGACGCCGCGCGGCAAGGTGAGGAAGGGAAACATCTTCTGTGCCTCGCGGAAGGTGTCTGAGGCAAAGTTGGTGAGCATCGTCACGTCATGGCCGCTGTCGATCAGTCCGACCATAATCGCGACGCTGTCGTCATAGGAATGCGAGACCATCTCGTGCCAGAACTTGCGGAAAGAGCGGATGTGCTCTTCCCGGTCCGGAAACTTCTCAACCAACAAGGCCTCGGCGTCTTCCCAGCGGCGACCGCGATCCTGCTCGAGGTTCCAGTCATGGGTGCAGACATTCTCGAAAAACCATTTGCGCTCGTCGGCATCGGGGATGAGGCGGCTATAGGGAATATGCGGATCGTAGTGGATCAGCACCTTGCCGATGTCGAATACGATATGCTCAATCTTGGTCATCGAAATTTCCTGCGTTCATCGAATGCGGATGGAATAGCCTGCGCGATGACTTTTTTCATCACCGTTGGCAGCGCCTGCGCGTCAAGATTTGTAACCGGCTCCCACCATCCGTCATCCGGGCCGGTCTGAAGCCTGTCCGGCACCTGCGCGCGATAGACTGTCAGTCGTAGTTCGAAATGGGTGAAGACATGCACGATAACGCCCGCCGCCTGCCAGTCGGCGGAAAAGGGCGCGTGGCTGACCTCCGTGCCGCCATCCATGCGCGCGGTCCATGCAGTGGTTGGCACCTCGGTCATGCCGCCGAGAAGGCCGCTGTCGATGCGCCGCCGCAGCAGGATTTCACCCGCGGCATCCACTGCTACAAATGCAGCACCGAGCCGCACCGGCTTTGCCTTCTTTGCGGCTTTCACCGGAAACCGCTCCGGCTCGTCTTCCGCAAGCGCCAGACAGATGCCATTGAACGGACAGAGCGCGCAGGCCGGCCGTTTCGGCGTGCAGATGGTTGCGCCAAGGTCCATCATCGCCTGGGCAAAATCGCCGGGTCGGTCGGCGGGAGTCAGTTCTGCTACCTTAGCTTTCATCGCAGGCTTTGAGCCGGGCAGGGGCGCATCGATGCAAAAGAGACGCGAAATCACGCGTTCGACATTGCCATCCATCACCGCCGCCTGACGATTGAATGCGATGGCAGCGACGGCGGCGGACGTATAGTCGCCGATGCCGGGCAACTGCTTCAGACCCTCTTCCGTATCTGGAAAGACGCCGCCATGCTCATTCGCCACGGCTTCCGCGCATTTCTTCAGGTTGCGGGCGCGGGCGTAATAACCGAGCCCCGCCCAGGCGGCCATGACATCTTCCACCGGTGCCGCTGCCAGATCGTTGACACTTGGCCACGCTGCGAGAAACTTGAGGAAATAGGGCTTTACCGCCTGCACCGTCGTTTGCTGCAGCATCACTTCGGAAAGCCAGACATGATAGGGATCGGCGCGGTTTCCCTTCGCTGCCATGGCCGGGGAAGTGCGCCATGGCAATTCGCGATGGTGCCGGTCGTACCATGCAAGCAGCATCTGCGCATAAGACGACGGGGCGGTTTTTTGAAGCATAGTTTGCCGTTTCTGTTCGATTTGGCCTATAGTTGGGACATCCGTAGCGGCCGATCAAGAAAATGTGGATCGCCCTCTCCAAAATCGCGAGTGAAACATGCGTTATCCCCAGAGCGGCGCTGGCAAGAAGAAGGGCGTCGTCCAGATCGCCGAAGTCGCCAATGGCATCATGGATCCCGTGCTGTCGAAACGCGCCGGCATCAACACCGCGCTGCTCGGTTCCTGGGACGAAATTGCCGGTGACGACTTCGCCGATTGCACCCGGCCGGAAAAGATCACCTGGCCGCGCCGCGACGAAGGCCCGGATCGCGGCGGTTACCAGCCCGGCGTGCTGACGATCGCCTGCGAAGGCGCGCGCGCTTTATTTCTCACCCACGCGCAGGGCGAACTCATTGCCCGCATCAACGGCTTTTTCGGCTTCCCGGCCGTGCGCCAGATCAGGATCGTACAGAAGCCCGTCTCGCAAACCATCACCCGCCGGCGCAAACCGCAGCCCCTGCGCGGCGATGCGGCAAAACGCCTCGGCGACATGATGGAAGGCATTGAGAGCGAGGCGCTGCGCAAGGCGGTGGAGAGGCTTGGCACGGCGGTTATGCAAAGGAAGCCCAAATAATACGCTTCGTGAAGTAAGCTTGATAAAATAATGAAATTTACTATATTGCTGCGTTTACAGTAGTATTCGCACGGATAAATATGGGCGATAAGATAAAATACATTTTTCTAAACTTGTTTTTTATAGCTGTTTCTTTGTTCCTAATATTCTTATCGGATCCACATGTTTCCAGAAAGGATGATTTTCTGGAGCATGTATTCGGTTACACAGCCGTATTGTGGTTTGATAGATCTATAGGTGTTGCTTTGCTAATATTTATGATCTGCTCGATATACCGCGAGATAGAGTTCAACAAAAAACTCCAACGCTCTATCGATCAGCGAAACGCGATCGACAAATCCATCCGGTCTCCAAGTGAATCTACCGGGCGTGAATGAGACATTGTCGTCAAGCTTGCGAAGAGCTCCAAGGTCGCAGCTGTAAGTGTAGAACACCGATGGTGTTAGTATTAGGTTGGTTTAGCGCCACGACTTATTCCTAGTAACGCCATTCCCTTGTCACGATTGTTTGACAAGGAAGTTTCAGAGCCCGCTTGTCGCGCTGCCGGTCCTGATGATATCGGGTTAGCGAATTGCGCATCAGGCAGTTTCAAACCAACACGGGTGTTTCCATGCCGATTTCCGAATTGAATATTACCAGACGCAGCCTTCTTGGCGGTGTTGCCTTTGCCGCCATCGCCACGGCCCTGCCGTTCGCCTTCACACCCGGTATTGCCCAGGCGCAGGATTTGCCTGAGTCCACCGGTGATGTGGATATGGCTGCGGTGATGAAGCCCGGCCCGCTGCCGGAGGCAGCGCTCGGCGATGCAAACGCACCCGTCAAGATCGTCGAATATATGTCGATGACCTGCCCGCACTGCGCCAATTTCCACAACAAGACCTTCGAAGAAATCAAGAAGAAGTACATCGATACCGGCAAGGTCTATTTCGTGCTGCGCGAATTCCCGTTCGATCCGCGCGCCGCTGCCGCCTTCATGCTGGCGCGCTGCGCACCGGAAGGTCAATATTTCCCCTTCGTTTCCATGCTGTTCAAGCAGCAGCAGAGCTGGGCCGTCGCGCAGGATGCGCGCGCCGCCCTGCTGCAAATGTCGAAAATGGCCGGTTTCTCACAGGAGTCTTTCGAGGCCTGCTTGACGAACCAGAAACTTCTGGATGATGTGAACGCAACCATGCAACGCGGTGCGACGGAATTTGGCGTCAACTCCACGCCGACTTTCATCATCAACGGCAAGAAATACGCAGGAGACATGTCGGTTGAAACCATGTCGGCTGTCATCGACAAGCTGCTCTGATCACCGAAGCCTTCAGAAAACGGGCGGCGGATATTTCCGCACGCCCGTTTTTTATTGCCGTTTTTCTGTCCGGAGCGGGGCGGCATGAAGTTTAACAAGCTCCGCCTCGTCGGTTTCAAGTCCTTCGTCGAGCCCTCTGAATTCATCATCGAGCCGGGGTTGACCGGTGTGGTCGGGCCGAATGGCTGCGGCAAGTCCAATCTGGTCGAAGCGCTGCGCTGGGTGATGGGCGAGAATTCCTACAAGAACATGCGCGCCTCCGGCATGGACGACGTCATCTTCTCCGGTTCCGGTAACCGCCCGGCGCGCAACACCGCCGAAGTCGGCCTTTATCTCGACAATTCCGACCGCACCGCGCCTGCCGCCTTCAACGATGCCGATGAAATTCAGGTGACGCGCCGCATCGAGCGTGAAAACGGCTCCGTCTACCGCATCAACGGCAAGGAAGCCCGCGCCAAGGATGTGCAGCTTCTTTTCGCCGATGCCTCCACAGGCGCGCGCTCTCCCTCCATGGTGGGGCAGGGCCGCATCGGCGAACTCATCAATGCCAAGCCGCAGGCTCGCCGTCAGCTGCTGGAAGAGGCGGCTGGCATTTCCGGCCTGCATTCGCGCCGCCACGAGGCCGAGCTTCGCCTGCGCGCCGCCGAGACCAATCTGGAGCGGCTGGAAGATGTCACCGCCCAGCTGGAAAGCCAGATCGAAAGTCTGAAACGCCAGGCGCGCCAAGCCAACCGCTTCAAGATGCTCTCCGCCGATATCCGCGCCCGCGAGGCAACGCTGTTGCACATTCGCTGGGTGGAGGCGAAGGAAGCCGAAGGCGAGGCGGAAAGCGCGCTCAATCAGGCCACCAACATCGTCGCCGAGAAGGCGCAGGCGCAGATGGAAGCGGCCAAGCAGCAGGGCATCGCCAGCCTGAAGCTGCCGGAGCTGCGCGAGGACGAGGCGAAAGTCGCCGCCGCTTTGCAACGCCTGCAAATCGCCCGCACCCAGCTGGACGACGAGGCAAACCGCCTGCTGCGCCGTCGTGACGAGCTGGCGCGCCGCCTGTCGCAGCTTGGCGAGGATATCGTCCGCGAGGAGCGGCTGGTCTCCGACAATACCCAGATACTCGCGCGACTCGATGAGGAAGAAGCCGAGCTCCTCGAAATTCTCTCCGATTCCGGCCGCCATGCCGACGAAATGCGCGAAGCCTTCGAAGCTGCGTCCGTCAAGCTGGCGGAAAGCGAAGCCATCTTCACCGCCATCACGGCCGAGCGCGCCGAAGCGGCTGCCGGTCGTCAGCAGCTGGAGCGGGCGATCCGCGATCTTTCCGACCGCAAGCTGAGGCTCGAACGGCAATCGCAGGAAGCAACGGCCGAGATCGAGGCCATCGACGAAAAACTCTCCAGCCTTCCAGACCCCGCAGAACGGCGCGAAGCAGTTGAGGCGGCTGAGATCGCCGTCGAAGACGCTATGATCGTGGCGGAAGAGGCCGAGGCTGCTGTCGCCGAGGCGCGTTCCGCCGAAGCACTGGCGCGCGGTCCCCTGGAAACGGCGAAGAACCGACTGAACGCGCTGGACACGGAAGCGCGCACCATCACCAAAATCCTCGCTTCCAGTGCCGCTGCCAATGGCAGTTTCACGCCGGTGGCGGAAGAAATGACTGTGGAGCGTGGTTTCGAGGCCGCACTTGGTGCCGCGCTTGGCGATGATCTCGAAAGCCCGCTCGATGCCACAGCACCTGCCTATTGGGGCGGCAATGGCGCCGGCGCTGGCGATCCTGCCTTGCCGCAGGGTGCCAAACCGCTTCTGGATTATGCGCAGGCGCCGGATGCGCTTAGACGTGCCCTCGCACAGATCGGCGTCGTTGCAGACGTATCGGAAGCCCGGCGCCTGTTACCGTCGTTGAAAGCCGGCCAGCGGCTGGTGACGCGCGAAGGGGCGCTGTTCCGCTGGGATGGCCATATCGCCAGCGCCGATGCGCCGGGTGCTGCGGCCCTTCGCCTGTCGCATAAGAACCGCCTTGCCGAAATCGAAACCGAACTTGATGAGGCCCGCTCCATTCTGGAAGAGGCCGAAGATCAGCTTGCCGCGAAAACCGAAGATATCCGCAGCAGCGAATTGCGGCTCTCGGACGTGCGCGACAGAAGCCGTCTTGCGACCCGCCATCTTGCCGAGGCGCGTGAGGCGCTGACATCGGCCGAACGGGCCTCGGGCGATCTTCTCCGACGTCGCGATATCGTGTCTGAAGCCCTGAACCAGATCGGCGCGCAGATCGATGAGATCGCCGTTCAGGAAGAAAACGCCCGTATCGAAATGGAAGATGCGCCTGACCTTTCGGTGCTTGATCTCAAGCTGCGTGAAAGCCAGCTGGAAGTCGCGACCGATCGCGGCCTGCTGGCAGAAGCCCGCGCCCGCCATGAAGGCGTGAGCCGCGAGGCGGAAAGCCGCCAGCGCAGAATTCAGGCGATAAAGCAGGAGCGTTCCACCTGGCAATCGCGTGCGGCAAGTGCGGCCGATCACATCGCCACGCTGCGCGAACGCGAGGAAGAGGCGCGCGAGGAAATCGCCGAGCTGGACATTGCGCCCGAGGAGTTCGACGAAAAACGCCGCAACCTACTCAATGAATTGCAAAAGACCGAAGACGCCCGCCGCGCGGCCGCCGACCGGCTGGCCGAGGCGGAAAACCTGCAACGTGCCGCCGACCGGCTGGCGGCAACGGCGCTTTCCGAACTGGCCGAAGCCCGCGAAAAGCGCGGCCGTGCCGAGGAGCGGCTGGTATCCGCCCGCGAGAAACGGCAGGAGGCGGAACAACGCATCCGCGAAACGCTGAATACCGAGCCGCATATGGCGTTTCGCCTGACCGGCCTTGGCCCGGACCAGCCAAACCCCGATATTCGTGATGTCGAGCGCGATCTTGACCGGCTTAAAATCGAGCGCGAAAGGCTTGGCGCCGTCAATCTACGTGCCGAGGAGGAGCAGGCCGAGCTTTCCGCGAAGCTCACGGCGCTGATCAAGGAGCGGGACGATATCATCGACGCCGTGCGCAAGCTGCGCGCCGGTATCCAGAGCCTCAACCGCGAGGGCCGCGAACGCTTGATCGCCGCCTTTGATGTGGTCAATTCGCAGTTCCAGCGGCTGTTCACGCATCTCTTCGGCGGCGGCACGGCGGAATTGCAGCTGATCGAATCCGACGATCCGCTGGAAGCCGGTCTCGAAATCCTCGCCCGCCCGCCGGGCAAGAAGCCGCAGACCATGACGCTTCTGTCAGGCGGCGAGCAGGCGCTGACGGCCATGGCGCTGATCTTTGCGGTCTTTCTCACCAATCCCGCGCCGATCTGCGTGCTGGATGAGGTGGACGCGCCGCTCGACGACCACAATGTCGAGCGCTATTGCAACCTGATGGATGAAATGGTGGCCTCCACCGAAACCCGCTTCGTCATCATCACCCACAACCCCATCACCATGGCGCGCATGAATCGCCTCTTTGGTGTCACCATGGCGGAACAGGGCGTGTCGCAACTGGTGTCTGTTGATTTGCAGACCGCCGAGCAGCTCCGCGAAGCCGTTTGAGGCGACTTTTCCGAAATTCAATTTCCAGTTTTGCTCAATGTCAATTTATCTCGTCATATCACCCAATCGGGTGAGCGACATTATGCGGCAATTTGCTATGTCTTTTGCAGGAGCAAAAGTTTCTTCTGAGACCCCGCCATCCGGTTTCCTGTACCGGATGGAATGCCTTGCGAGGCCGCTGCCGTGGCCTCGCAAGGCTTTCTTTTTCGGCTTAAGAGTACGAGCAAGCTCCCTCATTCCTGTGCTTGTCACAGGAATCCAGCCAGCCTAAGTCCTTGGGCTGAAAAGGTCCTCCCGCCGCACAGACGTGCGTCGACTGGATTCCTGTAACAGGCACAGGAATGAGGGAGGGGGCGGCGAGGCTCCTGTAGTGTTCGGACGACATTGTGTAGGCATTTTTTGTGGCACCCGCTTCGAATCGAGAATATGGACCACTCACCCCGGCACCAGCCGCAGCCGCGTGCCCCAGGGGTCGATTGCCTCCACCACATTGTTTTCCATCTCCAGCAGCACGCAACCGACGGCCCTCAGCCGCGTCTTCTGCGCGTCTAGATCGGCTGGATTGCGGACGGTAATTGAAAACCAGTCGAGGCCGGTTTCCGAGGCGTTGCGTTCCTTCGCACCCCTGCTGTTCCATGTATTCACCGCTAGATGATGGTGATAACCGCCGGAAGAGAGAAAGGACGCGTCCGAGCGCGCATCCTGCGTCGGTCGCAGGCCGACGGCCTCTTCGTAAAAGGCGCGGGCGGCGGCGATTTCGCCGACCCGTAGGTGAATATGCCCGATGCGCATTCCCGCCGGGGCAGCCTCATAATCGCTTCTTTTGGTGTCGGTCAGCTTCACCAGATCATCTATATCGAGTTGTTCGGTGCCCATTTTCACAACATTGCCGCTCCACTCCCAGGTGTCCTTAGGCCTGTCACTGTAAACCTCGATGCCGTTGCCTTCAGGGTCGTTGAGATAGATCGCCTCGCTGACATTGTGGTCGGCAAAACCTGAAAGCGGCACCTGCTTCAGCGCTGCATGCACCAGCCAGCGTGCCAAATCTTTGCGGGAGGGCATCAGATAGGCGATATGAAAAAGGCCGGCGGAGGTCGGGCTTTCGAAATCCGCGACCGGCTTGTGCACAAGGTCGAGCAATGGCACGGTGCCGACACCGAGCGTCACGCCTCTTGCCGTGCGTTCCACTTCGTTCATACCCAGAACAGAACGGTAATAATCGATCATCGGATCGAGTTCGCGCACCCGCAATGCGGCCTGGCCGATATGCATCGGCGTCGTCAGCGCGAAGGGAAGGGTGGAGGCAGCGCCCGCAGCGGGGGCTGCCCCTTCTGCTTTGAGCGCACCGGCAAGGGCGGTGGCGGCACAGGAAATTCCGGCAAATTTAAGCGTATGGCGGCGGGTAAATTGCATGAATAATCTCTTTGTCGGCGATTTGAACGGCTTAGGCAACACTCCGTTTCAGCGCACTACACGAATGCGTCAATGCTGCTGTTATGTCCTGTTTAAGGCAATTCTGGCGCGCAATTCGCCGCAATTATGCTGCACTGCGATGTAAACTACGCGTTGCGGCGTTCCCAACGTGCTGCCAATGCTGTAGATGATAGAAAAATGACAACGCTTCTGGGTGGAGAGCGTGGAATGAAAAAATGGGTTTATACCTTCGGCAATGGTGCTGCCGAAGGCAGGGCAGGTGACGTTGCGATATTGGGCGGCAAGGGCGCAAACCTTGCCGAAATGGCAAGTCTCGGCCTACCCGTTCCCCCCGGCCTCACCATCATCACCGATGCCTGCGCACTTTATCACAAGAACGGCCGTGATCTTCCCGAAGAACTGAAGCTACAGGTCATGGCCGGCCTGCACGGCATGGAGATCGTCACTGGCAAGACCTTCGGCGGCAGCCAGTCGCCGCTGCTTCTCTCCGTTCGTTCCGGTGCGCGTGCCTCCATGCCCGGCATGATGGATACGGTCCTCAACCTCGGTCTCAACGACCGCACGGTGGAGGCACTGGGCCATGACGCGGGTGATGCACGATTTGCCTGGGACAGCTACCGCCGTTTCATCCAGATGTATGGCGACGTCGTCATGGGTCTCGATCATGAAATGTTCGAGGAAATCCTGGAGGACGAAAAAGGCCGCCTCGGCCATGAATATGATACCGACATGTCGGCGGTCGAATGGCAGCACATCGTTTCACTCTATAAAAAGCTGATCGAGGACGAACTCGGTGAAGCCTTCCCGCAGGATTGTCATGTCCAGCTGTGGGGCGCCATCGGCGCGGTTTTCGCCAGCTGGACGAACCCTCGCGCTGTGACTTATCGGCACCTGCATAATATTCCGGGAGATTGGGGCACGGCCGTCAATGTGCAGGCCATGGTCTTCGGTAATCTCGGCTCTTCCTCGGCAACCGGTGTCGCCTTCACCCGCAATCCCTCGACGGGCGAGGCGGAGCTTTACGGCGAATTCCTCGTCAATGCGCAGGGGGAAGACGTTGTTGCGGGCATCCGCACGCCGCAATCCATCGCAGAAGCCGCACGCCTCGCCTCGGGCTCCGACAAGCCTTCCATGGAAAAGCTGATGCCAGAGGCATTTTCGGAATTCCTGGCGATCTGCAAGCGGCTGGAAACCCATTACCGCGACATGCAGGATCTGGAATTCACCATCGAGCGCGGCAAGCTCTGGATGCTGCAGACACGCTCCGGCAAGCGCACCACCCGCGCCGCCATGAAGATCGCCGTCGATATGGTCGCGGAAAAGCTGATCTCGCAGGAAGAGGCCGTCTGCCGCATCGAGCCTTCCTCGCTTGACCAGCTGCTGCACCCGACCATCGATCCCGGCATTTCGCGTCCCATCATCGGCTCCGGCCTGCCGGCCTCTCCGGGGGCAGCGACGGGCGAGATCGTCTTTACCGCGGAAGAGGCGGTCGCTGCCGAAGCCGAGGGGCGTCGCGTCATTCTGGTGCGTATCGAAACCAGCCCGGAAGATATTCATGGCATGCATGCCGCCGAAGGCATTCTGACGACGCGCGGCGGCATGACCAGCCACGCTGCCGTGGTGGCGCGCGGCATGGGCATTCCCTGCGTCACCGGCGCCGGCTCCATGCGCGTCGATATGCGCAACAAGGTGCTGATCGGCGTCGGCTGCATGCTGAAGCGCGGTGATGTCATCACCATCGACGGCTCTTCCGGCCGGGTGCTGAAGGGCGAAGTGCCGATGACGCAGCCGGAACTCTCGGGTGATTTCGGCAAGCTGATGGAATGGGCTGATGGCCTGCGACGCATGACGGTGCGCACCAATGCCGATACGCCGGCCGACGCCCGCGCCGCCCGCGCCTTCGGTGCTGAAGGCATTGGCCTCTGCCGCACCGAACATATGTTCTTCGAAGGTGACCGCATCCATGTGATGCGCGAGATGATCCTCGCCGAAAGCGAAAAGGGCAGGCGGGCAGCGCTCGATGAGCTTCTGCCGATGCAGCGCTCGGATTTCACCGAACTGTTCCAGATCATGCATGGCCTGCCGGTAACGATCCGCCTGCTTGACCCGCCGCTGCACGAATTCCTGCCGAAGACCGATGGCGAGATCGTCGAGGTCGCCGCCGCCATGGGCATGCCGCAAACGGTGTTTCGCCAGCGGCTGGATGCGCTGCACGAATTCAACCCCATGCTCGGGCATCGCGGCTGCCGTTTGGCGATCTCCTATCCCGAGATCGCGGAAATGCAGGCCCGGGCCATTTTTGAAGCCGCCGTTGAGGCGGCGCGCATCACCGGCGCACCGGTCGTGCCTGAGATCATGGTGCCACTGGTCGGCCTGCGTTCGGAACTGGATTACGTCACCGAGGTCATCGACGGCGTTGCCGCTGCGGTGGCGCAGGAAACGGGCATGGAGATCGAATATCTGACCGGCACCATGATCGAACTGCCACGCGCTGCATTGCGTGCCCATGTGATTGCGGAAGCCGCGGAATTCTTCTCCTTCGGCACCAATGACCTGACGCAGACGACCTTCGGCATTTCCCGTGACGATGCGGCGCGGTTTATCAATACCTATCAGCGCAAGGGCATCATTGAACGCGACCCGTTCATCTCGCTGGACTTCGACGGGGTGGGGGAACTGATCCGCATCGCCGCCGAACGCGGCCGCCAGACACGGCCGGAACTGAAGCTCGGCATCTGCGGCGAACATGGCGGCGATCCGGCCTCGATCCATTTCTGCGAGGATGCGGATCTCGACTACGTGTCCTGCTCGCCCTTCCGCGTGCCGATCGCCCGTCTGGCCGCCGCGCAGGCAACGCTTGCGGCGCAGGCGAAGGAGGGGCAGGTGGCAAGCAACGTCGCTTTCATTCCGGTCAGGGGTTCTGTCGGACGATGATCTGACGCTCGACAACGACCGGCCGGTAGAACATGTCGCGGTTCATCTGCGCCTGCCAGGCACGGTTATCGGCGCGACGGTCCATTTCCAGATCGAGAAGGCAACCGGCCATCGGGTCCGTGCCGGGGCGGAAACCATACCCCCGGCATGTCGCCTCATCCCGCGCCCTGCGCTCTTCCGGTGTCAGCGTCTGGCAGGCGGTGAGCGCCACAAGGGCTGCAAGCGAACCTAGGACGATGGAAACACGCATCTTGTTTCTCCCTGATATGACAGCCGTACGGCGGTTTTATTGCCGCGATTGATACGCCTGTTTTGATACGGGGAAAAGCCGCGTTGGGCGGAAAGTTGCATTGGAAGGATGGCGGTCGCAGAACTGCGACCGCCCTTCATATGAACTAACGTCAGGCCGTCACAACGTCCCGGTCATCGAGCGCGTCGATATCCTTGGCGTTGTTATAGACGGCTTCATTCAGAATACCCTCACGCTTGGCGACGATGGTCGGCACCAGCGCCTGTCCAGCGACGTTGACCGCCGTGCGGCCCATGTCCAGGATCGGGTCGATGGCGAGCAGCAGGCCCACGCCTTCCAGCGGCAGGCCGAGTGTGGAGAGCGTCAGCGTCAGCATCACCACAGCACCCGTGAGACCCGCTGTTGCGGCAGAACCCAGCACCGAGACGAAAACGATCAGCACATATTCCTGAATGCCGAGCGGCACCTGGAAGAACTGCGCGATGAAGATCGCCGAAATCGCCGGGTAGATCGCGGCGCAGCCGTCCATCTTGGTGGTGGCGCCGAGCGGCACGGAGAAGGCGGCATATTCGCGCGGCACGCCAAGGCTTTTTTCCGTCACGGTTTCGGTGACGGGAAGGGTGCCGATGGAGGAACGCGACACGAAGGCGAGCTGGATGGCTGGCCATGCGCCCGCAAAGAACCGCGAAGGCTTCAGGCCATGCGCCAGAAGCAACGCCGGATAGACCACGAAGAGCACCAGCGCCAGACCGATATACACCGCCGCCGCATACCAGCTGAGCTGCGACAGCGTCGTCCAGCCATATTGGTCAACCGCACGGCCAAGCAGACCGATGGTGCCGATGGGGGTGAGGCGGATGACCCACCACAGGATTTTCCGCACGATGGCGAGCAGCGACTGGTTGAAGGCGAGGAACGGCTCCGCCGCCTTGCCGGCTTTCAGGGCCGCGACGCCAAAGGCAATCGATATCACCAGCAGCTGCAGAACGTTGAAATTCAGCGAGGTGCTGCCGGAACCATTGTTGATTTTGGTAGAGGCTTCGAGACCGAAGACGTTTGCCGGAACGAGACCTTTGAGGAAATCCAGCCAAGAACCGGTGGAGGAGGGGGCCGCCGCTGCCGTATTGGCAATTGCCGTGTTGACGCCCGGCTGAATGACGAGGCCGAGTACGATGCCGATGACCACGGCGATCAGCGCGGTGATGGCAAACCACAAAAGCGTCTGCCAGACGAGCTTCGCCGCATTGGAGAGGTTCTTGAGATTGGCGATGGATGCCACGATGGCCGTGAATATCAGCGGCGGCACCAGCGCGCGCAAAAGCTGCACGAAAATGCTGCCGATGGTCTGCAGCGTTACCGAAAGCCAGTTCGCGCTGCCAGCAGAGTCGGGGCCAATGTTGCGCGCAACAAGGCCGAGCAGCAGGCCAATGACCATGGCAATCAGAACCTGAAAGCCGAAATTGCGATAAAAGGGTTTCGGCCCGGAGCGGCCGGCGGACGTCGTTGTCTGTGACATGACCTGTCTCTTTATTGTGCAAGGAAACGAGGATGTTGCACTTTTTACACCCATTCTCGAGGGAGGTCGCCGACAATACGCCGATTTCCTCAGCAATTAAGGGATGGACTTGCGTATTTGTTTCATTATCGGGGAATTATTCTCTTGGGCTTTTACGATGCGGAAAAATATTCCCGCTTCTTTTGCCGGGGCGTATCAGCCCGTCGGGAAGGAAAGTCATACCAATTGCGCCGACGTCATCCTTGGACAGCAGTGACACAAAGCCACGGATGATCTTGAGTGAATGTTCACCCTTCGTCACCTCTTCCAGGAGACAGTGCCTTGTCCGGAAATTTAACCGGGACGGAAGTGGATCGGCCGGCATGACGGAAAGGAGGTCTTCGGAGGTCATGAGCGCGCTTTACCCGCAGATCGGCTCCCTCCTTTGTTTTCCTCGCCGCAAATCCGGTCTATGACATCATATGCAGGTGATTCCCTGCCAGAATTCGGGTGCAACGCTTTTTAGCCAATGCGATCTAACGGATATCCGCTTCCATGACTGTGCGTTTCGTCCGGCCTTTTTCGGTTGCAGCCTATCTGTCCCGCTATCTGGGCCTTACGGCGTTGGCGCTTTTTCTCATCGCCGCCGGTATCCACCGTTTCGGACCGCTGACGACGCCTGATCTTGTCGGGCTGCTCCTCATTGCCGCCGGTATCGCTTTTATCGCCGTGCTTCTGGCGCTGATCGGCCTTGAGCGGCTTTGGACCAAAGGCGCACGCGGCGGGCTTTCGGCGCTGGCGGCGTTGCTTCTCTCGGCCCTGCCGCTCGGCGTTGTCGGCTACGGCGCCTTTCTTTATTGGCAGCAGCCGAAGATTTACGACATTTCCACTGACCTGAGCGACGTGCCGGAGTGGCTGGCGACACCAGCGGCCAATCAGCAATGGCTCGTGCGGCCCGCAACCATTACCAAGGCTGACCGCGATGCACAGATGGAGGCCTATGCCAGCCTTGCCGGACGCCGTTATGAAGGCGCGATAGACCGCATCTACGCTGCCGCCAAAAAAATGGCGGCTGCCCAATCCATCCGCATCACCCATACGAAGGGTGTGATTGGCGTGGAAGATGCCCCCTCCGTCGGGGTGCCGCCACAGGACAGGCAGCAGCAGCCCACGGAAGATGCGCCGGTGGAAGATCTGCCCTCCATCGTGCCCGTGCCCATGGCCCGCCCGACTGATGCGCCGCTACCCACCTTCTTCAACGGTAGCGGCGTGGTGCTGATGCAGGGTGAAACCCGCACCCGCATCTGGGGCCTGCGTTTCGATATCCTCATCCGCCTGAAGGAAGAGGCCGAGACCACGATCGTCGACATACGCGTCGCCTCCCGCTACGGCCCGCATGATCTTGGCATGGGCGCGGCGATTGCCGAGGCCTATCTCGATGCGCTGGATGCGGAGATGCAGGGTCTCAACGATAATTGAGGCTAGAAGGCAAAGCTACACGTCGGCCGAATGGATCGCGACGTCGCCGCTCGTTTCTTCTCCCCGCCGGGGAGAAGGTGGCCCGAAGGGTCGGATGAGGGGGCAACGGGGGAGATTTTCCGAGAGCTTGCCCCCTCATCCCGCTGCCGCGGACTTCTCCCCGGCGGGGAGAAGAAGCAGGTGGCACTCGCTCGTCTCCATCAAACGGGCGGCGAGCTTGAAAGCATCTTGAGAATTCGCAGATTAAAACGCCATCACGCCGGGAAATATTCACCCGTGAGCGAAGGCGCACCATCCGTCCGTACTTCGCCTTTTTCGATCAGATCCTCGATATGCGCCAGCACGGAAAGTGCGGCCGCCCCATGCAGGCGCTTGTCGGTGCTGGCATAAATCAACTTCACCATATCGGCAATCAGCCTGTCGCCCTCCCTGATCCGCTTCAGAACCGCCTTTTCCCGCATGCGGCGGTGGGCGCGCAAACCCCGCATGAAGGCGGCGGGATCGGTGACCGGGCCGCCATGGCCGGGCAGGAACAACCGGTCGTCGCGGGTCAGCAACCGCTCCAGTGAAGCCATGTAGTCGCTCATCGCCCCATCCGGCGGTGCGACGATGGTGGTGGCCCAGGCCATGACGTGATCGGCCGAAAAGACGATGCCGCTGCCCTCAAGCGCAAAGGCGGCGTGGTTGGCCGTGTGGCCCGGCGTATGCAGCGCCGTCAATGTCCAGCCATCACCGGAAAGGCTCTGGCCGTCGCCCAGCGCAATGTCAGGCACGAAAGCCATATCGGAACTTTCGGCAAAGGGATTGGTCTCGCCCACATGCAGTGGCCGGGCGGCGCGGTGCGGGCCTTCCGCCACCGTCAGCGCCCCGGTCGCCTGCGCCAGCCTGCGGGCAAGCGGCGAATGATCGCGATGGGTGTGGCTGACGAAGATGTGCGTGACTTCGCGGCCCTCGAGCGCGGCCATCAGCGCCCGAAAATGCGCCTCATCCTCCGGGCCGGGATCGATGACGGCGACGGAACGGTCGCCGACGATATAGGTATTGGTGCCATGGAAGGTGAAGGCGGAAGGATTGTTGACGGTGATACGCTGGACAAGCGGGGCCACAGGAACCGCCTCGCCATAGGCCGGCTTGAAATCGAGATCGAATGCCGGGTCCGCCATCGAGACCTCCTGAATGAATGCCATGCCGCCCGTGCCGACGGCGCCCGCCGCACAATCGCCAAGCCGTATCATGCCGCCCGCGGCCGGGCACCCAAAAAGCTTGTATTTTGTGAAAAAATTGGTCGCCGGGTCATTGCCGCGCCCGTCCGGCTTTGCTAATCAGGCGCGGTTCAGGCAGCGGCGTTTCGCTCTCGCTGCCCTGTTGGGGCGTCGCCAAGCGGTAAGGCACCGGTTTTTGGTACCGGCATTCCCAGGTTCGAATCCTGGCGCCCCAGCCATTATTGAGTTCAATCTTCGTTTTGCTTGCCGAGTAGAGCCATTTGCCAAAACATTTGCGCGTGTTTCGAAAAAATTTCTTCTCTTTCTTTCAAGCTAGAATTGTCACCGCTAACTGCCAATCGGGCGTCCTCCACGAAATCTCGAGCACAATCGGTCAGCCTAAATAATTGGTTATAGATAGGCCTCGCATTCGCGTCCGTCATTAACGAGTGTGCCATAAACGTATCGCGGAACGTTTTTAGCGTCTTAAGGCCACTTCTCCCGAAGGGGCCCTTGAATGTATTAGAATAGCAGTCAGAAGCTCTTTCTAAAGCACTAGAACAGTCTTGTTCGAAAACATTTGCAAGCGATTTGTCGTGAGGGAGCCAGTTGCGTGCACGGGCTTTAAGTTCCCTTTTGCATCGTTTTTGGCGTAGCAATCTAATTGCAAGTGGAATTGAGGCAACGTCTCGAGAATTAACGTGTCGACTCCTGACACCGACATCGTAGAGACGGGCGAGGTGCATCGCCAAATCAAACGCAAGGCTTTGCATTATTGTGTTAAATGCATCGGCGCCGGGAAAACTTTTGTCGTCCATGCTCTGGATTAGAGCGTTACCGGTTTCCATCGTGGCTTCGATACGAAGTGCGTTGACGACGTTTCGATACAAGATCGGTATCATCTTATCCACGCGGGTCATCGCTTCATTTTTTGTAAGAAGTACTCGTTTCTTCTTTTTCGGCACTTTATTCATAGCTATCAAATTCTTCGTGGGATTCGAAAAATGATAGAATAATTGGAAATTTGCGTCTTTTTCCAACAAAAAACGCCGCGCATCCAGAGACACGCGGCGTCAAATCTAACAATCGCGAAATGTCTTAAAGCGCGATATCCGGCACCTTCTTCACCGGCGCACCCGCAGGCGCCGCAGCGGCACCTTTGAGCGCCTCAAGGTCGATCTGCGGCGGGGTCGGCAGCTGCAGGTGTTCGGCCGTATAAGCCCATTCCTGCTGCACCTTTTCCGGGTCGTCATTGAGCTTGGTGCCGTAGCTCGGCACGATCTGGCGCAGCTTCGTCTGCCATTCCGGTGTTGCCACCTTGTCCTTGAAGACTTTTTCCAGAACGCTGAGCATGATCGGCGCTGCGGTAGAAGCGCCCGGCGACGCGCCGAGCAGGCCGGCGATGCTGCCGTCCCCAGCGGAAACCACTTCAGTGCCGAGCCGCAGCACGCCGCCCTTTTCGTCGTCGCGCTTGATGATCTGTACGCGCTGGCCTGCCTGCCAGAGACGCCATTCGCCCTGCTTGGCATTCGGGAAATATTCCTTCAGCGCAGCAAAACGGTCGTCATCCGACATCATCAGTTGACCGGCGAGATATTCCACCAGCGGATATTCATCGATGCCAACCCGCACCATCGGCCAGGCATTGCTGGTCGTGACGGAGGAGACGAGATCGAAATAGGAGCCTTCTTTCAGGAACTTGGTGGAGAAGGTGGCGAAGGGTCCGAACAGGATGACACGCTTGCCGCCGAGCACACGGGTATCCAGATGCGGAACCGACATGGGTGGCGAGCCGACCGAGGCCTTGCCATAGGCCTTGGCCAGATGCTGCATCGTCACATCAGGGTTTTCGTTGATGAGGAACGAACCGCCCACCGGGAAACCGGCATAATCGTCCGCTTCGGGAATGCCGGACATCTGCAGCAGATGCAGCGCGCCGCCGCCGGCGCCGATGAACACGA
This sequence comes from Pseudomonadota bacterium, assembly GCA_023444445.1. Lineage (GTDB taxonomy): Bacteria > Pseudomonadota > Alphaproteobacteria > Rhizobiales > Rhizobiaceae > Agrobacterium. The sequence continues at coordinate 17,405 of JAEXMK010000081.1, read as the reverse complement.
ATTTCGCATCCACCACCTGTTCGGCATCGGTCTTGGTGTTGGTATAGGTCACGCGCCAGCTGCCATCGGCATTGCGCTGGATGTCGGAAACCTCGCTATTGACCTGCAGGTCGAAATTCTGGTCGCTCTGCAGATGCGAGACGAACTGGCGGGTGATTTCGCCAAATTCCATGTCGGTGCCGAGCGGCGACCAGGTCGCGCCGATCTTCTGGGAAGGATCGCGGCCTTCCATCATCAGCGGCACCCACTTCTTGATCTGCTCGGGATCGGTGGAGAACTCCATGCCCGCGAAAAGCGGGCTCGCCTTCAGCGCCTGATAACGCTTTTCCAGATAGGCGACGTTCTCATCACCCCAGACGAAGCTCATATGCGGCGTGTGGTTGATGAAGGAGCGCGGGTTCTTCAGAACGCCGTTGCGCACCTGCCATGCCCAGAACTGCCGGGAAATCTGGAAGGATTCGTTGATGTTGATCGCCTGGGAAATCTTGATGTTGCCCTTGTCGTCTTCGGGCGTGTAGTTCAGCTCGGCAAGCGCGGAGTGGCCGGTGCCGGCATTGTTCCAGCCGTTGGAGCTTTCAAGCGCCACGCCATCCAGCCGCTCCAGCATCTGCATCGACCAGTTGGGCTCCAGTTCGCGCAGCCACACACCGAGCGTCGCGCTCATGATGCCGCCACCGATGAGAAGCACGTCGACCTTCTTGGCAGCCGTATTGGCGAGAAGCGGGGAAGAGGGCAGCGCCGCTGCGGCAAGCCCGGCGAGAGCACCGCCCAGAACCTGTCTGCGGTTCAGCGGAAATGCATGGGAAAGGGTAGTTTCCTCAGAGAGATCAGTGAGCTGGGATTTGTCTTGATCGATGGGAGTCACGGCCATACCTGATTCTTGTTTTGTGTTAAAAACACTCCTCCCGACCGCCCCGTTATAGCAAAGCGCAGAGCGGCACAACCCGGAGAAATTCACTCCACTTCATGCGTTTTTGCGAGGATTTGGCCCGGACATACGGTCGCGCGGGCGAATTTTGGGCATTTGCGGATTGTCATTTTCAGCGCAGCAAAGATTGGCTGATGCTTTCAAACGGTTGAATGCGTTCTGTTGGCAGGATACGGCGAAAAGCGTGTCCTGCCGCAATCTGCCGGGCCTTGATGGTTGGCACAGCGTCAGAGCGGGCTGATTTTTTCAGAAAAATGACGATATCTTGAAAAAGTGAAAGGCCCGCTGTGTCGGGGCGGGCCTTGTCGTGTTCCGTTTGAGGATCGAAAGCTCAGTTTGCGGCGAGGAATTCCGCGCAATAGCTCGGGCCGTTGACGCCGGGGCGGTCGGAGACCGTGCGGACAGCGGTGATCTTGTAATCGCTGGAAACGACGAGCTGCACGGTGCAGGAGAGCGAGGCGGTGCGGGCCGGCGAAATCTGGCGACCCTTCTTGCCATCCTTGCCTTCTTCGAACTTGGCCGGAATGGTGGCCTTCTTATAGCCGCCGCGCCAATTATATACGGTGGAGCTGCCCGTTTCCGTGTCGCTCAGCGGCGGGCCGAATTTTGCGAAGAAAATGCCTGCGGACTGGCCGACCCAGCGGGTTTCAACCGGGCTCTTCTGGGCAAAAGTGGGGGCGGAGCCGCCGGTGGAGGTGGTGCAGGCGGAGAGCGCAATGGCAAACGCTGCGAGCGTTACGCTGCGAAATAGCATGGTGAAATGTCCTTTGTGCCGTGTCCGGCTTCCCGCCGGTCATTCCGTTCCCCTAGCAGATTTGGCGGCGGGCGGCAGGGGAGGTGTGCGGCTTGACGAAAATTTCCTGCCACAATTGCTTTTTTGTAACGTTTTGAAGCCTTCCGCCCGGTGCCGCCGGTGCCTGCCGCGGCTGTGTCAGCAGGTGGGGAAAACTTGTCATAAAAAATGCAATAAGCCGCTTGTCGAATGCCGGAGGCTGGTCTATAGAAGCGCCGCTGGTCACGGAGTGTAGCGCAGTCTGGTAGCGCACGTCGTTCGGGACGACGGGGTCGGAGGTTCGAATCCTCTCACTCCGACCAGCTTAAAGCCAACGAAAACAGTGGCTTGCAAATTCTTCCAAAAACCCCTGACATCAAAGTTTCGTAGCGAAACCGGACGGTTTGAACCTTGTCCGACGGGATTTTTCACGCTTTGGCGGTTGGAAATCCGACCAACTTGCGAATAGGCCCGTTTTGCGGACCTCCAGACGCCGCACCACGTCACCCTAACAAAAGAGGCCCGTCGCTCCGCCAAGCGCCAGGCCTCAATGTCGCGGCCTTGTTTCAGGGGACGCGCGACATCCGACGTCTTAAAAGCGCTAACACCGATCCACAATCTAAGAAGTTACCCGTCACCGCCCTTTGGCCCCCAATTTCCGGGAGGTCGTATTGATCAACTTATCGCGATCAGAAAAGAGGCCCGCTGTTCTATCGAACAACGAGCCTCTTTTGGGTCGCTTGGCGGAGCGACCGCGTGCAAATTCGCCTTTCGCGCATGAACGTCAAATGAACAAACGGCTTTACCCGAGGCCGAGAAACTACCCGTAAAAATCGGGAGCCTATGGATCGGAAAGCGCTCTCAGCCGTTATCTACTCATAACAACGATGGAGGATAACATGCTGAAGGGTATTGCACTTTGGGCTATGGGCGTTCCGATCTTCGTGATCGTTCTGCTTTACATGTTCGTGTTTTAAGTCGCATCTGACGACTGGCCCAAACAAAAAGGCGACCACACCGTGGTCGCCTCTTGCCGTTTATGCGGGCTTTTTCAATCGAGATCGCCGATAAGCCGTGAGGCTGTCGCCGCATCCGTGCGGCGGATATCGATCTCGTCGCGGTGGCGCGCCAGCAACTCGCTTGCCAGCAGCTTTTCCGCGAGATCGGCGGGCAATGAAAGGATGACCCTGTCGCCCTTTTGTTCCGTCGCGCCGACGCTGCGCTTGGCCGATATCATGCCGCCCGCCACCGTGTTGTTGGTGTCGGGGTCGATGAGGATAAACGAGCCGGTCGAGCGGTTCTGTTCATAGGGATCGAAGATCGCCGTCTCATCGAATGAAAGCCGCACCTTGCCGATGGCATTCATCGGCAGCGACGTTTCATGCGCCTGCCATTCGCCCTCTTTCAGGTTCAACTGGCTGACGGGCTGGACCGTGACGCGCTGTCGGCGACTGGCGCTTTTAAGCCAGTAGCGCTTTCCAGCCTCGATGCCGCCGGGCTGCAAAGCCACGATCTGCGCGTCAAAGGCAAGGCCAGTCTGGGGTTGCGCCTCGATGGAAACGATCATGTCGCCGCGCGACACGTCCACCTGACGATCGAGCACGAGGGTGACGGCATCACCCGCCACGGCGGCATTGCGCACCAGATCGAAAGTGACGATCTGCTTGACATTGGCGACCATGCCGGAAGGAAGGATGACGACGCTGTCGCCCGGCTTCACCGAACCGCCGGCAACCGTGCCCTGATAGCCGCGGAAGCTTTCGCCCGGGCGAGAAACACGCTGCACGGGAAAGCGGAAGCCGCCCGATTGCGCGGAGCGGACGGTCGCCAGTTCCAGCGTTTCCACCAGCGTCGGGCCTTCATACCAGGGCATGGAAGCCTTGCCTGACAGAACGACGTTTTCACCCTTCAGCGCCGACATCGGAATGGCGGTGATCTGCTTGATGCCGAGATCGGATGCGAAATCGCGGAACTCGTGGGCAATCAGTTCAAAACCGGCCTTGTCATAATTGGTCAGGTCGATCTTGTTGACGGCCAGCACGAATTGCCGGATCCCCATCAGCGCCGCGATGGTGGCATGACGGCGCGTCTGTTCCAGAATACCGGTGCGGGCATCGACGAGCAGCACGGCCAGATCGGCGGTGGAAGCGCCGGTGGCCATATTGCGGGTATATTGCTCATGGCCGGGCGTGTCGGCCACGATGAAGGCGCGCCGGTCGGTGGCGAAATAGCGATAGGCGACATCGATGGTGATGCCCTGTTCGCGCTCCGCCTGCAGACCATCCAGCAGCAGCGCGAAATCGGGCAGACCGAGATCATTCTGCTTGCCGCTGTCGCGGTGCAGGGTCGCTGCCTGATCTTCCTTGACGGCCTTGGTGTCCCAGAGGAGACGGCCGATCAGGGTCGACTTGCCGTCATCCACGCTGCCGCAGGTGATGAGACGAAGCGGGCGGGTGTCGCGCGCTGCTTTCGAATGTTCAGCAAAGGGCAAAATGGTGGCCGTGGAAATGTTGGTGGTGGCAGAAGCGGTCATCAGAAATAGCCCTCGCGCTTCTTTTTCTCCATGGAGCCGGACTGGTCGCGGTCAATCGCGCGGCCCTGCCGTTCGGAAACGGTGGCGATTTCAAGCTCGGCAATCACTTCCTGCAAGGTCGTCGCTTCGGAACGGATTGCACCGGTGAGCGGGAAGCAACCGAGCGTGCGGAAGCGGATTGAGCCACGCTTGACCTCTTCGCCGGGCAAAAGCTCCAGACGCTCGTCTTCGGCAAGGATCATCATGCCGTCGCGCTCGATATAGGGGCGCTCGGCGGCATAATAGAGCGGCACCAGCGGAATGTTTTCCGCTTCGATATAACGCCAGATATCCACTTCGGTCCAGTTGGAGAGCGGGAAGGCACGCACGCTTTCGCCCTTGCGGACCATGCCGTTATAGATGTTCCACAGCTCAGGGCGCTGGTTGCGCGGGTCCCATTTGTGGTCGGGCGTGCGGAAGGAGTAGATGCGTTCCTTGGCGCGGCTTGCCTCTTCGTCACGGCGCGCACCGCCGAAGGCGGCGTCGAACTGGCCGGCATCCAGGGCCTGACGCAGCGCTTCCGTCTTCATGATGTCGGTGTAAAGCGCCGATCCGTGGGTGAAGGGTGTGATGTTTTCCGCCGCGCCGCGCGGATTGGTGTGGGAGATCAAATCGAGATCATATTCCTTGACGATATTGTCGCGGAATTCGATCATCTCCTTGAACTTCCAGCCGGTATTCACGTGCAGCAGCGGGAAGGGAATGCGACCAGGGAAGAAAGCCTTGCGCGCCAGATGCAGCAGCACGGACGAGTCCTTGCCGATGGAATAGAGCATCACGGGCTTGTCGAATTCGGCTGCGACTTCGCGGAAGATGTGAATAGCTTCGTTTTCAAGCGCCTTCAAATGGGGATCGAGCGGCGGCTTGGATGCGACAGTATTCTTGCTGTCCGTCTCGTGGACTGCGTTGGACATTGTGAACTCCGGGAATGTACTGAATGATTATCGTTGCGGGATGGCGGAAACGGCGGATGTCTGCTCCGCACCGGCGACGTGAAGACCGCATTCGCGCTTCTCGTCGTTTTCCCACCACCATCGTCCGGCGCGCTCAGGCTCACCGGGCTTGATGGCGCGCGTACACGGCTCGCAGCCGATGGACGGGTAACCGCGCTGATGCAACGGATTGACGGGAATGTTTTCCTTGGCGACATGCGCCTTGATGAGATCGATATCCCAGTCAGCCAAAGGGTTGATCTTGATGAGATTGCGATCCGCGTCGAATTCGGCAAACGGCGTCGTGGCGCGATTGCCCGACTGGCCGCGACGCAGGCCGGTGATCCAGAAGGCGGCACCATCAAGCGCCTTGCCGAGCGGGATCAGCTTTCTGACATGACAGCAGGCGTGACGCGCCTCGACGCTTTCGTAAAAGCCGTTGAGACCGTATTTTGCGGCATAGGCGTCGATATCGTCCTGCTCCGGACGGAAACGACGGATTTCGATGCCGAAACGCTCCTCGGTTTCATCGATAAGATCGACGGTTTCCTTGAAAAGACGGCCGGTTTCCAGCGTGACAACGTCGATCGGCAGGCGATGGGTGCCGATGGCGGCGGTGATGACCTGATCCTCGATGCCAAGGCTCGTCGTGAAAACCGCGCGCCCGCCAAGGCCGGCGATAAAGGAAAGCCGACCCGCCAGATCGAGCGCAGCAAGCGTGGCATTGAGGGAAGCAGCATCGGCAGAGGCATTTACTGAATTGATGGTCATTGTCACGTCCGGGATTTCCATGGCCGATTATTGTTGAAATCCGGCGTTTCGAACAGAAATGACAGTCTTTGTGCGATGCACTTCAGAGCAAAAATGCCTCTCGCGCGCGTAGTATGAGCAAAAGATGCCCGTTCACCTTGTTCGCAGCCTGGATTTGAATTGTGACAACTTCTGCGCTAGAGCATTTCCAGGGAAAGTGGCACCCGGTTTTCCGTGAGGAAATGCGACACTGGTCGACGCCGTGATTGCCGGGTATCCGGGCTTGTGATCTACTGGTTTGACGATGATTTCGCAGAAGGCAAAATATGCGCTGAGAGCGCTTCTTTCGCTGGCCAAGGCCGACGGCGGCTGTCCCGTGCAGATTTCCGACATTGCCCGCGAACAGGCCATTCCGAAAAAGTTTCTGGAGCAGATCCTTCTCGAAATGAAGAAGGAGCGCCTTGTCGAAAGCCGGCGCGGTAAGCAGGGCGGCTACCTTCTGGCCCGTCCGGCGGATGATATCACTTTCGGCGAGGTGCTGCGGCTCATCGACGGCCCGCTCGCCCCATTGCCCTGCCTCTCCCAGACTGCCTATCGGCGTTGCGAGGATTGCGATGGCGAGAAGCAGTGCGAGATCCGTCACGTCTTTGCCCGTGTGGCCGATGCGACGCGTAACATCCTGTTCAACACGACCGTTGCGGATGCAGTGGCCGGTGTTGAAGTGCCCGAGCTTTTGACGGCCTGACCCGCCGGCGGCAATTGGCTTGCGCCAACCTCTCCCACCCTCATTCCTGTGCTTGTCACAGGAATCCAGCAAGCCCAAGTCCTTGGGCTGGAAGGGCTCTCTCGCCGCGCAGACGCGCGTCCGCTGGATTCCTGTGACAAGCACAGGAATGAGGGAGGGGGCGGCGCTGCGGCCATTCCAAACGAAAAAATCGTCTAAAACCCCATAATATTTTTCGCTGCAAGAGCAAAAAACCGGCAAAAATGTGAAACGCTTTTGCATCGAGCAAAGTTTTACACGACGCTTGTTGCGCCTTTGACCTATGCTGCGCTGTATTTGTTGCCCGTGGAAACGCTCTCGGGAAACAGTTTTTCGATCGTATTCGGCCTCATTGACCAACTCTACTCAACCGGTAGAGTTAAGCCATCGTAATCAGGAGGGAATACCGATGTCCAAGCTTCTGTCCGGTTTCAGCGTTGTCGCGCTCAGCCTCTCACTGGCACTTGGCGCAGCTGGCTCGGCCGCCGCGCAGACCAAGCTGCTCAACGTGTCCTATGATCCGACCCGTGAACTCTACAAGGATTTCAACGAAGCCTTCGCCAAGAAGTGGAAGGCTGATACCGGCGAAGACGTCACCATCCAGCAATCGCATGGCGGCTCCGGCAAGCAGGCCCGTTCGGTCATCGACGGTCTGGAAGCCGATGTCGTAACGTTGGCGCTGCAGAGCGACATCGACGCCATCGTCCAGAATTCCGGCAAGATCAACAAGGACTGGCGCGGCCGCCTGCCGCATAATTCCTCGCCCTACACCTCCACCATCGTTTTCCTCGTTCGCAAGGGTAACCCGAAGGGTATCCATAACTGGGGCGATCTTGTGAAGGGCGACGTGCAGATCGTGACGCCGAACCCGAAGACCTCGGGCGGTGCGCGCTGGAACTATCTGGCGGCCTGGGCCTGGGCCAATGAAGAATTCAAGGGCGACAAGGACAAGATCAAGGCCTATGTCGGCGAGCTCTACAAGCGTGCTCCGGTTCTCGACACCGGTGCCCGTGGTTCCACGGTAACCTTCGCACAGCGCCAGATCGGCGACGTGCTGCTCGCCTGGGAAAACGAAGCCTATCTCGCCGGCCAGGAATTCGGTGCTGACGCCTTCGATATCGTCGTGCCGCCGATCTCGATCCTTGCCGAGCCGCCGGTTGCCGTGGTTGACGCCAATGTCGACGCCAAGGGCACCCGCAAGGCGGCGGAAGCCTATCTGCAATATCTCTATTCCGACGAGGGCCAGAATATTGCGGCCAAGCACTTCTACCGTCCGTCGAACCCGGCCGTTGTCTCCAAGGATCTGCTGAAGCAGCTGCCTGACATCAAGCTCGTCACCATTGACGACCCGATCTTCGGCGGTTGGGCCAAGGCGCAGCCGGAACATTTTGGTGACGGCGGCATCTTCGACCAGATTTACAAGCCCGCGAAGTAAGCGGATGATGGGGTGAAACCTAGTCACCCCGTCCCACGGGACAAGACAAATCAGAAGCTGATCGACCGGACGCCATGCCGGTCGATACTTTATAATAAGCGCCGGGGGAATACCGGCTCCCAGAGAGCATCTCCAGGACGGACAGACCTCGTTTGACTGTCCCGGAAATGTTCAAAATCCAAGATTATCCGGAGCCTTGATGAGCAATAATATTTCCGGAAGCAGGTGGAAGTGGCGGCAGTCGAGCGTCATACCGGGCTTCGGTCTGACGTTTGGTTACACCGTCACCTATCTGTTTCTCATCATTCTTATTCCGCTCGGCGGCCTCATCTGGTCGACAGCGAAACTGGGTTTTGCAGATTTCATCGCGATTGCCACGGATAGCCGGACGCTGAATGCGTTGCGCGTCAGCTTTGGCACGGCTTTCCTCGCCGCACTGGTCAATGTGGTCTTCGGCGTCATTGTCGCCTGGGTTCTCACGCGTTACCGCTTTCCCGGCCGGCGCTTCGTGGATGCTATCGTAGACCTTCCCTTTGCGCTTCCAACGGCGGTCGCGGGTATTGCGTTGACGGCGCTTTACGCCAATCGCGGATGGGTCGGTTCGCTGTTTGAACCTTTCGGCATCAAGATTGCGTTCACGCCGACCGGTATCGTCATCGCGCTGATCTTCATCGGCCTGCCCTTCGTGGTGCGCACGGTGCAGCCGGTGATGGAGGAAATCGACCGGCAGGTGGAAGAGGTGGCCGCAACGCTCGGCGCCAATCGTTTCCAGACCATCACGCGCATTCTGTTGCCGAGCCTCACCCCCGCCATTCTCACCGGTTTTGCGCTCGCTTTTGCGCGCGGTGTAGGCGAATACGGCTCGGTCATCTTCATTGCCGGCAATATTCCCTACGTCTCGGAAATCGCGCCGCTCCTCATCGTCATCCGGTTGGAGGAGTTCAATTATGCGGCTGCGACCGGCATCGCCACCATCATGCTGATCATCTCGTTTGCCATGCTGTTCCTCATCAATCTCATTCAGGCCTGGAGCCGCAGGAGGTACGGATATGTCTGACACCGCATCCCGCCCGTCCCCACGGCCATTCCGAGACCCAGCCAGCGAAAGCCTTCCCGCTCGCCTGGTGTTGATCGCCATCGCCTTCCTCTTCCTCGCCGCCTTTCTCGTCCTGCCTCTCGTTTCGGTCTTCTTCGAAGCCTTCCGCAAGGGCACGGAAAGCTTCTGGGAAGCCATTGTCGAGCCGGATGCACTGTCGGCCATTCGCCTCACGCTGCTCGTCGCCGCCATTTCGGTGCCGCTCAATCTGATCTTCGGGGTCATGGCCGCCTGGGCGATTGCGAAGTTCGAGTTCAAGGGCAAGGCGTTTTTGATCACGCTGATCGACCTGCCATTCTCGATCTCTCCGGTCATCTCCGGTCTGGTCTATGTCATCCTGTTTTCCTCGCACAGCGTGCTCGGCCCATGGCTGAAGAGTTACGGTATCGAGATCCTCTTTGCGGTGCCGGGCATCGTGCTCGCCACCATCTTCGTCACCTTTCCTTTCGTCGCGCGCGAGTTGATCCCGCTGATGCAGGATCAGGGCAATGGCGATGAGGAGGCGGCGATTTCGCTGGGAGCATCCGGCTGGCAGACCTTCTGGTACGTCACGCTGCCGAACATCAAATGGGGCCTGCTTTACGGCGTGCTGCTCTGCAACGCCCGCGCCATGGGCGAGTTCGGCGCCGTCTCGGTCGTCTCGGGCCATATTCGCGGCGAAACCAACACCATGCCGCTGCATGTCGAGATACTCTATAATGAGTACAATATCGGCGCGTCTTTCGCCGTGGCGACACTGCTCGCTGGCCTAGCGCTGGTGACCCTCGTTCTCAAAACCATTCTCGAAATACGCTTTGGCGCGGGCAACGCAGCCGGCAAGCATTGAAAGGCATTTTCATGGAAGTGAAAGTTTCCGGCATCACCAAGCAGTTTGATCGCTTTCCGGCGCTGAACGACGTGTCGCTCAACATTCGCTCCGGCGAGCTGATCGCACTGCTTGGTCCTTCCGGTTCCGGCAAGACGACGCTGCTGCGTCTCATCGCCGGCCTCGAACAGCCAACACAGGGCCAGATTTTCTTCGGCGACGAAGACGCCTCGCACCGCACGGTGCAGGAGCGCAATGTCGGCTTCGTGTTCCAGCATTACGCGCTGTTCCGCCATATGACGGTGGCCGACAATATCGCTTTCGGTCTCAAGGTCCGCCCCTCCGCCAGCCGCCCGCCGAAGGCGGAAATCCGCAAGCGCGTGTCCGAGCTTCTCGACATGGTACATCTATCGGGCCTCGAAAAGCGCTATCCGACCCAGCTCTCCGGTGGCCAGCGCCAGCGCGTGGCGCTCGCCCGCGCCGTTGCCATCGAGCCGAAGGTTCTGCTTCTCGATGAACCTTTCGGCGCGCTGGACGCCAAGGTGCGCAAGGAGTTGCGCCGCTGGTTGCGCGAATTTCACGACCGCACCGGCCACACCACCGTCTTCGTTACCCATGATCAGGAAGAAGCGCTGGAACTGGCGGACCGCGTCGTCGTCATGAGCCAGGGCAAGATCGAGCAGGTCGGCACGGCGGACGATGTCTATGACACGCCCAACTCCCCCTTTGTTTTCTCCTTCATCGGCGAATCCTCCAGCCTGCCGGTCACGATCCGTGATGGCCATGTGCTGTTCCAGGGCGAAAGCATCGGCGTAAACGAAAGCGGCGCAGGCGAGGGCGAATTGTTCTTCCGCCCCGAAGACGTGGTGCTGACGGACGAAAAGGACGCGCTTTACGGCAAGGTCACCACCTGTCGCCGCCTGGCCGGCACCCGCATCGCCGAAATCGACATCGCCAATAACGGCCATGAACCCTACCACCTGGAGATCGAAGTGCCGCTCAACGCCGCCGTGGCGGTGGGTGCGGAACTGCGGTTCCGCCCGACGCGGTGGAAAGTTTTCGGGAAGAAATAAGGGGATACGTGACCGCATTTGACGGTCGATGATGTGTCGCTCTCCCAGTTCTCCGTCATACCGGCCTTGAGCCGGTATCCAGCCACCCCAAGTCCTTGGGCTTAAAGGAGTCCTCTTGTCGCGCAGACGCGCGCCGGCTGGATGCCGGGTCAAGCCCGGCATGACGGAAGAGACGTGTCACGAGCAACACAAGATGCCGAATTTACAGCGCTAGCATATCCCACACCCTCATTCCTGTGCTTGTCACAGGAATCCAGCCGACGCGCGTCTGCGCGGCGAAAGACTCCTTCCAGCCCAAAGACTTGGTCTGGCTGGATCTCTGTGACAAGCACAGAGATGAGGCAGGAGGGTGAGGCACACAGATGAGGGAGAAGCTACACGGAGATACCAAGCATACGTACCCGCCCATAAACCCAAAAACGGAAAAGGGCCGCCTAAGCGACCCTTCCATGAGTTTGGTCCTGTTTACAGACCCGGGACTGTTTCTCAACGTTCCGAAGGCAGAAGAGGTTTACAACGAGGGCTGCCCCGTCGAAAACACACCCTTTCCATTGCCTGCACCAGAGACCGAAATCTCACTAGACATTGGATCACCTCCTTCCGATACGTTGAACATAACTAGAAGGTAGTACGATTCGTCAGTAATGCAAGAGGGCTAACTGAGAACTTGCTTTGCGGCATCTAGTCGACCCGCATCACGATCTTGCCGATGTGGCTGCTGCTTTCCATCAGCCGGTGCGCTTCCACAACATCTTCCAGCGTGAAGACCTGATTGATGACCGGTGCGACCTTGCCGTTTTCGATGAGCGGCCAGACCTGATCGACGAGTTCGTCACGGATGGCGCGTTTCTCGTCCGCCGTGCGCGGCCGCATGGTGGAGCCGGTGACGGTGAGGCGCTTGACCATGATTGGCCGCAGGTCCACCTTCTCGGCCACCGCACCGCCAAGAAAGGCGATGATGGACAGGCAGCCGTCCTTGGCGAGTGCCGAAATGTTCTTTTCGAAATAGGCAGCACCGATCATGTCGAGCACGATATCGACGCCCTTGCCGCCCGTTTCGGATTTCACGACTTCGGCGAAATCCTCGTCGCGGTAATTGATTGCCCGTTTGGCACCGAGCTTCACGCATGCCTCGCATTTTTCCGCAGAGCCGGCCGTGGCATAAACCTCCGCACCAAAGGCTTTGGCAAGCTGGATGGCCGTCGTGCCGATGCCGCTGGTGCCGCCGTGGATGAGCACGGTTTCACCTTCCGTCAGGCCCGCCATCTGGAAGAGATTGGCCCAGACGGTGAAGAAGGTCTCTGGCAATGCGGCGGCTTTGATAGCGTCGTAGCCCTTCGGGAAGGGCAGGGCCTGTCCGGCAGGCGCGGTGCAGTATTCGGCATAACCGCCGCCATTGGCCAGCGCGCACACCTTTTCGCCAATCTGGAATTCATCTACGCCTTCGCCAAGCGCAACAACCTCGCCGGCGATTTCCAGCCCGAGGATGGGACTTGCACCTTTGGGTGGCGGATAGGTGCCCTGTCGCTGCGCCACATCCGGACGGTTGACCCCTGCCGCCTCGACCTTCACGAGAATCTCGCCTTTTGCGGGTTTCGGCAGAGGTGCCTGTGAGACCTTCATGACCTCCGGTCCGCCATGGGACGGCAGATCGATGAAGCGCATTGTTTCGGGCAGGGTCGTCGTGTTGGGCATGGCCGGGAGCAACTCCTTACTTATCAGCGTTATCTGAAGATGTAGGTCAGATGGACGCCCGATGGAAGGAGGCCGTTTGTCGCTGATGTCAGTTTGCCTCGCCGAATACCCTGACGACGAGACCACCTTCGTTTTCTTTCGCGGCCGCTTTGACGCCGGCAATCTCGCTGCCGATCCGCTCGGGTTTGGCGATGATTGAGCCCTTCGGCAAAGTCAGCACGCCGATGGAGCAGCGCAGCAGCGCAAAGTCCCTTTCATTGCCTTTGCGGTCCTGGCCCTTCATGCATCCGGCGGCACGGTCTTCTTCCGAATAGAGCCCGGCGACGTCATCATGAAAATCGCTGAGCAGCCGCTCGAGGATTTCCATCAGTTCCTCCACCGACCAGTCACGCACGCCGATGAAGAAATCGTCGCCGCCAATATGGCCGAGGAAGCAGTCGCCGGCGAAGAAATAACGGCGCATCAGTGCCGAAAACAGGGTGATGGCATGGTCGCCGGCGTTGAAACCGTATTTGTCGTTGAAGGGCTTGAAGTTATCGAAGTCGCAATAGCAGAAGAAACGCGTCTCGTCGCCGTCGCTGCAGCTGTCGGCAATGAAGCCGCCAATCGCCCGGTTGCCGGGCAACGCCGTCAGCGGGTTCTGGTCCTGCGCCATCTTCAGCTGCTTTTCATTGATGACCTTGATCAGCGAGGCGGCAGAGACGATGCCGGCATAACGCATGTTTTCGGTGAGGATGATGCAGGCGCTGCCGCCCATGCTGGCGAACATGTTCATCAACTGGTCCGCATCGGCATCGAGTCCCACGATCGGTGCGGGGTCGACGAAATGAGAAATGGTGCGCTCATAGATCTTGTTCTTGAGCAGGTCACGGCCGAAGGGCCGGTAGATATATTCCTTGAGGTGGTATTCGTTGATGACGCCGCGCGGTTCGCCATTGGCGTTGAGAACCGGGAAGAACGCCTGCTGCGGATTTCTGCGGAACAGTTCGAAAACGCTGTCGACACTGTCATGTTCGAACACGGTGGGAAGCCGCTCAATTTCCCGTCGGATCAAGATTTCGTCCAGCGTCTGGCTGTTGCGCCGCGCCACGCCCATACGGTTGAGGTGCGGAAAACTTTCAGGCAATTCGCTGGTGAAGACCGTCGGCTTGGCGATCAGCCAGCCCTGCACCAGATCGACGCCGAATTCGCGGCAGGCCAGAAATTCCGCTTCAGTCTCGATACCTTCTGCAATCACCCTGACGCCGAGAACATGGGCGATGTTGACGATGTTGCGCACCAGGTGCTGCTTGCGGGGCAGATGGTCGATGCCGGAGATGAAATGCCGGTCGATCTTCAGATAATCCAGCGGGAAGTCGCAGAGCAGCTTCATTTCGCCGTGGCCAGCGCCGAAATCGTCGATCGCCAGCTTGAAACCCTCCTTCCGCATGCGGGCTATCAGCGAGGTGAATTCCGGCACGCTGGTATTGTCGAAACGTTCGGACAGCTCAAAGCAGATGGAGGAGGCGGGAATGCCCGCCCGCGCCAAGTGGCCGACGAGCTTGTCGAGAATGACATCGCCATAAGGAATGAGCCGCACATCGAGATTGAGGAAAAGCGTGGCGGAGGAAAAGTCGGGAAGGGTGGAAAATTTCGCCAGCGCCCGGCTCGCCAGCATCTGCTCTAAGGCCTTCAGCTCTCCATCTGCGGCGGCCTGGTCGAGAAGCGCCAGCGGATTGGAAAAACCAAGCCGGTCATGGCCGCGCATCAGCGATTCATAACCGAAGATCGTACCTGTCGTCGCCTCGACAATCGGCTGGAACGCCGTTTCCAGCACCAGCTTCGCCATGGGAAACATCTGCCCGGAGGCAAAACGCCTGATGACGTCGTTCTCCAGCGTGACGGCCTGCATATGTCTCTCCGCTCCTGTTCTTACGCCCGGTTTTTAATCCCTGGGCGCCCATTATTTTTGGGCAAACAATCGCAGATCACAGGTCAACAAAAGCTTTCACCACTGTGAAGCTTTCGTGAACCTTTTATAACAACCCCTTGAATATCAAGGGTTGTTGCGCGGCGGGTCAGGCCGTTCGCGCGTGGCCGGTGTGCGCGGCGTAAAGGTCCGCGACGTTGAGCCGCTCGCGGTCCGCATCCGCTGCTGGTTTTGAAGCCGCTCTGGTTCCATGCGCGGAGGAGGCCGCCCACAGGCGCAGTGCCTCACGAACCACCTCGCTGCCGGAAGCATAAGCTCCGCAGTTCACAGCTTCGCGCATCCTTGCTGCCTGTTCCGGGGAAATCGATACTGTTACCATTGGCATGATATCACTCCCTTCTTTAAACGCTGCGAACGGTCTTTCGATGTCCGGTTTACGGATCGGGTGCCGTCGTGGTCTATGGCGGGCGTTTTTATCGTTTTTCGTCTGGCGCCGCTTCCAACGAAATTTGTATCAAAGACGATAGTAGCACGAAACGCATCCTATTCCCAATTCGCAGTATATCACGGTTTAGTTTTTCCCCCGTGATCCGGGCCGCAGCATGGGTTCGCCGGTGTGGCCGGTGCGCGTGAAATTATCACCATCCAACCGCAAAAAATATGATCCATCGCAAATCCGCGACATGAAATGGCGCGTTTTTTATTGATTGATCAGTCAATCAAGAATATTTTGCGCTGCATCAAGGAGACACTCATGCCCAAGATCGGAATGGAGCCTCTGCGCCGCAAGGCGCTTGTGGATGCGGCATTGCGCACCATAGGCCACCATGGTTCGCTGAATGTGACAATGTCTGATATCGCCCGGGAAGCCGGCGTCTCGGCGGCCCTTGCGCATCATTATTTCGGCAGCAAGCAGCAGCTGCTTCTGGAAACCATCCGCAGCCTGCTGCGCGATCTGAGGCGCGATGCCGTAGCGGCATTGATCCGCGCATCCGGTCCTCGCGAAAAGCTGAGCGCCATCGTGCATGTCTCCTTCCAGAGCGACCAGTTCACGCCGGAGACGGTGGCGGCATGGCTTGCCTTTTACGTCGAGGCGCAGCGTTCGGAGGAAACCCGGCGGCTGCTGGTGATTTATTCCCGCCGCCTTCGCTCCAACCTCATGGCAAGCCTCAATCGGCTCTGCCCGCCCGATGATGCCGCACGCATTGCAGAAGGGGCCGCGGCCCTCATCGACGGGCTTTATATCAGGCACAGCCTGCGTTCCGCCCCGCTCGGCCTCGCCTCTGCACCGGCGCTGGTCGAGGATTATTTCGACATGCAGCTCAGATCTTTTCCCGATGGACAGCGCGCCAAGCCGTCCATCCGCACTCTCTAGGAGACTTCGACATGACCATCGCCACGTCACTCAGGGCGCAGCCGAAAGCCTCGCATTTCATCGACGGCGATTATGTCGAGGATAATACCGGCACGCCGTTCGAGAGCGTCTTTCCCGCAACCGGCGAGATCATCGCCCGGCTTCACGCCGCAACGCCGGCGATTGTCGAGCGTGCCATCGTCTCGGCCAAGCGCGCCCAGAAGGAATGGGCGGCAATGAGCCCCATGGCGCGTGGCCGCATCCTCAAACGCGCCGCCGATATCATGCGTGAACGCAACGAGGCGCTTTCGAAGCTTGAGACACTGGATACCGGCAAGCCTATCCAGGAAACCATCGTTGCCGACCCGACGTCGGGTGCGGATGCCTTCGAATTTTTCGGCGGCATCGCCCCTTCCGCATTGAATGGTGATTACATCCCGCTCGGCGGCGATTTCGCCTATACCAAGCGTGTGCCGCTCGGCGTCTGCGTCGGCATTGGCGCGTGGAACTATCCGCAGCAGATCGCCTGCTGGAAGGCAGCCCCGGCACTCGTCGCCGGCAATGCCATGGTCTTCAAGCCTTCGGAAAACACCCCGCTCGGCGCACTGAAGATTGCCGAAATCCTGATTGAGGCTGGTCTTCCCAAGGGCCTCTTTAACGTCATTCAGGGCGATCGTGACACCGGTCCGCTTCTGGTCAACCATCCCGATGTCGCCAAGGTTTCTCTCACCGGCTCTGTGCCGACCGGTCGCAAGGTGGCCGCTGCCGCCGCCGGGCATTTGAAGCATGTCACAATGGAACTCGGCGGCAAGTCGCCGCTGATCGTCTTCGACGACGCCGATCTCGAAAGCGCCATCGGCGGCGCGATGCTCGGCAACTTCTATTCCACCGGCCAGGTCTGCTCCAACGGCACCCGCGTCTTCTTGCAGAAGGGTATCAAACAGCAGTTCCTGTCGCGGCTGAAGGAGCGCACCGAAGCCATCGTCATCGGGGACCCGATGGACGAGGCGACCCAGCTTGGCCCGATGGTTTCGCGCGCCCAGCTCGACAAGGTCTTTTCCTATGTCGACAAGGGCAAGGCCGAGGGCGCGACGCTCATCACCGGCGGCGGGATTCCGAACGACGTTTCGGGCGACGGCTACTACATCCAGCCCACCGTCTTTGCCGACGTCAAGGACACGAAGACGATCGCCCGCGAGGAGATCTTCGGGCCGGTGATGTGCGTGCTGGATTTCGATCATGAGGAAGAGGTGATCGCGCGCGCCAATGCGAGTGAATTCGGCCTCTCGGCCGGCGTCTTCACATCGGACCTGACCCGTGC
>JAEXMK010000196.1 GCA_023444445.1 Pseudomonadota bacterium | reverse complement strand
GCCTGATGGCGGCCCGCCCTTCTTCCTCTCCCCGTATTTTCAGATGTGCTTCAATGCGGCGACGTCATTGACCTGAACGATGCGGCCACGCACCGTGACGCCCGACTTTTTCAGCACCGAGAAAGCGCGGGACAAAGCTTCCGGGGCAAGGCCGAGCTTGCCGGCAAGCAGGCTTTTCTGGAATGGCAGCCGCAGCGAGAAGGATGTCGCATCGCGCGGGCCCTGGCTGATGAGGTAATGGGCGACACGCTGTGGGGCGGTCTGCAGCCGGTCGTTGGCGATGCAGTCCATGGTGCCGAGCAGGCTGTTGGACAGGCAGCGCATGACGGCTTTGGCGATTGCCGGTTCCTGGTCGATCAGGGTTCGGATTCTCGCCAGTTCAAAACGCGCCATGGTGCAGCTTTCCGCTGCCTGCGCGCTATAACGATAGGTATCGCTGCCGAAGATCAGGCATTCGTTGAAGGTATCGCCGGGGCCGCTGACGCGCACATCCGCCTCGCGCCCGTGTCGGTCCAGCCGGAAAAGCCTGATATAACCCGACAGCACGCAATAAAAATGCTGTGCCGCTTCGCCTTCCTTGAAGAGGACGTGGCGGGCGTTGACGGTGGTGATGGTCGCCGCCTCCATCAGCTTCAGCGCCGCCGCATCGTCGGCAACCCCGATCAGGGGTGCGCGCAGCAGCATGTTCCTGTCCCTGTTGCTCAGCTTCACGGTCTTGTTCACGTCCATCCGGCTCCCGCTCAAACCTTTTGCCGGGCTGTCCGAAGCGATACGAAACCGGGGAGGCTGCTTCTCCCTCGCGCCAATCTGCACAGAACTCATCGCATTTTTCCTCGTCCGGCAATTCCCGATGCGAGGGAGACTAGCAGTTCAGCTGGAAAGCGAATTGATTTCGATCAAACGGCGTTGCGGTCGTTTTGAGGAAGGAACGAGGGGGCGCGCATGTTTCCAATTACAGGGAAATATGGAGCGAGCGCGTGCGGCATATTTCTTCTTCCCGAGGGGGGAGAAGTCCGCGGCAGCGGGATTGAGGGGGCGAGGGTCGAGATATTCGGCGATGTCGCCCCCTCATCCGACCCTTCGGCCCACCTTCTCCCCGGCGGGGAGAAGAAACGAGCCGCGATGTCGTGCTCTCCCAAGACACATATGGAAACGCCGGGCACAGGGCCCGGCGTCTCAATCTTCAAGCTGCAACAGTCACTCCGCAGCAAGCGGCGGCAGTCGCAATATATTGCTGCCCTTATCCGTGGCCTTGTCGCCGGTGCCTTTTTCCATGCTGGCGACACGCGCCTCCAGCGAGGAAAGCGCGAGGCTGTTTTCGCGGGCGATCTCCGAGAGTTTCTCGTTGGAGAGGGCCTCCTCCTCCTCTTCCTTCTTGCCGACGAAGCGGCCGAAGAGGTGGGCGAGCAGGCGCGACAGGTCGTCCATGATCAGGAAGAAGGCCGGCACCACGATCAGCGACAGCACCGTGGAAACGATGATGCCGCCGATCACCGCAATCGCCATCGGCGCGCGGAACGAGCCGCCTTCACCGACGCCGAGCGCTGAGGGCAGCATGCCCGCCGACATGGCGATGGAGGTCATGATGATCGGGCGGGCGCGCTTGCGGCCGGCCTCCACCATGGCATGCACCCGCTCCATGCCGTGACGGCGCATTTCGATGGCGAAATCCACCAGCAGAATGGCGTTCTTGGTCACGATGCCCATCAGCATCAGGATGCCGATGAGAACGGGCATGGAGAGCGCGTTCTGGGTGATGATGAGCGCGACGGCCACACCGCCGATGGCAAGCGGCAGCGAGAACAGGATGGTGAAGGGCTGGATGACATCCTTGAACAGCAGGATGAGCACGACCAGCACCAGCATCAGGCCAAGCAGCATGGCGTTGACGAAGCCCTGCTGCATTTCGCCCTGCACCTTGGCGTCACCGCTTTCGGCAAGGCGAACGCTTGCGGGCAGTTCGGTTTCCGACACGATGCGCTTGAACTCGGCTGTCGAGGTATCGAGCGCCGTGCCGAAAGGCACGTCGGAGCCGATGGAGACGACGCGGTTTCGGTCGTTGCGCTTGATCGAGCTTGGACCTTCCGAATAGTCGATATCGGCAACGCTGTAGAGCGGCACCAGCGACCCGGAGGCGGTCTTGATCTTCAGCGCGCGGATGGTGGCGAGGTCGCGGCGGGCGTCGAGCGAGGCCTGCACGCGGATCGGGATCTGCCGGTCATCCAGCGAGATTTTCGTCAGCTGTGCGTCGATATCACCGATCGTGGCGACACGCACGGTCTGCGAAATCTGCTGCGGCGTGATGCCGAGGCGGGCGATCTCGTCCTTGCGCGGGCGGATTTGCAATTCCGGCCGGGGCAGGGCGCCTTCCGAGCTCACATTGGCGAGGATCGGCGAGGCGCGCAGGCGGCTTTCGAGAATGCCGACGGCGTCGCTGAGGTCCTTCTCGCTCTTCGAGAGGAAGTTGAAGGAGAGTTCGCGTTCGGCGCGGTCGTTCAGCTTGATGATGCGCACATCGGGAATACCACGCACCTGCGCGAAAATATCACGCTCCACATCCCATTGCGGACGTGTGCGGCCCTTCTCTTCCACCTTCGGCAGATATTGGCCAATGAGCGGAATGGAGCCGAGGCCCTTGTTGACGAGGGTTTTCAGCAGCGAGTGGTCGATATGCTGGAGAATGACGTTGACGGTGGCGCGGCGCAGCTCCAGGTCACCCTTCGGCGAAGCGCCGCCCAGGATGAAGACGCTTTCCACGCCGTTGATGTTACGCAGCGCCTGATAGATCTGCGTCGTCGTCCGGTCGGTTTCATCGAGCGTCGCATTGGGCGGCAGTTCCACCGAAAGCGTGACGCGGGAGGCATCATCCGGGGGCAGGAAGCTTCCGGGAACCTGGCTCAACAGCATCACCGATGCAATGAGGAAGGCGATTGCGCCGACCAGCGTCAGATACCGCGCCCACCATTTGCGGGTGGTGGCGGTGACCATGCGCGTATAGGCCTTCATCAGCCGGCCGTCATTGTCATGATGGTCGTCCATCGCATCTTCGGCACGCATCAGATAGGCCGCCATCAGCGGCGTGATGAGGCGGGCGACGGCCAGCGAGAAGAACACCGAGAAGGCGACGGTGAGGCCGAACTGGATGAAGTATTGCCCCGGAATACCAGGCATGAACGAGACGGGCACGAAGACGGCGATGATGGTGAAGCTGGTGGCGATGACGGCAAGGCCGATTTCATCCGCCGCTTCCAAGGCCGCGCGATAGGGCGTTTTGCCCATCTTGATGTGGCGGGCAATGTTCTCGATTTCCACGATCGCGTCATCCACGAGAATACCCGTGGCGAGCGTGAGCGCGAGGAAGCTGACGAGGTTGAGCGAAAAGCCCATGATATCCATGATCCAGAACGTCGGGATCGCGGAGAGCGGCAGCGCCACGGCGGCAATCAGCGTTGCGCGCCAGTTGCGCAGGAAGAGCAGGACGACGATGACGGCGAGGACAGCGCCTTCGATCAGCGTGTCGAGCGCGGCCGTATAGTTGCCGTAGGTGAAGTAGACGGCGTCATCGACCTTCTGGATTTCGACGTCCGGATGATCCTTCCGCACCTGTTCAAGGCTTTCCGACACGGTCTGCGCCACGGAAACCTCGCTCGCGCCCTTGGAGCGGAACACGGCAAAGGTGACGGCAGGGTTGCCATTGAAGCGCGAGAAGGACTTAGGCTCCTGATAGGTATCAGTGATCGTGCCGAGTTCGGACAGCTTGACGAAACGGCCATTCGAAAGTGCGATGGTGGTGTTGGCAAGCTGCGAAACATCACGCGTATCGCCGAGCGTGCGGATGGTCTGTTCGTTGCCGCCCACCTGGCCACGGCCGGAGCCGAGGTCGATATTGGTGCCGCGCAGCTGGCTGTTCACCTCATTGGCGGTGATGCCATAGGCGTCGAGCTTTTCGGGGCTCAGCGCCACGCGCACTTCACGGTCCGCACCGCCGTAGCGATCGACCTTGCCGATGCCGGATTTGCCCTGCAACGCCCGCTTGATCGTATCATCCACGAACCACGACAGCTCTTCGAGCGTCATGTTGGGCGAGGAAACGGCAAAGCTCTGGATCGCCTGACCCTCGACGTCGATCTTGCTGACGACGGGTACTTCGATATCGGCGGGAAGATCGCTGCGGATCTTGTCGATGGCGTCCTTGGTGTCCTGAACAGCCTCTTCTGTCGGCTTTTCGATGCGGAAGACAACCGTGGTGGTGGACTGGCCGTCGACCACGGTGGACTGGATTTCATCGACGCCGCTGATGGCGGCGACGGCGTCTTCGATCTCCTTCGTCACCTGCATCTCGAGCTCGGAGGGCGAAGCGCCGCTCTGGGTCACGGTGACGGCGACGACGGGAACGTCGATGTTCGGGAAGCGGGTGATCGGCAGGGTGTTAAATGCCTGCAGGCCGAGCATCATCAGCACGGCAAAGCCGAGCAGCGGCGCAATCGGGTTACGGATTGACCATGCGGAAAAGTTCATTTCAATCCCTCAGTCAGTTGGACGCAGCCGTCTCGGCTTCAACCGGCTTGATCCGGTCCCCATCACGCACGAATGCCCCAGCCTTTTCGACAACCTTGTCTCCAGCGGCAAGACCGCTGACAATCTCAATGAAACCGCCGTCTTCAATGCCGGTTTCGATCTTCACCTGCTTGACGACGTCGCCTTCCACCTTGCGGGTGGTCGAGCCTTCACGCCCGGCGGTAACGGCCGAAAGCGGCAGGGCGAGCGCGTTCGTCTCCTCGACGATGATCGCGGCGCTGGCATACATGCCCGAGCGCGCCGGGCTACCTTCGGGCAGCACCACATGCACGGAACCGAGGCGCGTCGTCGGATCGACGGTGGGCGATACGAGGCGCACCTTGCCCTCTATTTTCTCAGTTCCGCCGGCAACCGTCAAATAGGCCTTCTGACCGACTTTCACTTTCTGGATGTCGGTCTCGGATAGATCGGCCACGAGTTCAATCGCGCCATCCTTGATGACGGTGAAAAGCGGATTGCCGGCGCCGCTGGCAATCGCGCCGACTTTGGCATTCTTGGCCGAAACGATGCCGGCAACAGGGGTCTTCACGCCGGTGCGCGTCAGTTTTAGGTCGATATCGGCAATCTGTGCATCAACCACCTTGATGTCGGCCTCGCCGGCGGAAACAGCCTGGCGGGCGGCGTTCAGCTTGGCGGCAGCGACTTCCGCCTGCGCCTGGGTCTGTTCTACCTGCGAGACGGAGCCGGAACCGCTCTGGCCGAGCCTTGCGGCGCGGTCACGCTGGCGGTTCGCGTCGTTGGCGCTCGCCTCGGCTTCCAGAACCTGGGCTTTCGCCTGCGCAACGGCGGCCTGCGCCTTGGCCTTGTTGGCCTCAAGCTGGCTTTTCTGAAGGATCAGACTGTCAGATGAAAGGACGGCGAGGACCGCATTTGCTTCCACCTTGTCGCCGATATCGACGTTCAGCGTATCGATCGACAGGCCGTCGACCAGCGGCTGGACATAGATTTCATCGACCGGGCGAATGGTGCCCGTCGCGATGATACGGTCCACCAGATCGCGTTTTGCCGCATGCGCAACGATGATCGAGGGCAGGTTTTGCTGTTTGGCCGGCGCCTGCGCCTCTCCTTCAGCGGCGGCGGAGAGAGGGAGCGCCGTTGCGGACAGAAGAAGGAAAACAAAACGGTTAAACGTGACTTTATGCTGCATGTGTCTTGGCTCGCGCAATATCCGCTCGCATGTCCTGCAGGCCCGGGGCCATATCTTAAAAGGTCATGCGAAGGCGAATGTGAAACAAGGGATCACAATACTTCCTTTTCGATCCTCCCGATTCAAACGCCCCTCAACGCGAATCTAAAGCACCTTTGCCTCGTGCTTTTTTTACAAGATCAAATTTGGTAGTCTTGTCGGCGGGACTGTAATTCTTGTTGCCGTGCAAATCAATCCGCATAGCCATAGGGCTAGGTATACATTTTTGTATGGGTGCGGGTGTTGTAATTCGACAGACGGGTTACCAGTGCGCGGCGCGGTCTGGAATTCTGAGAACGCCTAATAGGGCGTCATTCACGAAAATCGCGCGGTCATCGCCGCGCGATCTTGTCTTGCTCCGCGCCTACTTCAATGCCGCGTCGGTAATCTCGGTCGTATAAGCACCCGAGGGTTCCTTGGTGATGACGGGGTCGGAGCCGCCGCCGAGCAGCGTCTTTACCGTTCGCTCGTAATCCGCCTTATCCAGCGCGCCCTTCGAGCCGGCTGTCAGCTTGGCGACTTCGCCCATCATGCGCTTCTGGTGTTTTTCGGTCTGCGCGCCGGAGGCGTCGTTTTCGAGAACGATGCCGGCTGCCTCATCAGGGTTTTCTTCCGCCCATTTCCAACCCTTCATGGAAGCGCGGACGAATTTGACCATGTCCTCCTTGAACTTGGCGTCCTTGAGCTTGTCTTCGAGGACGTAGAGCCCGTCTTCCAGCGTCGCCACGCCTTCGTCTTCATATTTGAAGGTGACGAGGTCTTCGGGCTTGATGCCGGCATCGAGAACCTGACCGTATTCATTATAGGTCATCGTCGAAATGCAGGCGGCCTGTTTCTGCAACAGCGGATCGACGTTGAAGCCCTGCTTCAGCACGGTAACGCCATCTGCACCGCCGGTGGTCGGGATTTTCAGATGCGCCATCCACGACAGGAACGGATATTCATTGCCGAAGAACCAGACGCCCAGCGTCTTGCCCTTGAAATCTTCAGGCTTCTTGATGCCGGTTTCTTTCAGGCAGGTCAGCATCATGCCCGACGATTTGAACGGCTGGGCGATGTTGACGAGCGGCACGCCCTTTTCACGCGTGGCAAGCGCAGACGGCATCCAGTCGACGATGACATCAGCGCCGCCGCCGGCCAGAACCTGTGCGGGCGCAATATCCGGGCCGCCGGGCTTGATATCGACATCGAGGCCTTCGGCTTCATAAAAGCCTTTGTCTTTGGCGACGTAGTAACCGGCGAACTGGGCCTGGGTGACCCATTTCAGCTGCAGGGTGATCTTGTCGGCGGCCTGGGCGCTGAGTGCAGTCAGAAGTGACGCGCCGGCAAGAAGCATGGATGCAAGTGTCATTTTCATCGCTGTTCCCTTTTTCGTTATTTACGTTCGTCCCCCACGGACGGACGGATGCCAGAAGGTGACGGCCCGCTCTGCGAGCGCCACGAGACCATAAAAGCCGGAGCCGGCGAGTGCAGCGACCGCGATTTCGGCCCAGACCATATCGACATTGCTGCGGCCCATTTCCGCCGAGATGCGGAACCCCATGCCGACGATGGGCGTGCCAAAGAATTCCGCAACGATGGCGCCGATCAAGGCGAGCGTGGAGTTGATCTTCAGCGCGTTGAAGATGAAAGGCCAGGCGGCGGGCAGGCGCAGCTTTATCAGCGTCGGCCACCAGCCGGCGGCATAGGTGCGCATCAGGTCTCGCTCCATGTGGCTGGCGGCGGCAAGCCCCTGCACCGTGTTCACCAGCATCGGGAAAAAGGTCATGATGACGACGACGGCGACTTTCGACTGCCAGTCGAAACCGAACCACATGACCATAATGGGTGCGATGCCGACCACCGGAAGGGCGGAGACGAAATTGCCGATGGGCAGAAGACCGCGTTGCAGGAAAGGCGAGCGGTCGATGAGGATGGCAACAAGGAAACCGAGGCCGCAGCCGAGCACATAACCCGTCAGTACCGACTTGAGGAAGGTCTGGCGGAAATCCGCCCAGAGAATCGGCAGCGACCCGAAGAGGCGGGCGAGAATGGCGCTCGGTGCCGGCAGCAGGATGGGCGGCACGGCAAAGCCGCGCACGACGCCTTCCCAAAGCACGATGATGGCGAAACCGAAGAGAACAGGCACGGCGAGGCGGCTTATGCGTTTCGCTGTCGGAGAAATAAAGGCGTGGCGCACCAGCCATTCGTTGAAGGCCCAGGCGGCAAGCCAGAACAGGATCGCGCCGATAAACCAACCGGGGTTCGTCATGGCCGTGCTCCCATTCGCTTGAGGACGGCGGCATGGGCGATGCCGATGATCGATACCAGAATGGCGGCGACACCGGCGGCCATAAAGAGTGCGGCCCAAATCTGCACCGTCTGGCCATAATAGGAACCGGAGAGCAGGCGCGCGCCGAGACCGGCGACGGCCCCTGTCGGCAATTCACCGACGATGGCGCCGACCAGCGCGATGGCGATGGCGATCTTCAGCGAGGTGAAAAGGTAAGGCAGGGCGGAGGGCCAGCGCAGCTTCCAGAAGATCTGCGCTGGTGAGGCATTATAGGTGTGCATCAGGTCAAGCTGCAGGGTTTCGGGGCTTCTTAAGCCCTTTACCATGCCGACGACGATGGGGAAGAAGGAGAGATAGGTCGAGATCAGCGCCTTCGGCAGCAGCCCCGAAATGCCGATGGAGTTCAGCACTACGATGATCATCGGCGCGATGGCGAGAATGGGAATCGTCTGGCTGGCAATGATCCACGGCATGACCGAGCGGTCCATGGCGCGGTTATGGATGATCGCGACCGCCAGCAGGATTCCCAGTACCGCCCCGATGGCGACACCGAGCAGGGTGGCCGAAAGCGTGATGCCGGCGTGGTAGACGAGGCTGCGCTTTGAGGTGATGGCCTTGTTGACGGTGGTATCCCAGAGTTCCGCGATGATCTGATGCGGGGCGGGCAGGACCGGGCGCTCCTGTGCGAAGGTTTGCGGCAGGAGTTCTAGGAAGCCCGGTGTCTGGCCAGCGCGCGTGGCCTGATCGCGGGCGAAGGGCATGTTGAGGTAGATGACGGCGAGATGCCAGAGGACGAGGATGGCGAGGAGGACGGTGAGGATGGGGAGGATGCGGTGGCGGAGGAGGGTCATTGCGGCGCCCTCGGTGGGTGGGGGTTACGTTTGCTCCGAGGGTGCGGCTTACCCCCCTCTGTCCTGCCGGACATCTCCCCCACAAGGGGGGAGATCAGCAGGAGGCTCGCTCGTCGTTTTGCCCTCAAGCCTCGAGATGGGCGATACCTCGCCGCAGGTCGATCTCCCCCCTTGTGGGGGAGATGCCCGGCAGGGCAGAGGGGGGTAATACCTGCCGCAACGGCGTCTTTTCCAGCATCACCCCTCATAACCATGCCCCGCCTTCAACCCCTCACGCACCCGATGCGCGATCGCCAGAAACTCCTGCGTCTCTCTAATTTCCAGCGGCCTTTCGCGTGGCAAAGTGGATTCGATCACATCGGTCACCCGGCCCGGCCGCGGCGACATGACGACGATCTTGGTCGAGAGATAAACCGCTTCCGGAATGGAATGGGTGACGAAACAGATGGTCTTGCCGGTCGTATCCCAGAGCTTCAGCAGCTGCTCGTTGAGGTGATCGCGAACGATCTCGTCCAGCGCGCCGAAAGGCTCATCCATCAATAGCAGGTCGGCATCGAAGGCGAGCGCACGGGCGATGGAGGCGCGCTGCTGCATGCCGCCGGAAAGCTGCCATGGGTATTTCTTGCCGAAACCGTTGAGGTTGACGAGGTCGAGCGTGCGGTCGATGCGCTCGCGCTGTTCGGCCTTGCTGTAACCCATGATTTCAAGCGGCAGGGCGATGTTCTTTTCGATGCTGCGCCAAGGATAAAGAGCCGCCGCCTGAAAGACATATCCGTAGGACCGGTCCTTGCGGGCATTTTCCGGTGTGGTGCCGTTGACGGTGATGTCGCCCGAGGTGTGTTTTTCAAGATCGGCGATAACCCGCAGGAAGGTGGTCTTGCCGCAGCCGGAGGGGCCGATGAAGGAGACGAAGTCGCCCTTTTTCACGTCGAGATCGACATTGGACAGCGCGTGCACCGGGCCGTCCCCCGTTTCGAAGGTAAGCCCCAGTTTTTTGGCGGAAACGACGGAATAGGAAGAGGCCTGGTTCATCGCAGCTTGGTTTCACTTTCCGTCAGTGCGGCGCGCGCCAGCGGCAGCATCTGGGTTTCCGTCAGTCTGGCGATGGTGACGCCGGGGTTGCGGTCGAGATCGAGCCAGCGGACTTCCTCGATTTCCGCCTGCGGGGTGACCTCGGAGTGAAGCCTGGCGGTGAAGGCATGGGCGACGACATCTGCGCCCGGTTCGTTGGCGGCTTCCTCGCGAAAGACGCCCTCATAACGCGTGGCATTTTCGGGCAGCGTCAGGCCGATTTCCTCGGCCAGCTCGCGGTGAAGCGCCTGTTCCGGGGTTTCGCCCGGATCGATCTTGCCACCCGGCTGCATGAACTGCGTGGTGCCGCGCTTGCGCACCACGAGCATCTGCCGCTTCTCGTTGAGCAGGATGGCGGCGGCGATGAGGATTTCGCGTTTCGGCGCGTTGCTCATGATCACACGCCCGATGCCGGAATGCCGGTGCGTTCCACCTTGCGCGGCGACACCAGTTCCTTCCAGGTGGACAGCGCCTGGCTGACGGCGGGGTAGGGGTCGCGGGTGATGAACTGGCCGTGGCCGGGCTGCGTTTCGATGGTGCCTTCCTCGACACTGACCAGCCCGCGCGAGAGCGTGTAACGCGGCAGGCCCTTCACTCGCTGTCCTTCGAAGACGTTGTAATCGATCGCCGATTGCTGGTTTGCGGCACTTATGGTCTTTGTGAGCGCCGGGTCCCAGACGACGATATCGGCGTCGCTGCCGACGAGGATCGCGCCTTTTCTCGGATAGATATTGAGGATCTTGGCGATGTTGGTGGATGTGACGGCGACGAATTCATTCATCGTCAGCCGGCCGGTCGCCACGCCATGGGTCCACAGCAGCGGCATGCGGTCTTCCAGCCCGCCGGTGCCGTTCGGTATCTTGCGGAAATCACCGAGGCCGAAACGTTTCTGCTCGGTCGTGAAGGCGCAATGGTCGGTCGCCACACATTGCAGCGAGCCGGAAGCGAGGCCCGCCCAGAGGCTGTCCTGATGCTGGCGGTTGCGGAAGGGCGGCGACATCACCCGGCGGGCGGCGTGATCCCAGTCGGGATTGGCGTATTCGCTTTCGTCCAAGATCAGGTGCTGGATCAGCGGTTCACCATAGACCCGCATGCCGTTCTGCCGGGCGCGGCGGATGGCTTCATGGGCCTGTTCGCAGGAGGTGTGGACGACGTAAAGCGGTGCCCCGGCCATATCGGCGATGATGATGGCGCGGTTGGTCGCCTCGCCTTCCACGGAAGGCGGTCGGGAATAGGCATGTGCTTCCGGCCCGACATTGCCCTCGGCCATCAGCTTTTCCTGCATCTGCGCGACGATATCGCCGTTTTCCGCATGCACGAAGGGAATGGCGCCGAGCTCCGCGCAACGGGAGAAGGAGGCGAACATCTCGTCGTCGTTCACCATCAGGGCGCCTTTATAGGCCATGAAGTGCTTGAAGGAGTTGATGCCCTTTTCCTGAACCACCGTCTTCATCTCATCGAAGACCTGTTCGCCCCACCAGGTGACGGCCATGTGGAAGGAATAATCGCAATTGGCGCGCGTCGCCTTGTTGTCCCAGCGCTGCAGGGCGTCAAGAAGCGATTGCCCCGGCTCCGGCAGGCAGAAATCCACCACCATGGTCGTGCCGCCGGCCAGCGCCGCCCGCGTGCCGCTCTCGAAATCATCGGCGGAATAGGTGCCCATGAAGGGCATTTCCAGATGCACATGCGGATCGATGCCGCCGGGCATCACGTAACATCCGCTCGCATCCAACACGGTGCCGCCGGCAAGATCGGGTCCAATCTCGGTGATCCTGCCGTCTTCTATCTTCACATCGGCCTTATAGGTGAGGTCGGCGGTGACGATGGTCCCGTTCTTGATGATGGTGGCAGTCATTCAACGATCTCCGCAGTCTCCAGCACGGCATGTAGCAGCACATCGCAGCCGGCTTTTGCCCATTCGGGTGAAATTTCCTCTGCCTCGTTGTGGGAAAGCCCGTCCGCGCAGGGGCAGAAGATCATGGTCGAGGGGGCGACCCGTGCTGTCCAGCAGGCGTCATGGCCAGCGCCTGAAATGATGTCCATGTGGCTGTAGCCCAGTCTTTCGGCGGCGGAGCGTACGCGGCCGACGAGGATAGGATCGAAGGTGACGGGGTCGAAATGGCCGATGGCTTCGATCGAGCAGCCGACACCGAGTTCTTCGGCGATGGCGGGCACTTCGCGCTCGAGGATGGCGCGCATGCTGTCGAGTTTTGCCTGCGACGGCGTTCTGAGGTCGATGGTGAAGACCACCTTGCCGGGCAGCACGTTGCGGGAGTTGGGCGTGAAGATCATCTGGCCGACGCCAGCCACCGCCCCCGGCTGGTGGGCCATCGCCACTTCCTGCACTTTTTCGAGGATGCGGGCGGCGGCAAGGCCGGCATTGACGCGCATGGCCATAGGGGTGGAGCCGGTATGGGCTTCCTTGCCGGTCAGGGTCACTTCCAGCCACCACAGGCCCTGGCAATGGGTGACGACGCCGATCTGCTTGTTCTCGGCTTCCAGAATGGGCCCCTGTTCGATGTGATATTCGAAATAGGCGTGCATTCTGCGCGCGCCGACTTCTTCCTCACCCAGCCAGCCGATACGTTTCAGCTCCTCGCCATAGGTTTTGCCATCGGTATCCGTGCGGCTATAGGCGTAATCGAGATCGTGAATGCCGGCGAAGACCCCTGACGCCAGCATGGCGGGCGCAAAGCGGGCGCCTTCCTCGTTCGCCCAGTTGGTAACGACGATCGGGTGTCTGGTTTTGATGTTAAGATCGTTGAGGCTGCGCACGACCTCCAGACCGGCCAGCACGCCAAGCACGCCGTCATATTTGCCGCCCGTCGGTTGGGTATCGAGATGGCTGCCGATGTAAACGGGAAGCGCGTCCGGGTCTTCGCCGGGGCGGGTGGCGAACATGGTGCCCATGCGGTCGACGCCCATCGTCAGGCCCGCCGCCTCGCACCAGCGCTGAAAAAGGCTGCGGCCTTCGGCATCCTCATCCGTCAAGGTACGGCGATTATTGCCGCCGGCAATGCCGGGGCCAATCTTCGCCATGTCCATGAGACTATCCCACAGACGGTCGCCATTGACCGTCAAGTTCTTACCCGCCGTCATGAAGTGTCGTCCTCACCTGTTTTGTTTTTATCAAAGCAAAGCTTGTGCCGTTCCCTTTTTTGCCGGTTAAGATAACAGCCATTGCCTTGTGGCGGCGATGATGGATAAATTGACCGGCTGGTAAACATTGCAAATTCGCGATGGCGTCAGCAAGGGATTTTGTGACGAATCGCAGTAATTTTGCCTAAGCTATGAACGGCGATCATTTTTTAAGCATACTGTAGCGGCAATTGCATTGAAAAGAAACAGAGAGCTGATAATGGCCATACCGCGCGCAGCGAAAACACAGAAGCGGACCCGCATTCAGGAAGAAAAGCAGGAAGCGATTCTTGAAGCTGCACTGAGTGTCTTTTCCACGAATGGGTTCCGCGGCTCCACCATCGACCAGATTGCGGAAGCGGCCGGCATGTCCAAGCCGAACGTGCTTTATTATTTCCGCACCAAGGAGGCGATGCACCGAGCCCTGATCGAGCGGGTGCTGGATACATGGCTCGACCCGCTGCGCGCTTTCGATGCCGAGGGCAATCCCGAAAGCGAGATTCGCTCTTATATTCGCCGCAAGCTGGAAATGTCGCGCGATTTCCCGCGGGAGAGCCGCCTATTCGCCAATGAGATCCTGCAGGGCGCGCCCCATATCGAGGACGAGCTGAAAGGCCCGCTGAAACAGTTGGTGGACGAGAAGGCCGAGGTGATCCGCGCCTGGGTGAAGGCCGGGCGGATGGCCAAATGCGACCCTTACCACCTCATTTTCTCGATCTGGTCGACCACCCAGCACTATGCCGATTTCGATGTGCAGGTGCGGGCGGTGCTGGGCGACAAAAACGGCGGCGAGGGACGTTTCGAGGATGCGGCCCGGCATCTGGAGCAGCTTTTCATGGGTGGATTGCGGATAAACGGCTGATCGGCCGGCTTCGCGCGATTATGTGATAAGCCCTCCGCATAAAAACATGAGGAAATTTATCACCTTTATACTTTACTCCAAAACTCATCTTTATTATGGTGCCGGCATC
The DNA here is from genome assembly GCA_023444445.1 of Pseudomonadota bacterium. GTDB lineage: Bacteria > Pseudomonadota > Alphaproteobacteria > Rhizobiales > Rhizobiaceae > Agrobacterium. The sequence continues at coordinate 32,522 of JAEXMK010000196.1, read as the reverse complement.
CCGAACGTCGGGGCCCAATATCGGGGTATGAAAAACCAACCGGCAGGTGAGGGAATGGCACGCAAGGAAAAGAAGAAAGCCGAACGCGGCGGCAAGCAGGGCAAGGGCTCACCGCAGACCGAAAAGGACGTCGCCGAAGAGCAGCTTTCCGGTCCGAAAAGCTTTCTTTACGTCGGCGGCCGTGACTGTCAGGTTGCCCATCTTCGTCAGATTGCCAGCAATTTCGGCGCCGAACTGATCCACCACGATGGCGGCCTGCGTGAGGCGGTGTCGCGCATCGATACCGTGCTTCCCTCCGTCGACTGCGTCTTCTGCCCGATCGACTGTATCAGCCATGATGCGTGTCTGCGGGTGAAGTCCGGTTGCAAGAAATTCGGCAAGACGTTCATTCCGCTGCGCAATGGCAGCAAATCCAGTTTGGAGCGGGCGCTGCAGACGATGAATGAACGGACCCCGAACGATGAGCGACGAGCGCAATAATGTCAGGGATGCAGAGCCGGCAGCGGGCGAAGCCTGCCGCGTGGAACTGCACAAGATGGCCGAGCAGGCCGGTGATCCGGCCCTGACCGAGATGTATGAAATCGTTGGAGAACGGGAAAGACGAAACCGTCTTGCCCAAGGCCGCAACGTTGTGGCTTTTCCCTATCTGCGCACCCGCCAGCCCGGTGAAAGGCCGCCCTTTGATCCCGGCGAGGCGGCGGAAAAGGGCCACAACATTTTGCCGTTTCGCTGGATGCTGCGTTAAGGCTGGTCAGTTTTTCGGCTTCAGGAACGCGCCGGCGCAGAGTACCAGCCATCCCGAGATCATGCCGAGACCGCCCAAGGGGGCCGCGTAGGGAAACAGGCTGTGGCCGGAAAAATGCCTGCAAACAAGATCGCCGACAAAGATCGCGGTGCCGAGGCCGAGGATAAGGCCCGCCGGAATGGCGGTTCTGATGCGATCAGCGCCGATATGCAGTGCGACCAGCACCGGCGCATGGGCCAGCGCCATGGCCGAGGCATTGCCGAGCATATAGGTTTCGCCGGTGTGCGTGGCTGCGGCGGCCAGCATCACGCCAGCAGCGCCCAGTAGGCCGCCAAGCAGCAGAATAAAGGCTCGCAATCTCCCGCCGGGCACGCTTGCGATGATCGCGTTCTGCGTGGTCATTGGCTGTCCGCCTCCTGGTTCTGCATGTGAAAGGCCAGTCGTTCGACCGGTGCCCAGATGATCTTACGCAGCTTCACATTCTCGATTGTCTCGTCCATGGCGCGGCGGAAGCAGAGCAGCCATTCATCCCGCTCGGCGGGGCCGATGGGGGCGACGAAATGGCGGCGACGCAGCATCGGATGACCATGTTTCTCGACGTAAACGGGCGGGCCGCCAAGATATCCCGTCAGGTAGTCGTAGAATTTCGCTTCGCTGCCCGAGAGATCGGCCGGGTGGATGGCGCGGCAGCGGGCTGCTTCCGGCAGGGTGTCCATCAATTCGTAGAAGCGGCGGGTCAGGGCTTTGACCGTCGCATCGCCACCGATCGCTTCATAAAGGGTAATGGTTTCGCCGCTCATAATCCGCCTCTTGTGGCCCTCCGGTCCTTATCGCTCCGCAGAGTGGGAAGAGCAACAGGGCAATGGCAGGGTGCGACATTTGGGACAGTGCATTGATGAAGTCGTCAGTTTTCACTTTTGACAGAGCGATGGATAGCTTCAACAGCGTTTCTGAGGGGCGCCACATGTTCCGTGACGACTGCCCAAACAACGTCATCCGCGATCTTGTGGTATTCATGGCGCAGAATATTGCCGATTCCACGTATCTGTTTCCATGGCACTTCCGGAGCAATTTCCAGCAGGTCATCAGGTATGTGGCGGGACGCCTCGGAAACGATTTCAAGCGCGCGTTGGACAGCGAGTTTGAGGAGCCAGTTTTGTTGGAAGTCAACGAGTGCCAGACCGGCAGTATGACTCTCGATGCCGTTTAGGGCCTCCAGATTCTCGGCGAGAACTGGCTCAATTCTGCGTCTGGCCATCAAAATATCCGGACTGCAGATTGTTCGATATCATTCCGTAGCATCGGGTGGAGGCTGTTGCGTGTCGTCACGTCGACTTCCACTGCCAGCTCTTCTTCCAGAAACTGTTTGATACCGACGAGGTCAAGCAGCGAAAAACGGCGGTCTGGGTCATAGTCGATGAAGAGGTCCAGATCGCTGGAGGCAAGTGCTTCATTGCGGGCTGTCGATCCGAAAAGATAAAGCGAGGTCACGCCCATGCCTTTCATCGCATGGGCGTGTCGCTTGAGTCTTTTGATCGCGTCCGTTCTCTTCATGCGTTTAGCTTATACCATCACGCATGTGGCTTCCACTCTCACCCGAAATTGCGGATGAGATCGAGCCCCTTGTTCAGAAGCGTTTCGGCTTCTTCCTGATTGGCGGCTTCGACGTAGCAGCGCATTTCAGGCGCATTGCCGGAAGGGCGGAAATGGATGGTGCTGCCATCCGTCAATGCCACGCGCAGGCCGTCGATGTCGCTCAGTGCTTTGACGGTGCCGACCGGGGCGAGGAAGGCTTCGAGATTGGTCCGCGAGGCGCGCAGATGCGTCATCAGGGCGGCGCTTTTTTCCTGGGCGAAATTTTCCAGGCGGTCGGCCGCGGCCACCGGCAGATTATAGGCGGCTGCGATCTGCGACAGCGGTTTTTTCTGTTCTGCGGAAAGAAGCAGCACGGCGAGGATCGGCAGGAAGCTGTCACGCGTCGGCAGCGGTGAAAGCGGCCTGCCGTTGAGCGTGAAGGCGGAGGCCGTCAGTAGGCCGCCATTGGCTTCAAAACCCATGACGCCGTTTTTGCCGGCGGCAAGCGCCTCTGCCATGCCAGCGATGACGAAAGGCGAGCCGACTTTTGTGCGGATGACCTCGAAGGAGCCGCTTGCCTCGATGCCCGAATTGGAGGTGACGGGAGTGACGACCACGCCGGCATCGAGGAAATTGGCGGTGATGAGGCCGATGAGGTCGCCGCGCAGCGGCACGCCGTTTTCATCGGTCAACAGCGGACGGTCGCCGTCGCCGTCAGCGGAAACGATGGCGTCGAGACCGTGCTCGGGCGACCATTTCCTGAGAAGCGACAGCGTTTCCGGCGAGACTGCCTCGGTATCGACGGGGATGAAGGTTTCGGAGCGGCCGAGCGGCACGACATCGGCGCCATAATGGGCGAGGACATCGACAAAGAGATCGCGTGCCACGGTGCTGTGTTGATAAACGCCGATCTTGAGGCCGGAGAGCGCCTTTTCCGGCAGCAGCGCGATGTTGCGCTCGTAGAATAGTTCGGCTGCGATGGCGGAATGGTCTTCGGCGGTCGCCGCCTCGTCGCTGATGCCTTCCGCTTCGATTTCGGCAGCCAGGGCTGCGATCGCCGTCTCGTCCTGCTTGTCGATTTCGCCGTCCGGGCGGTAGAATTTGATACCGTTGCGGTCGGCCGGGATATGCGAGCCTGTTATCATCAGCGCACCCGCCTTCAGGGACAGGCCGTAAAGGGCGAGCGCCGGTGTCGGCACGGTGCCGCAATCGAACGGGGTGAGGCCCGCTTTTTTCAGCGCGGCAATGCAGGTGGCGGAGACATCCGGGCTCGAATCGCGGAAATCGCGACCGACGAGAATTGGGTCGCCCGCCTTTGCCTGGCCCGATGCGAGAAGGTGCCTTGCAAATGCCGTGGCATAAACGGCCGAGGCTTTTCCTTTCAGATCGACAGAGAGGCCGCGAAGGCCGCTCGTTCCGAATTTCAGGCTCATTCCAAACTCCGTTTCCATAAAATCATTTGAGGGGCAAAGGGATAATGAAAAAATATAACGGTTGAAAGAACCGTATCGATCCATTCAAGTCAATCATCGCTTTCATGGCGGCCGCTAATAGGCGATGATGGCGGAAATCATACGGGTAACCTAAAATTCACCCGTCATATTTAAACTTGTCCGTCGATGGCGGCTCTGGCGACAATGGGAATACTGTGTTGCCGGCCTTTTTTGTGGTTCGTTCGAGTTGGATTGGCTGATGTACAGGCTTCAAAAGGCGGGACATAAGCAGGCACGTCCGCTCGATGAAAAAACGGCGCCCGCCGCCAGAACCCATGGTTCCCTGCTGGACGATCTGGTGGATGAGGACGAGGTTTTCGAGCGCACGGTGCTGAAAGAGCATCTCGAGCCGAAACCGGCGGCGACCTCCGCCGAGCCAGCCCCGGCCGCCACACCGGTAAGGGCGGCATCACCGAGCGACGGCCTTGCCTCCATGTTGCCCGGCCTCAAATATATCGACAGGATCGGCGTGGATGACGTGCTCGTCTGGCTGCGCAAGGGTATCGTCTGGATCGTGCTGGCGATCATTCTCTGCGTCGCCGGCGCGCTGACTTACGCCTCCATGACGCCGCCGCGCTACAAGGCCTATACGGATATCGTTGTTAATCCCTCCAACCTGAACGTCGTTAATGACGGGGTGTTTTCCCCCAACCAGCAGCGCGACACGCAGATCCTCGAGGTGGAAAGCAAGTTGCGCACCATCACCTCACGTAACGTGCTGGCGCGCGTGGTGGATGAGTTGAAGCTCGATCAGGATCCTGAATTCATCAGCCCGCCGCCGCTTGCGCGGCTGAAGGCGATGTTTTCATCAAAGCCCGATGATGGCGATAACCGCGTCGGCGCACTGCGTTCGCTGGGCGACCGGGTGGCGGCGGAACGTGATCCGCGTTCCTTCGTCGTCACGCTTTCGGTCTGGACCAATGATGCCGAAAAATCGGTGACCGTCTCCAAGGCTATCGTGAAGGCCTTCGAAAGCGAGTTGTTCCAGACAAACTCCGACAGCAGTCAGCGCGTTGTTGACGACCTCAGGAAGCGGCTCGAGGAAATGCGTGAGAATGTTACCGCCGCCGAAAAGCGCGTGGCCGATTTCCGTCGCGAGAACGGCTTGCAGGAAAATAATGGCCAGCTTGTCAGCAATCTCGCTTCCGGCGAGCTGAATGCACAGGTGCTGGCGACCCAGCAGCGCCTCATTCAGGAGGAATCGCGCCTGAAGCAGATGGAGGCGGCGATTGCCCAGAACCGCACCCAGAGCGATGCGATCTTCGACAGCCAGACGATGAATACCATCCGCGCCCAATACAGCACGCTGCAACAGCAGATCGGCGCGATGACGCTGACCTATGGCGCGCGCCATCCGCGGCTTGCTACTGCGGGTGCGGAGCGGGCTATGCTAGAGCAGGGAATGGCGGACGAGGCGCGGCGCATTCTGCAGGCGGCCAAGATCAATGTCGCAGAAGCGCGCTCCTCGCTCGATGCGCTACGGCTGAAAGCGGTGGCGGAGCGCGCCAATGTGTTTACCGACAATGAGGCGCAGGTGCGGCTGCGCGATCTTGATCGCGACGCCCGCTCGGCGGCGGCGATCTACGAGACTTACCTCACCCGTTCGCGCCAGCTGGCCGAACAGCAGTCGATCGATTCCACCAATGTGCGGGTGATTTCGCAGCCGGTCGCGCCCAATTCCAGAAGCTGGCCGCCGGGCAAGCTGACCTTCCTGATTGCCGGCGGTGCGGGTGGCCTGTTCCTCGGTCTTGGCATTGCCGTGGCGCTCGGTCTCTGGGGTTATCTGCGTCGGGACGATCATGCGGAAGCCGCGGCGCGTTAAGCCCCGGGGCCCCTTGCCGACCTATTCTTCCGAGATCAGACCATCATAAACTTCAAGGAGCGCGGCGGCGATGGCGGCACCCAGCGCATTGCCCGCATCGCGAATGCCGGCCTCGTCGCCATCGCGAACCGAAATCGCAAGATCGGAGGCCTCGTTGGCGACGATTTCCTTTGCCCGTTCTATCGCCCAGAGGCCGAAATCGCCGCGATTGTCGATCGAGATTGTTTCCATGGCCAGAGCCCTTCCGTGGTTTGATGTCGGCGTCCCTTAACCCATCGGTTCGAAAACCGGAATAGGCCGCGGACACGGCGCGCAACCTTCAGGGGTATAAAATAGGGCTTCGCAAAGGGATTTATAAAAATATTAATGATAGTTCTTCGTAGTGTTTGAAGTCTTATATTCTAAGCATAAGCGTGACTTTAACAATGAAACGATGCCTATCTTGGACGCCGGACAGACTATGACAGGGAGAGAGATGCCGCAGATGGAGGAGACTGGTCATTGCTGGCCGGTTATTTCTCTTGCATCCCTACCCATTACTGACGCAACCATCGATGAAACCGCGCGGGATTTCATCCTGCGTGCGACGACGGAGCGCGCGCCGGGTGCAAGGCCGTTTTACTCGACATCCGCAAACGGTCAGGTCATCGCGCTTTGCCACCACGACAGCGAATTCGACGCCATGCTGCGGCAGGCGGACCAGATTCACGCCGATGGCATGTCGCTGGTGATCTTCTCCCGCAAGTTCTGCGCCCGGGCGTTGAGAGAACGGGTTGCAACGACGGATCTCGTTCATGCGGTGGCGAAACGAGCCGAAGAGACGGGCAGCCGGTTTTATTTCCTCGGCGGTTCCGAAGAGGTCAACCGTGCGGCGGTCGAGGAAATGCAGAGGCTTTATCCACGCCTCGTCTTTTCGGGACGCCATAATGGTTATTTCAGTCCTAGTCGCGGGGACGAAATCATTGCTGATATCGTCGCCTCGAAGACCGACATTCTGTGGGTCGGCTTCGGCATTCCGCTCGAGCAGCGCTTCGTTTCGCGCAATCTGGACAGGCTTTCCGGTATCGCCGTGATCAAGACCTGCGGCGGCCTTTTCGATTTCATCGCCGGCAAGAACAGCCGCGCGCCGCAGTGGATGCAGGATATGGGGCTGGAATGGCTCTACCGGGCGATGCTTGAGCCGAAGCGTCTTGGAAAACGTTACCTGCTGACCAATCCGATCGCCATATATTCGCTGCTGAAGTATCGCTTTGGCGCTTCGGGTCAGAACCGCTAGATTAGCGCTGCCGTCCTCATCCGATCATGTGAGATTTTCCTAACATATTGAATCGATGCGCTTCGGCGCCGAAACCCGTTGCAACTGCGAACGGCTGCGCTACACTGCACAAATATTACAAATTTATTCGAATCAGAGATATTTTGAGGCCACCAATGGTGATTACGTCCATTTCTCTTTTTATATATGGAATTGGCACCGTTACCTCTCTCGCCATGACCTATATCGAAGGCGCCCGTCGCGACAAGAGCTGGGATTTTTATCGGGTAACCGGCATTGTCCTTTGTTTCTTTTGGCCGGTGCTGGTGCCGCTCCTCGTACTTGCGACGGCCTTTTCGTCTTTCGGTTTGCAGAAACGGCGCACGAGCCCGATGTCGTTTGGCAGGCAAAAGACACTGGGTTAACCCTTACGGGAGGGTGGGGCGTCAGCTCTTCTTCGGCGGCGCCTTATAGGGCGTGAGCGTGATGCCGAGGCTTGCCATGACCCGGCCGATGGACATCAGCGGTGGATGGGTGGCGGGCAGAAGCGCACCGGTCTTCAGCCCGGCGGAAACGGCGCGCACCAGCGACAGACACAGGCTGACGGCATTTTTGACGGCGAGCAGCAGCCCGCCCTTCAGGCCGGGGCGGCGGGCGCGATCGATGCTGTAATTGATGATACCGGTGCGAAGCGAGCGCTCCATGATCCAGCGCGGCGCCATGCGGCTTTCCGGCACATATTCGATGATGATGGCGCGTGCATTCCAGGCAAATTTGAAACCGGCCTTGCGGCAGCGGGTGAAGAAATCCATGTCGCCGCCGCCGAGGAAGTTGAACTGCACGTCGAATTCCGGTTTCGGCAGGGTTTCGAACACCCGCCGCGAGATCAGGCAATTGCCCGATCCGTGGATTTGCTCGACAAGGCCGGTCGGCGCTTCGATGGAGCCGAACAGCGGATGGGACAGAACCGCCTTGGCAGCCGGTGCGTCGAATTCGCGATTGACCGGTCCGCCGACGATATCGACTCTGAAGGATTTTGCCGCCGACACCATTTCGGCGAGCCAGACGGGGGAGGCGGCCTCGTCGTCATCGATCATCAGGAACCATTCTGCCGAAGGATAGCTCTGCCGGGCGGTGCGGAATGCGGTGTTGATGGCGTAACAATTGCCCTGGGTCGGCTCAACCAATGCCTGACCGGCCATACCGTTTTCGGCGAAAAAGGCACGTGCGACGGCGAGGCCCTGCTGGCCTGCACCATCATTATCGACCACGACCACGGCGAAGGGAAAATTGACCTTCTGGGCTGCGAGCGATGCTAGCGTCTTCTTCAGGCCTTCCGGTCGACGGAAACTTGGAATGCAGACCACCGCTTCCGGCATGATCTCGGGCATGGAAACTCCTAAATTCCGGCAATCGCGGCGGCGGAAAAAACGACGGCCCGAAGGCTCTGGCGCGGGCGGTTGAGGACGGTGTCGGCCAGCGCCGAAAAGGCCTCGCGGTAGCGGCGGGCGCGGAAGGCCTGCGCCACGGTATAAGCATTCATGTGGTTCTCGGATCTGCGGCGAAGCCGTTGCAGTTCCTGCGGGGAAACGGCGGCAACGATGGCGGGATCGGAAAACACGGCTTCGATAGCCGGTTCGCAGTCGCGGAAGGTCAAAAGCCTGTTCATCATCACGCTTGTCCTATGCACCCGGTAATCGAGCACATGGCGGCCGGGCAGATAGACAAAACGGCCGGCGGCGGCAAGCCTGCACCAGCCGTACCAGTCCTCCGCATAACGCAACGTCTCATCGAAACCGCCAAAGTCCTGAAAGATGCGGGTCCTGACCAGCATGATGCCGCCATTGACGATGAAGTTTCCGCCGAGCAGCGGCTCTAGAATGAAACCGTCAGGCTTTTCCCGGCGACGGATGAGGTTGCGCCGGCCGATCTTGACGCCGTTTTCATCGATGCGCTCATAATCGCCGTAGACGGCGACCACTTCAGGGCCGGAGATGCCGGCGCACAGGGCAGCGATGGCGCCCGGTTTCAGCCGGTCGTCGGCATCGAGAAACATAGTCCATTCGCCGCGCGCCTGCGACAGGCCGAAATTGCGCACGGCGGAAACGCCCTGCCTGCCCTGCGGCCGGGTCAGCAATTTGACGCGGGGATCGGAAAACCCTTCCACCTTTTGCGCGGTGGAGTCGGTGGAGCCGTCATCGACAACAAGCACTTCGCGGATTGTCTCGCCCTGCAGCAACGCACTTTCGATCGCTTCCACGATGTAACGCTCGCCATTGCGAACGGGAATGACAATCGAAACGGAGACCAAGCTTTTCAACTCCATGAGGGGCGGGCCAAGCATTCTCACAGTGAAGTTACTACCGCATTAAGCGGGGCTCACCAATTATGACGTGGTATAGCGTCGGTTAACCTTGCAAATCTTTAATATCCTTTTCCTATGATTGGAATGTTATGTTTTGGGAATGAGAGCGCGATTCATCCCTTCGGGTGCAGAGGCGCTTGGGTTGTGGAGGCGGGTTGATGCGGATCGGGCGGCGGAATTTTCTGGGTGGTGCGGCAAGCGCTGGCCTGTTGCATGCCGTGGCCGGCCCGGTCGTTGCCGCGCAGAAAAAAACCACGATCAAGACTGCCCCCTATGGTGCCGCCGTCTACCTGCCTGATCTCAACGCCGATAGCCGCATCGGCGAGGCGGTGGTGAAATATTGCTCGCGTATTACCCCTGTCACCGAAATGAAATGGGAGGTGATGCGGCCTTCGGCAGAGGCTTTCGATTTCGCCGCCGCCGATGCAATCGCCAATTTCGCACGCCAGCACAAGCTTTCCATGCATGGCCATCCGCTGATCTGGTATGCCTCCAACGCACCCTGGCTTGCCAGCATCGGCGGCGGCGCGAAAGTCGAGAAGCTGATGGAAAACCATATCGTCACCGTGATGGAGCGATACAAGGACGTGATCCACAGCTGGGATGTGGTCAATGAACCGATCCCCGACGTGCCTGCCAATGTGCGTGCGCGGCGCGATGCCTGGTATTACGGTGCCGGGCCGGATGCCATCAAGAAGGCTTTCGACCTTGCCCATGCGGTCGATCCGAAGGCGCAACTCGTGCTCAACGAATATGATGTCGAATTTGCCGCGGAGAAATCGCCGGCCAAACGCGCCGCCTTTCGCAATCTCATTCTCGAACTGCTCGAAAAGGGCGCGCCGATCAACGCCGTCGGCCTGCAGGGGCATTTGCGCGGCGGCTGGCCGATCGCCAAGGACGAGCTTGCCGCCTTCACGACGGAAATGCGCAGTTACGGTCTTGCTGTCCTCGTGACAGAGCTTGACGTGATGGACCAGACCCTGCCCACGCCCGAGGCCGAGCGCGACATGCTGATAACGGGCCAGGTCCGTGAGTTCCTGGAGGCAGCCTCCGCAGGCGGCCCGCTTTCCTCCATCACCACATGGGGCATTTCGGACCAATATAGCTGGATCCGCTGGGCCTATCCGCGCCGCGACGGCACCACCAACCGGCCGCTACCGCTGGACTGGAGTTTCAACGAAAAACCCATGATGGCCGTCATCAATGAATTCCGGAACCGTGGTACATGACTATGAATGCTGAAATGCCGCTTCCTCCCGTGCAAAAGGCGCTGCAAATCAACCTCCATCCCTTCGATGCCCCGCATGCGGCCCTGACGCTGCCGCATCAGCTCAGGGTCTGGGGTCGGCAGGTGGACCGCATTTTGCTGACGGTCGATACGGGCCAGGTGGGGGCAGGGCGGTACAAGGGCAATGGTTTCGATTCGGCGCGCCAGCGTCTCTTCGACATGCTGGACGAAATGCAGATCAACTATCCGCATCTCTCTGTGGATATCGTCGATTACAGCGCTTCGGCGCGTGATGCGGTGACGCAGACCTTCTTTTCGCGCTCTCCCATCCCCTATCCCGCCAAGGCTTTCGATGGCGGGCCGTTCCATGTCTATTTCTACGGTCTGAAACGCGCCAATGCCCGGTACGTGCTGCATATGGACAGCGATATGATGTTCGGCGGCGGCAGCCAGAGCTGGTTCAGCGAGGCGATTGCGCTGCAGAAGGCCAATCCGGATGCGCTGTGCATCACGCCCTTTTCCGGACCGCCGACGGTTCGCGGCGATCTCGATATTTCCCGTCATGTCGGCATGCCGGGCGTGAAGAACATCCCCGAGCCGCGCAAGCTGCCGTCGCGCATTCCCACCTGGCGTTTCGCCACCGTTTCCACTCGGCTTTTCATGATCGACATGGACCGCTTTGCGAAAAGGATCGGCTCGCTGGAACTGCTCCGGCCCGATGTCAAACGGCGCATCCGCTCCTATGCCTATAACCAGCAGCCGGTCTCCATGCCTGCCGAGGAAGTGCTGAGCACCAACATGATGCGCGTCGGCGTCCACCGGCTCGATTTTCTCGGCACGGGCAAGGGTATGTATTCGCTGCATCCGCCCTATCGTTCGCCGGAATTCTATGCGGCGCTTCCCTCGATCGTCGAGCGCATCGAAAAGGGCGATATTCCCGAAGGCCAGCTCGGTGATTTCGATATTAACGGATCGATGGTGGACTGGGGAAGTGCGCTGGCGGCCAAGACGCGCTCCAAACGTTACGCGAAAGCGCTGCGCCATCTTATCTCGGCGAATGTCGGGCGGTTCAGCAAGGCTTAAGCGCGTCGCGCCCGTGTTCCGTTCCCGGGCCTGGCAGAAGCCTCAATAGTCGGTAATGAGTTTGCTCCAGCTTTCCGAGCACAACCCGCCAATATAGATGTCGCCGGCCAACGCCTTTTCCCTCAGCGCGTCATCGCGGGTGGCCATGCAGAAATAACCATCATGGCGGAAGCTCATATGGTTCTGACGGTAAAGCGCATTGATGAGGAATGGCTGAGACATGCCGGTGATGTGGGCATAATTCTCGTCATAGAAATGGCGGAACAGAGTGTTGAGAACATCGTTTTCGCGACCGGCATCGCAGACGAGGTTCAGCACATAGGCCGTCCGCCCCCGCTGACCGAAAAACAGTGCGGCGCCCATGACATGGCCTTCGGCATTCTCGATCACCACGCTTTTCAGTTCGCCGAGGCTATCATTGGCCCTGCTCATATCCACCAGCCAATGGAACTCCTCGTAGGACCATTCCGGACGAATGGAAAACCGCTCGATCTTTGCGAGCGCTTCGCGGCGGAAGGTTTCGTAATCCACGGCTCTCACCCGGGCGCCGGCGACCTCCGGCGGTCTTAAACCCTTCTTCCAGCGTCGCAGAATTCCATCCACGAAACCGAGCGCCGTCAGGGCAAGTGTGGTTTTGGCCAGTTTGGAACGGCGCGGCATACGCAGCGCGATCGTGCAGAAGGGTTTGAGCGCCTTGTGCCATTGCAGGCTTTCGATCGGCAGCATGTTGCCACCGATCGCCACCCAGTGATCGGCGCTCACGGGGGAGGCCGTATCCGAGAACAGCATGTCGTGTTTCGATGCCCGCATGCCGCGCGACAGGCGGGCGGCGCCGAGCGGACCGAGTTTCCCGTCCGATGCGAAGGCGCACAGCAGCCTGGCGGTAACAGGTTTTCCATGGACGACAAAACGCATGGGCACGGCAAGAATGACGCTGGTGACCCTGTCGCCGGTGTCGTAGAGGACGCTGCCGTTTTCCGGGCTGAAGGCGGGGCTGTCGAAGAACAGTTTTTCGATATAGGAGCGGAAGTCGAAATTGCTCTCCTGCCCGGTCTTCCTGAAAGCGCTGTTGAGGACGGCTTCGACGGCGGGCACATCATCCCTGCGCATGGGTCGCACGCCAGCGACGCTCGACTGAACCGGGCGTTGTGTCGGCTGACCGCGGTCGCCATCGCCAATATTGGCGTGCATCTTAACGTCCACCCTCGGCCTCCAGCTTTTTGCGCATTAAGAAAGCAACCATAGGAAGCGTATATTCGAACGTATTAATATAGATATAAAACCGGTGAAGTGCACCGTCCTCAAAGCTCTTCGGGAAAATAAAATGCCCTTGTATCAGTCTGTTACGAGATATCGCCTATCGTGTAGTAAGTTAACAAACTATGTTTGAACAGGCAACCAAAAGGTGAATATGAAACAGATTTGATCGACATTTCCTGGGTGGCGAAGTCTATTTTTCGGAAAACGAAGACCCCGGTTTTGATTGTCGGTGGCGGTGGTAAATAGTTTTTGTGCTATTTATACGTTCATCTTTAATAACTAAAATGAGATTCGCAGGAGACCTGTAATTGGCTATTCGAAGCATGCGTTTTGGTGCCGGCGGCTTCTTGCAATTTGCCCCCTCCGCAACGTGCATAGCCCCGGTGTTCCTCGCGCAGCAGCTTTCGTCGCTAATCCGCTCCGGATGAATTTTGAAATGATTTTTCGTGGCGAATATGTAAAAGAGCCTGATGTTGCGCGCGTTTGCCCCGATTTTCGCTAAACATGCGCGGCACAAGTGTTTGTTATTGTGCATGTCTCAGCGCGGAATTCCGGATATTGGCGTGGCCGGCACTAAAAACGGATCGGTAAGGTCAATAGATGACAGATAACGGCGCCTGTGCGCTCGAGGCGGATGACATTCACAAGAGCTTCGGCACGCATGAAGTTTTAAAGGGCGTTTCGCTGAAAGCCCACAAGGGTGATGTCATCTCTATCATCGGCTCGTCCGGTTCCGGCAAGAGCACCTTCCTGCGCTGCATCAACTTTCTCGAAACGCCGGATCGTGGCCGGGTCATCGTTAATGGCGAAGAGATCGCTACGAAGGCCGGCCGGGACGGCAAGGCCGTGCCGAAAAGCTGGCGGCAGGTGGAAAAACTGCGCACCGGGCTTGGCATGGTCTTTCAGAATTTCAATCTCTGGGCCCACCGCACCGTTCTCGAAAACGTTATCGAGGCGCCCGTGCATGTTCTGGGCGTCCGGCGGCAGGAAGCGGTTGAAAAGGCCGAGGCCCTGCTGAACAAGGTCGGCCTTTATGACAAGAAAAATGCCTATCCGGCCTTTCTGTCCGGCGGGCAGCAGCAGCGCGCCGCCATTGCGCGCGCGCTCTGCATGGAACCGGCGGTGATGCTGTTTGACGAACCCACCTCGGCCCTTGACCCGGAACTGGTGGGCGAAGTGCTGAAGGTCATCCGTGACCTGGCCGAGGAAGGCCGCACCATGCTGCTCGTCACCCATGAAATGCGCTTTGCGCGGGATGTTTCCTCGGAAGTGATGTTTCTGCATCAGGGCCGGGTGGAGGAGGCAGGGCCGCCGGCGCAGGTGTTCGGCAACCCCATCAGCGCCCGCTGCCGGGAATTTACAGGCGCGCTGGCCAATTGATCCTCTAGCCGGACAGTTCGTAATTAACAGGAGAGACTTGAATGAAATTCTTCGCCACGCTGCTTGCCGGAACGGCATTTGCGGTTTCCGCCTTCACGGCCAGCGCCGATGTCCGTTTCGGCATCATGAACGAATCCTACCCGCCCTTCTTCGCCAAGGACGCCAGCGGCAAATGGCAGGGCTGGGAAATCGATCTCATGGACGCCGTCTGCGCGGAAATGAAGGAAAAATGCTCGATCGTCGAGCTGTCCTGGGATGGCCTGATCCCCGCCTTGCAGACCAAGAAATTCGACGTCATCTGGTCGTCCATGTCGAACACGGAAGAACGCCAGAAGGTGATCGATTTCACCGACAAATATTACAACACGCCAAGCAAGCTGATCGGCGCCAAGGGCGAAAAGCCGGGTGCGGCAGCGGAAGACGTCAAGGGCAAGACCATCGGCATTCAGGTCGCGACCATCCAGTCCGAATATTACAAGAAATATTTCGCTGCTGTTGCTGACGAAAAGACCTACCAGACGCTGGACGAGGCGTTTCAGGATCTGGCAGCCGGCCGTATCGATTATGTCTTCGGCGACTCGCTGGTTCTCGATACCTTCGTGAAGAGCGATGCCGGCAAGGATTGCTGCGCCGACATGGGCAACGTGGCCGACGACAAGCAAATCCTCGGTCTCGGCGTTTCCGGCGGCCTGCGCAAGGACGATACGGAACTGAAAAACAAGCTGAACGCCGCTCTCGCCGCCGTCCGCGCCAGCGGGAAATATGACGAGATCACCAAGAAGTATTTCAGTTTCGACATCTACGGCAGCAAGCCCTAATCGGTCATATCAATGGCAAGCCTTGAAACCACGTTGCAGCTTCTGTCACCCTATCCTCCGGGATGGGGCGGCACCCTTTTGAAGGGTGCGGCGTCGACACTTGCCATTTCCGCCGGTGCCTATCTCATCGGTATCGTCATCGGGCTTGCCGGCGCGCTCGGCAAACTCTCAAGCAACAGGCCGCTTGGCCTGCTGCTCAATTTCTACACCACGGCGATCCGCGCCGTTCCCGAACTCATTCTCATCGTCGGGCTTTATTATGCCGGTACGGATGGGCTCAACCGGCTGCTTATGCTGGCTGGCATGCCGCCGCTGGAGGTGAACGGTTTTGTTGCCGCCGTCGCGGTTCTGGGTTTCGTGCAGGGCGCCTATATGACCGAGGTGCTGCGCGGTGCCATTCTTGCCGTGCCGAACGGCCAGATCGAGGCGGCGCGCGCCTTCGGCATGTCGCCGGCCTTACGTTTCCGTCGCGTGGTCCTGCCGGCATTGCTGCCGAACGCATTGCCGGGCCTTGCCAATCTCTGGCTTGCCGTGACCAAGGACAGTGCATTGGTGGCCGTCGTCGGTTATCAGGAACTGGCGCTGGCGACGCGTCTGGCAGGGGCCAGCACCAAGCAATATTTCCTGTTCTTCCTGGCGGCGGCGTTCCTTTATCTCGCCATCACGCTCGTCTCCAATCTCGTCTTTTCGCTGCTGGAACGCCGGGTGCGGCGCGGCCAGCCGGCCTTGGCGTAAGGGGAACGGCATGGATTTTTCATGGGTCGCCAAATATTGGCCGCTGCTTCTCTCCGGTGCCTGGCAGACGCTGGCGCTGCTCGTCATTTCCGTCAGCATCGGTTTCGTGCTCGCCATCGGGCTCGCCTTTGCGCAGGTCAGCGGCGGGCGGGTGACGAAAATTCTGGCGCGGGGTTACTGCACCTTTTTTCGTGGCACGCCGCTGCTCATCCAGCTCTGGCTGCTTTATTACGGCGTCGGCTCGTTTTTGCCGATGATCCCCGGCCTGCGCCAGAGCTTCATGTGGCCGGTGCTGCGCGAGGGGTTCTTCTTCGCGGCCGTCAGCTTCACGCTGAATTATGCGGCCTATGAGGCGGAGGTGCTGCGCGGTGCGCTTTTGGCTGTGCCGAAAGGCGAACTGGAGGCGGGCCGGGCTTTCGGCATGGGCCGCTTTACCCTCATTCGCCGCATCTGGCTGCCGCGCGCCATCCGCATCGCGCTGCCGACCATTGCCGGTGAAGTGGTGATGCAGCTGAAAGCCACGCCGCTTGCCTTTACGGTCACCGTGATGGACCTCTACGCCGTCGCCTACAAGGTGCGGCAGGATACGCTGCTGGTCTATGAGCCGCTGATTGTCGTTACCGTCTTTTATCTCATTCTCACCGCCATCATCGCCCGCTGTTTCGGTCTTGTCGAACGGCAGGTGCCGGTCCGGCGGTAAATCGTTCAAGGAGTATGAACATGGCCACTTTGCGTATCCTCGATGGCGGCATGAGCCGCGAATTGCAGCGGCTCGGCGCCGAACTGAAACAGCCGGAATGGTCGGCACTGGCGCTGATCAATTCGCCTGACATCGTGCGGCAGGTGCATGCGGAATTCATCGAGGCCGGTGCCGATGTCGTCACCACCAATTCCTATGCGCTGGTGCCGTTCCACATCGGCGAAGAGCGTTTCCAGAAGGAAGGCGCATCGCTGATCGCCCTTTCGGGCAGGCTGGCGCGCGAAGCGGCGGATGCTTCCGGCCGTGATGTCGTGGTGGCCGGTTCGCTGCCGCCGATCTTCGGCTCCTACGAGCCGCAGAATTTCGATGCCACGCGGGTGCAGGACTATCTGAAGGTGCTGGTCGACAATCTCGCTCCTTCCGTCGATGTCTGGCTCGGCGAGACGCTGAGCCTGGTCGCAGAGGGCGAAGCGGTGCGTGAGGCTGTTGCCGCAACGGATAAGCCGTTCTGGATTTCCTTCACGCTGAATGACGATGCGGCTGCGGTCGCTGGCGGCGAACCGTCGCTGCGTTCTGGCGAAACGGTGAAGGCTGCCGCCGAATGGGCGGCGCAATCGGGTGCGGCTGCCCTGCTGTTCAATTGCAGCAAGCCGGAAATCATGAAAGCCGCCGTCGAAACCGCCGCCGCCGTCTTTGCGGAAAAGGGCGTTTCGCTTGAGATCGGCGTTTATGCCAATGCTTTCGAAGGCGAACAGGGCGATTCCGCCGCGAATGAAGGTCTTCACGGCACGCGCACCGATCTGACCGACGATGTCTATTCGCGGTTTGCCTGCTCCTGGGCGGATGCGGGCGCAACCATGATCGGCGGCTGCTGCGGCATCGGTGCGGCCCATATCCACACGGTGGCGACAGCGCTGCGGCGCAAGGCCGCCTGATGTCCAACGCCGTTGCGCGAGAGCGACGGCGTCATTGACGGGATTACTCGATCTCAACGCCCAACGGCTCTCGCCATTGGTCTCGTGTCCATCCGGCGCATTAAGGCGGCAGCATGGACCTCGGCCCAATTGAACGACCAGCGGTGTCATCTGCATGCTGCGCGGGCAAGGACAGCGCAGCGCGTTCCCTCGACGGCGCGGAAAGACTTTCACGCGCGACGCGTGACTTTGTCGCCGGCCCGACAGGGGCCAGTAGCCGACGTGAAGAATTTATAAAGTATTTCAATATAATCGTTGTTCTCGAAAACAATGGCCGATGAAGTGAGATCCGGTTTCCATTTGTCTTTGAACAGGGGTTTGGGCGCTCCGTGATGTGGGGCGTGGCCGGACCAGCCGAAAATGGATCAGTCGAATTTGCGACAGGGTTCATTTTTTCGGACGTTTGCATGATGCAATGCGCCGACATTGCCATGATACGGCTGAACGAGCCTCCATGATGGGAGGTGTTAAACGTGCGATGTATATTTTAGCCGTATACCTCCGGCACGGGGAAGGAGCGGTATCATTTCAGGAGCTTGCCGTGTCCTTTCTCCAAAATGCCAGTATCCGCACAAAAATCCTGTCGCTCATTTTGCCGCTCTGCATTGTTGGTCTTGGTGCCACCGCGTTTATGGCCTCGCGCTACAAGGAAGCGGACACACTCTACTCCACCTTCATTTCTACCGACAATGCTGCACTGGTGGAGCTTGCACGGGCCAACCGGAACCTGCAGGCCATGGCCTATGGCGCCTATCAAGTCATGGCTTATGATGCCGCCAGTCCCGACTTCAAGATCGTCAAGCACGAATATGAGACCGACAGGGAAGCGCTGATTACCCGTCTCAATGGGGTCAGAAAGATTTTCCCGGAGGAAATCCAGGCCCTGGACAGGTTGCTGACCCTTGCCCGGAACATAACCGCACTCACCGACAAAGCCGTGGAATTCGGTTCGTCCAACCACAACGCGGAGTCCGCCGCTGAACTTCTCAAGGCCGACCTCCTGATTCGGTCGACTGGACAAGAAATCGCCGCCCTTCTTGAAAAGCTCTCCAACGGCGTTGTCACGGGCAGCAATGACCTGACCGGCCAGACCAGCTCTACAATCCTGACCTCGCTTGTCGTCGTCGGCATCGTTTTCACGGCAGGCATTATCATGGCGCTGTTCGTCTCGTCCCGCGGCATCACCACGCCGATTGCCCGGCTACGGCAGCGCATGGTGTCGCTGGCAGGCGGCGATACGGCGGCCGAGATCGACGGCATGGACCGCAAGGACGAAGTCGGCCAGATGGCGGTCGCCGTTCAGGTGTTCCGCGAGAGCGCGATCGAGCGCATCCGCCTTGAACAGGAGACTGAAGCCAATCGGTCGATGTCGGAGAAAGACCGCATCGCGCGCGAGCAGCAGAAGGCAAAGGAAGCAGCCGACGTCAAATTCGCCGTCGACAATCTCGCGACCGGCCTGTCGAAGCTTTCCGATGGCGATGTGTCCTATCGCATCGACCAGCCCTTCACCGCGACGCTCGACGCTGTTCGCAGCGACTTCAACATGTCGGCCGAGAAGCTGCAGTCGGCGCTGACAAGGGTTGCGCAGAATGCCGGTGGCATCGGTGCAGGAGCCAACGAGATCAAGTCGGCTGCCGACGATCTTGCCAAGCGCACCGAACAGCAGGCCGCCGCCGTTGAAGAAACCGCTGCGGCTCTGGAAGAGATCACCACGACGGTGCGGGATTCTACCCGGCGTGCACAGGAAGCGGGCGAGATCGTCAGCCGTGCCAAGGCTGGCGCCGAAAAATCCGGCGATGTGGTGCGCCGCGCCGTGGTCGCCATGGAGCAGATTGCCAAATCCGCCAATGAGATCTCCAACATCATCGGCGTGATCGACGAGATCGCCTTCCAGACCAACCTTTTGGCGCTGAATGCCGGTGTTGAGGCAGCGCGTGCGGGCGAGGCGGGCAAGGGCTTTGCGGTCGTGGCCCAGGAAGTCCGCGAGCTTGCACAACGTTCCGCCCATGCGGCGAAAGAGATCAAGGCGCTGATCACCACGTCCAACGATCAGGTGCAGCAGGGCGTGCAGCTGGTGGGTGACACCGGCAAGGCGCTGGCGACCATCGTGACCGAAGTGCAGGAAATCAACCGCCATGTCGTCTCCATCGTGGAAGCGGCGCAGGAACAGTCTTCGGGTCTGCAGCAGATCAATACGGCTGTGAACCAGATGGATCAGGACACGCAGAAGAACGCGGCGATGGTGGAAGAGACCAATGCCGCAAGCCATAGCCTCGCCAAGGAAGTGGCGTCTCTCAACCAGCTGCTGTCGCAGTTCAAGCTTGGCGATGCCGCCTATCAGCAGAAGAGCCAGCCCGCACCGGTGCGCAGTGCTGCGGTCAGCGACAGATCGGTGACATCTCCTGCGCGGGCGCTCGGCCGCAAGCTTGCCTCGGCATTCTCGGGCAATGCTGCTGTCAATCTAGAAGGCGACTGGCAGGAGTTCTAAGCGACGATTGGCTGTAAACTAAGCATCGGCGGGGAGAGATCCCCGCCGATGCGCATTTCGCGTAACCGAAAACCACTTTGCCAAATCAGACTACAGAGAGACCGCGCCTTCTATGCCGGTGACAACATCTCCGCCAATCCAGAGGTCACGTCCGTTCGACGAGACGCGAAGCCGACCTTCGATATGCGCCGAAATCCCCGGGGAATGGGTGGCTTTTCGCGTCGTCGTTTGCGAAGCGGATCTGCTATCGTCTTCATGAGGTCCGCGACCAATGCTGGCGTCAGCGCACCGATACGGCCTGATCTCGCTGCGGCGACCTGCCGCCATATCCGCGTCTGAAAAGCCTGATCAGCGGCTTCTCGAACAGGAAATGCGCGGCGACTGACACGGCCAGTGCAACGATGATGATGACGGTGCCTGCGAGAAATCCGGGCGCCAGTATCTTATGGACGATCGAGATCACCAGGCCGTGCAGAAGATAAAGGGCATAGGAGGAATCCCCGACGATCTCGATGGGCTTCAGCAGGCGTCTGGGCCATAGTCCGCCGTTCTCGAGCCACACGCATCCTGCCACAAGGAAAAAGGCAGGCACGCCCCAGGTCAACAGGCGCAGCATTCCGGATTGCTCGCTTATCAGAGCCGCGGCAACGAAACCGGTCACCGAGATAACAAGCGCGGCGATGCCCGCCTGTACGCCCTGGAACATGAAGCGCGATAGCAGCAGCCCGCCAAGAAACTCCAGTAGGAGCGGCGAGGTCCAGGTCTGCATGAAGGGGGATTGTGAGTGGAAAACCTGCCCCGCCAGGGCCATGGCGGACAGGATGCCGACCGTGATCGCAAGCGGTGCGCGCAGGGCAAGTCCAAGCGCGAAGACAATATAGAAGAACATTTCCATATTGAGGGTCCAGCCCACGACCAAAAGGGGAGCCACTTCGCCGTTGTCGGCGGTATAGGGAATAAAAAGCAGCGATTTCCAGAGATGTTCGAGGGTGAAGGTGAAGGTGGAAAAAACGCCCGCCATCGCCCCGGCGCACATCACCAGGGTCACGGCCCAATACAGCGGTACGATACGGACCAGCCTATGGTATAAAAACGTGCCCGGCCCCGCCGTCGTTGCGAAAGATCCCATGATGAGGCCGGAGATGACAAAAAAGACATCCACGCCGGCGGCGCCAATCGTGAAGGGTTCGCCGATTATGTGAAACAGCAGCACCGAAAACGCCGCGAGCGCCCTCAAGAACTGGATGGAATAAACCTTTTGCATCGACACCCCTGAGAATCTCAACCGTTCACATCCCTTGCCTCACTGCACGAGAGGCGGCGGATCGCACCCCATCGAAAAAGTCACCGCGTTATCCTCATCCGATGCTTGCAAGAATTGATGGTGTATATGTTCAGAAAAAACTTAAAATCTGAAGAGCCCGGCGACCGGAATATTGCTTGTGGAGCGACAAGGTCGATTTCGACACGTTGGGGTAACCGGCGGACCCCCGTTATCCCCGGCGGATGTGTCTTCCCATATGGCGATGCGTCGATGTGTCTGACGATCAGCTATTTTTCCGTGTATTTTGGATAACTAAAAAAAAGGGTTTTCGCGGAATAGTCGTGTTATCGAAGGAAGCATCGGTTACGATGTAGCTCATATGGAAAAACGCAGCGAAGGCCCCCTTATGGATGCTGGGCACCACGAACAGGCGCGTGGATATTGGCGCAATACACTGTTTTATGTGACGTTCCTTTATTTCACGGTCGGTTTCTCGCCCTATATTTCGCTCTCCTCGACCTATGAGGGATCGGCGATGGCGGCCGGGTCCAACCTGCTCAATCAGCTTACCGCGATCATCCTGCTTTTCAGCTTCGTGGCATTCATGGCGAAGGAGCGCTCGTTTTCCCTCGTCTTGACCCCGCGCCTGCTGATGGCGGCGATTTTCGGCTGGCATGTCTTCACCTCGATTGTGGGGGAATCGCCGATTTTTTCGATCCGGCGGCTTGCGATGTGCGCCATCATCTGTGTGCTTGCCAGCGGCTTCCTGCAATTGCCGCGCACGGAACGGCAATTCGCCACGCTGCTTGCCGGTTGTGTGATGATTATTCTGTTCCTGTGTTACTTCGGAGTCATCGTGTTGCCGTCGCGGTCCATCCACCAGGCCAGCGACGCGCTGGAGCCGCTTCTGGCGGGTAACTGGCGCGGGGTCTTCCAGCACAAGAACGAGGCCGCGTCGGTCATGGCAGTGCTGATCATCGCGGGCATCTATCTCTGCAGGCGCTGGTCCTTCATCGGCGGCTCGATGATACTGCTGCTCTCGCTCGTCTTTCTGGTCAAGTCGGGTGGCAAGACGGTGCTCGGCCTGATGCCGATTATCGTCTCGGCGGGCTGGTTCATCGTGCGCTGGCCCCGCTGGCGATATATGGTCGTGGCCATGCTTCTGTCGGTCTTCACGGTTGTGACCGTGGGTACCACAATCGACCCGGTATTTGCGCAGATGCTGACGAAGATGGGTGTCGACGCCAGTTTTACCGGCAGAACGGATATCTGGGTCGTCGCCATCGATTACATCAGGCAAAGCCCGATCGTCGGATATGGCTACCAGGCCTTCTGGCGCAGCGACACCCTGATGTCGAGCTTCACCGAAAACAATAGCTGGGCGACGACTGCGCCATCCTCCCACAGTGGTTATTTCGACCTTTTGCTGGGGGGCGGCGTACCGGGGCTGGTTCTGGTGATGATCTGGATTTGTCTGCTGCCGCTTCACTATCTCGGCAAAATGGATGCCGCCACGCGGGGCAGCCCGCTGACGCGGCTCTATATCGGCGTCTGGCTTTATGTGCTGCTTTACGGCTTTCTGGAAACCCTCTTTCTGCTGAGCTCCGGCTTCGTCTGGTTTTTACTGCTGGTGGCGGTGATGGGCCTGCATCTGCAGGCAAATGCCAGCCTTGTCGAGGATGAGGCCGAACCGGAGCCTGCCCTGACCCGCGGCGGCCCAGCGAGAGCTTGAAGCCAGGGACATTGCCTACTTTTATGTGTCGCAGCAGGCGGAGATCCTGAAAGATCAGTAAACGGTTGGTTTTATGGCGCACCCGACAGGATTCGAACCTGTGACCTTTGGAATCGGAAGGCAGGGGTGAATGATTTTCTGCCGCTTCCTCTTGTTTACTCCAAATTGATTTTGCTATCCAGATCAAGCGGAAAGCGTTTTCCGCAATTACAACGGTTTGGATCAAGTTTACCTCGATTTGCTTCCTGCCGCTTCCTATGTGCTTCCTGTAGCGGGTGGAGAAAGCCAGCGTGGCAAAGCTGACAAAGCGGATGATAGACGGCCTTGCGGCTGGCGACAAAGATTATTTCGAATGGGATGACGAATTACCCGGCTTCGGCGTTCGCGTGTGGCCTAGCGGTCGGAAGACCTATGTTGCTCAATACAGGGCGGGTAAACAGACGCGTCGTTTCAAGATTGGCGTCCACGGTGCATTGACCGTGGATGAGGCCCGGAAGGAAGCAAAGGCGGTTCTCGGTGACGTTGCGAGGGGCGAAGACCCGCAGCTTGACCGCTCGACGCGACGCAAGGCTTTGACCGTCAAAGAACTATGCGATCTGTATTTCGACGCGGCGGACAAGGGACTAGTATTCGGCAAACGCGGCAAGCCGAAAAAGGCTTCCACCCTTTATGTCGATAAGGGCCGCGCGAACAGACATATCATCCCGCTCATCGGGAACAGGCCGGTGCAGGAACTCACGACCGCTGATGCCATTAAGATGATGCGCGACGTTACGACCGGCAAAACAGCGGCTGACGAGAAAACAGAAAAGCTGCGTGGGCGCGCGGTGGTGACGGGTGGAGCAGGGACGGCGTCCCAATCTGTGACGCTGTTAAGTGCCATTCTCACCTATGCGGTGTCCGCAGGCATCATCGCGAACAACCCCGCGCGTGGCATCAAAAAACCGGCGGTCGGAAAAAGGACGCGCCGATTGAGCGCAAAGGAGTATAGAGCGCTTGGAAAAGTTCTGGAAAATGCAGACGATGAACTGTGGCAAGGCGTTGTGGGCACGAAGCTGTTTCTTCTGACTGGCTTCCGGCTTAGTGAAATCGCGGGGCTTATGTGGTCGGAAGTTGACGAGGCCGGTAGCTGCCTGCGGCTTGACGATTCCAAGGAGGATGCTTCCGTTCGACCGGTGGGTGGCGCGGTGTTTAAGGTTCTGCGCGGCGTTCCAAGAGATGGTGATAATCCCTACGTTATGCCGGGGCCACGAAGCGAGAAAGGTCACTACACCGCGCTGGATGATGCGCTCGACCGCCTGACGAACCGGGCGGGGTTAAAAGGTGTCACGTCGCATACGTTGCGACATTCCTACGCCAGTGTTGCGGGCGATCTCGGATTTACCGAAATCACGATATCCGCTTTGTTGGGGCATGCTGCGGGCAACGTCACCCAACGATATGTGCATCACCTTGATAGCGTTCTTATCGCGGCGGCAGACAAGGTTTCAAATGAGGTTTTCAGGATGATGCATTCGGACGAACCCTCGTCCCCTCTAAGTGAGAAACCCAAATAAACGCGATCTTGCCTTGTTGATTTTTTTAACCTACAAGTAGGTGGGAAAAATCAACAAGGCGCAAAACTATGATGGTTCAGACGAGCTTATTGAAGGAAGAGTTGGATGTTGAGCGGCGGCTCCAGCAGTTGCAGCTCGATCGTAGACTTTTGTTGGAAGTTCGCGACGTGGCACGTGCTGCAGCGAATTCGGCTACCTCTTTCCATACCGCGAATGCATCGGGCACCTACGCCTATATTGAGGGTACGTGGGCGTTGCGGGATCGTTTCGTTGGCCCAGAGTGGGAAATGGATAGGTCCGAGGGCGTCGAAGCAATCTTCAACAAGGGGCTTATGCTTCGCGTAGCCTTTTCCAACGTAGATGTTGCCGCAAACCACTTCCGCCACCCCAAGCCCAGGTCTCCGAAAGGAGCTGGTGCCGAAAGGATTTGTGAAGGAAATCTTTTTGGCGATGCTCTTCCGTCGTATGCTCCGATCGAACAGGGTGGTGTCGCCACTTATTACATGATGGTTGATGAGCGGGGCGCTGCGGAACTGTCGCGGCCAGTCATTCAGGCCAGCACCTTTATAGCCTGTATCGAACGGATTTTTCTTTCTGACGGTCTCGATGCAGCTCTTGACAATCTGGTGCAGGAAAACGACGACCGCGCCGACGATTTCGATCCAATGGTGATCGCGCGATAGCGCCGGAGTGTAGATGTTCAATAGTAAGAGGCTCAGCTTGGCCCGTATGAGGCGTAGGCTCACAGCAAAGAGCCTTGCAGAGCTTACGAGTTTGTCGCCGATGACAATAACTCGGCTTGAAAAAGGAGAGAACCAACCGGACGAGAGTACGGTTGAGAGGTTAGCTTCGGCCCTCGGCTACCCGTTCGAGTTTTTTTTCTCTGATGATCCTGAGCCGTTAGATACGGAAGCGGTGAGTTTCAGAAGTTTAACAAAAATGAGTGCCAAGGAGCGCGATGCGGCCATATCTGCGGGTGCATTAGGTCTTCAGTTGGCTGACTGGGTTGAGAGCCGTTTTTCTCTACCTGATACGAACTTGCTTGACCTCAGTTATGAAACCGACGTGGAGGCCGCTGCCAGATCGCTTCGCGAACACTGGGGCTTGGGCGAGCGTCCAATTGGAAACGTTATCGGTTTACTCGAAACAAAGGGCATTAGGGTTATGTCTCTTTCCGAGAATACCAAGACGGTCGATGCGTTTTCTTTTTGGAGGGATAGCAAGCCATACATCTTCTTGAATAACTTCAAAACAGCAGAGCACAGTATTTTCGATTCTATTCATGAGCTTGGGCATCTTGTCCTACATCGCCATGGTGGTCCGAAAGGTGATAGTAGGCAAGTAGAGCGTGAGGCGAATGCTTTTGCGTCTGCTTTTCTCATGCCTGCGAATGACGTGAGGGCGCGAGCGCCACGGTTTATTGATATAAACGTCGTGCTAAAGATGAAATCCCGCTGGCGCGTGTCGGCAATGGCAATGGCTTATCGCCTGCATTATCTCGGTAAGCTTACCGAATGGCAGTACAAGTCGATGTGCATCGAGCTTGGGCGAAGGGGCTACAGGAATGGGGAGCCGGATGGAATCGAGCGCGAGACCTCAATAGTTTGGCGGAAGGTTCTGTCGCACCTGTGGCAAGAGCGGATCAGCAAAAACGAGATTGCCAAGCAGCTAAATATTCCTTTGGATGAACTGGAAGGCCTAATTTGGGGCCTCACCAGCGCGCCGCGCGGGCCTGTGACGCCTGTCGGTCTTTCGGCTGTATAGGGGGCGGCGGGCATGTTACCCGCAGTCCAAGGTCTACGCGCGTGGTCTCGACGAAGCCTCTTTTTCAATCTGAAGGTTGTAAAACAAAGAGCTGCGCACCAAAACCATAAAGCGCTTCCTCCGCAATCTCCCGCAACATTCGCTGTTCCATGCTCAGTTCCTTTGGCGCTTTGACCTCCGGCGCTGGACCTGCCGGTGACGGCGGAATGTCGGTGTCTCTCCAGCGCCTAGAGAACTGACGATAGTACGGCACTGCCAACTTCCGATCAGCACGGAGGCCTTCCACAATCGTTTCAACGAACTCTTGATTTCGGCGGGCTTCCTCACGGCGAACTCTTATGTCTAAGAGCCACTCCGGTAATCGCTCACGAATTGGGCGCGGATCGTCCTTCACGCGGTCAGTGATCATTTTATATAAAGACGCCGCTGACTCTGGCTCGATTTCACGTGGCTCGGAGCAGAAGAATGCACGATCACTATCGTATGCGACGTGATGCCTCGCATCGTCAGCAATCAATCCGATTGAGCGGGGGCGAACGAAAATTGATCGCGCTGCAATGTCCTTCGCGTGCCATGCCTCATTGATCTCCGAGATTAAGTGAAAACGAGGAGCGGCGTAAAATACGAGATTTTTATTCGTGTCCAACGTTAAAAGTGATGTGTGTTGGAACGATTTATTCCTCTCTGTTATTGAGAAGCGATAAAACGGTCGAACAAGCTGAAGTCGGTGCTTCTTGATCTCTTTAGCGCTAGCCCTGGTCATACAGTCGGCCCGCTTAAATTGGAGGTAGAGAGCAACGCCGGGAGCGTCCAGCTTTAGGTCGTAGCCGCCCCCTTGTTTTCCTTCTTCGATCAAGCTTGGAAAGACCGGGGCGGCATTCAAAGGCGTCCAGCCGACAATCTCGTTTGTTAGAGCAAAACCGTACGAAAACTCAGAAATATCAGAGATCAAATCAAACACCACCACGACTGTAACCTTATGTCGTATGTTTTTATTTGCTCTCCTTTAACGTGCAATTAACGCGCTCGGTCGTTGAATTTATTCAATAGCCTCCCTCATTGCTTACAGTACACGCTCCGAAGTCGATCTCACTGAGCGCGAAAGTCGCCGTTCAGCCCATTCATCCAGATCACGCAAGTGGTAAAGCGGAATGCGACCACTGTATTGCATAGCCGGTCCGCCGCCAACCGTTGCCATCTTGGCTAACGTGGAAGCGGCGATGTCAATGCCATGTCTGGATGCCAAGTATGCCGGAACATCGACGCGCCGCAAACGTGGTCGAGACGTGGCAGGATTCCCAGACTCAGGGTGGCGGTGCTCAAATTCGTTCATGATTTTGACTCCGGTTGTTTGGGATCGAAGAACCGGCATGCCACCGCACTCGCGGGGATTTTCCGGCGGGCCTTGTTCAGGATTGGTTTGTTGCAAAGCGCGTCTTTACGCTGGCCGGGGCGGTCCTTATGGCGGGCGCTGAAACGGCCAACATCGGCGGGAACCTCGCACACCTCATCGCCAACCTTGACCTTTTTCCAAAGGTGCCAGAACGCGCACTGTTCGCAGGTGCTTCCAGAAGGGCCGGTCCCGGCAATGTGCGCCTGTCCGACATGGGTCGCCGCAATCGCCAGATGCGCGGCGTCTTCCTTGAGCTTGGGAGAAACTTCAACGTGCACCATGTCACGCCTCGCTTTTCACGGCGCGAGGCGCTTGGGGGGGCTGCTTAAACATCACGGCTCCTTTTGGTCAGGCGCGCCCGGCGGTGGCGTGGTGGCGCTTAATCTCGGCGAGGCTGGTGGCGCAAAGCGCCCCGCCGCCGATGATGGCGAGGATGAGGACGGCGCAAACGCAGGCCAGAAAGAACCGGCCATAGGCGGGCGTTGCCTGCTGCGGGCGCTCTGTCGGGATCATGGGTGATATCTGGATCATGGCAGGCGTCTGCCATCCAGCGCCGCACGGAACCGACAGTTTTTCGCGTGCAGAATTTTGAGCCGCGCGTGGTTCCGAAACTCGCGGGAATATCTTGGTGTCACAGAGCCGGAGGTGAGTTCGCTCACATAGTTTCGCGCCGCGCGCAAAGATTGGGCCGCTTCTTCGGTCCATCCCGTATGCTGGTTCAAGATGGGCTGTCGCACCATCCGAAGGAAGGACGGCATGTCGTTGAACCTTTGTGCTGCTTTGTTTGCCATGTTCGGCCCTCCGGTGATGCTGTCGGATGCTGGCCCTAAGGCCATCGCCAAACGGCATCAGGCCGCAGCACGCGCGTCCTGAACGCGCATGTCATGGAGCCGGGCAGTGGCTGCATCGCCGCAGCGATGGATTTCATCGGCGGTGAACCACTCCCGAAGGTCGGCTTTCGTGCAGCCTTCGCCCACGCGCTGGATGGCATCCGCCATCGCCTGCGTCAGTTCTGTGTCGTTCGCGGTATTGATGCGCATGCCGGGTCTCCATCCTGTTTAGGGAGCCGGGCGACGTGTTCACATTTCGAGGGTGCGCCGCCCGGCGTTCTGCCAGAGCCGCAACGAGGTTTAGCGGCTTGGATGGCGCAATACAAGCACAGCTTTAAAATATCTGCAAGGCATACTTTAAAATTAAAGTGCTAAAAAACGATTCGACAAGGCGAAAAAAAGAATCAATTATTAGAACGCAAAGAGAACAAAATGGAGAGAAAAGGATGCAATCGGGTGCCGCTGCGACACTGAACCAAGTGCTTTCGCTTTCTATTGAGTGTGGGGATTGTGGCCGTATGCGCTGGCGTGAGCCGCAGGAGTTGTACCGATTGCGTGGGGTAGCTCCATCGACTCAGATCGCACAGTTAGGCAGTCGATTAGTCTGCTCGACCTGCCAATCGGAAGGAATGGACGGTCGAAACATATCGATCCAAGCGGTTTTTTCGTTCGAAAATGACCGGATCAGGGCGGAGGCTTGGCGTGTTAATAACCAAGCAGTTCGCGAAGCGGGATGATACGCCACATGTTCTTGATGGCGTACTGATCGAATTGCAGTTCCTTGGGAGGATTGTATTGCTCGCACAATACCGCACCCTTCGTCCGCCCCTTGAGCTTCTTGACATACGCCTTGCCCACCGTTGCGCCATCGTCGGGGAACATTTCGATGACTACATGATCGCCAGCTACAGCCTCGCGCCCACCGACATAGATCAGTTCGCCCGGGTCATATCGCGGAATCATACTGTCACTAAGCACGTGAAGCGCGAAGACTTTCCTGAGGTGGGCGATTCCTGGCGGTCTTCGAACGTACCCGGACACTTCGCCATTCAAGGTGAAGTCTCCATCGTCTCCGCCGACCGCTACCCCTAGCACTTCGACGTCCATAGGGCCTGTCGGCGCAGGTCCGAAATCTGTTACTTGCTCTGCGTCGGCCAGCGCTTCCTCTTCGTCCAGATACCGCAGTGCGCCGTTGCTAAGCGCAACAGGGTCGATTCGCAGCTTTTGGGAAATGGCTTGAAGATGCTCCATGGCGATAGCGTTTGCGCCGCGCTCCCAGTTCCCGACAGCGCCGGTACTAACGCCACCCGCTTCGGCTAGGTCACGCATAACCAAACCTCGCCGTTTGCGGGCGGTGCGAATAACTTGGCCGATTTTTTTTAGAAGTTCATTCTGATCCATGTCTGGGATGAAAGGGGAACTTTCATCATTCGTCCATTTAAGTATAGCTTGCGTGGATTTTAAAGCTGTGCTTTTAATTGCGTTCATGGAAACGAACCTCAATCAGAATGGGTTAATCGCAGTAAAAGCTGCCGCAGGCGGCGCTAGCACGATTGCGCGCGCTATTGGAGTTACCCCACAGGCAGTGGCGCAGTGGAAGGCGATCCCGCCTGAGCATGTCCTGAAGCTCGAAAAAGCCTTTGGTGTTTCCCGCCATGTTCAGCGACCGGATGTATTCGGACCCGCTGAATTGGAGGCCGCAGAATGAACGGCCTCTTTTCCCTTTCACGCGGCCAATCCTCCCGGCCTGCTGCGACCCGCGCCGGTGCGCTTTCCTTCTTCTCGCCCGGCGCGGGCAACTCTCGTTTTGCATGTGGGCCTCCGTAACTTCCTGACGCCCTGAAACTCTCATCTCCAATCAATTCCCACCACGGGAAAAACGCCGGGATTTTCCCGGCGCGGGAAAGGTATTGTCTCATGATTTCAAACGCATGGTTTCATCGCATCAAAGCCGCGCAACGTGACCTTATCCGCCTCGTGGGCGGCATCGAGCGTGCGGCGGAGATTTCCTCTATTTCGAAAAGCCACATCGGGCGCATGAACAACGCGACCGACCCGGAATTGATGCCGCTGCATGCCGTCTACGCGCTTGAAACCGATCCGGCTATCACCGAACTGATGAAGCGCCCCTTGTCCGAACGTGCAAGAGGCTTTTTGCGGCATGTGAAATGCGAGGGCGGCAAGTTGGATTTGTCCGCCCTTGGCCTCGCTTACCATATCGTCGCCGAAGAATGCCGCAGCTGCGGCTATCTCCACATTACCGCCGATGGAGAGACTGCGAAGCTTACCGGCTTGGGGCAGGCGTACCTTGATCGTTTGATGAGGTCGCACTGATGGCCCCTTACAAGCAAGTCAAGCTTCCCAAGCCCGGCCCAAGCGCCGTTGTCATCATCAGCGCCGCCGTTCGCGACGGTGTGGTGACGGTCGAATCGCAACAGCAAGGTGTTGCGGCAAACAAGTCTGTAAGCAACGGCTATCTTACGCGGGATAAGAAGGACGGCAAAACCTACTACCCGACCGACCGCGCCCGCGAAATGCTGGCGATGCTTGAAGGGATCGCGGAGCCGGGCGACATGCCGGAACGCGAAACGGAAACCGCCGTGGTGCCGGTCGTGGACGCTTCCGGGTTGGTCGCCACGGTAGAGCGGGCGCGTGCGCTGCTGGATGAAGGCGACGTTATGAACGCCCGCATCGTCGCGTCGGTCGCCTATAATCAGGCAAAAACCGCCGCGCAGTTCGCCGAACAGATCGGAGCGACTGAAAAGCTGATTGCTAAGGCCCGGCGCATGCAGGCCGACGCACTCTTGATTGAGGCCCGCGCAAAAATCCTTATCGCCGACAAATGGGACGAGGCGCAGGCGGCTGGCGAAGCTGCCAAGCACGGTCGCCCGAAAAACGTTCCCGATGAGAACGTTTTTACCGCGCAGCAAGCGGGACTTTCTCGCAAGGAAATTCACGAAGCCCGCAAGCTCGCTGCTGCGGAACATCGCGAACCCGGCATTGTCGAACGGGCGATTCAGGCGCGGCTTGCTGCCGGGCTGGAGCCGACGAAGGCAAATCTTCGTGTGGCGGTCGGCACGGCGACCGCAACGAAAGAAGAGCGCGGCGCGAACCTTTACGAGACGCCGCCGGAGGCGATGTTTACGCTGTTGGCTCTGGAAGAATTCACCGCAAGCGTCTTGGAACCAGCCTGCGGGCGCGGCGCGATATCGCGTATGCTGGAAGCGTTTCATTACGCCGTGGTGCTGGCCGATACCGCAAGCGCGATGTCATCTCTCGGCGGATCAATAGTTTGCTGGGTCGCGAGGTGGCGGTTTGATGACGAAAATCGGAGTTTACGTTTTGCTTGGCCTTGTGGTGGTGTCTCTCATCGCCACTGGCATTCTCATCATCGACCGCAATGCGACGTATCGCGCGGTCATCAAAACTGAAAGGCAGAATAATGCGGCTGGGGATCGGGCGGACAGCGCTCGTCATCGTTTTGACGATTGCGCTGGCGGGGTGTGGGATTTCGGGGCCGGGCGATGTATCGGGCCTGCGCCGGGTGGTCGGAATTGACCTGATCGGCGCGCGCGGCGCAACGCAGGAAGATCAACGGAAAATTGACCGGACGGTTGCGGGCCTTTGTGGTGGCGACGTTTGGAACCGGGACGAATGCGCCCGTCATGGAAAAGGTCGCTGACATGCCGGAAAAATACACCTCTTTCATCGAACTGATGAATGCGTGGGTTGGTGGTGCCTTCACCACTATCATCGCCTCTTTGCTTGGTCGCTTCATGTGGCATGGCAACGAAGCTCGTAAAGGTCGGCGCAAATTCTTCGGCATTGAACTGTTTTGGGAACTGCCGGTGGCGCTCGGCATGGCGGTTATCGGTGAAAGCGCCGCTGCCTACGCCGATCTCGGTCAGCCAGCATCAACCGGGTTGATTGCGCTCCTGGCGTACCTCGGGCCACGTGGTGTCGAAGCGCTCTTCCACAAATGGTTCGACCGACGCATGGCGGGTTGACCGTGCCGTGCACCTCCTCCAAAGCCGCCCGGCTCATGCCGGGCGGCTTTTCGCG
>JAEXMK010000191.1 GCA_023444445.1 Pseudomonadota bacterium | reverse complement strand
TGTGGGGGAGATGTCCGGCAGGACAGAGGGGGGTAAGCCCCACCCACCTTAGGGCAGCGCCCAAATCCGTCGAAAGCAAACCCATGCGCCTCAAATCCGAAATCTTCGTCTCAGCCCTCATCCGCCGCGTCTTCGCTGCCGGTGGATTTGCTGCTGTCGAAAAGAAGGGCGCGGAGGAGGCGGGGGCGATCTTCGTTCGCCAGCGGCTGCGCGACGGCCGAGAGAACCTCTATGGACCCGCCCCGCAAAGTTTCGCCGATGACGAGGACATCATCCGCGCCGAGCGCCGTTTCGAAACACGTCTGGCCGGTGTCGAGGGCGAGGAAAGTGCTGCCCTTTTGGAAAGGGAGCGGCGGTTCGACAGCGACCTGTGGGTCGTGGAGATCGAAACCGATGACATCGGAACGTTGCTGAAGCTGGTGGATCAGCCCAAAGCCTAGAACCAGGGAAAGTGCAATCCGGTTCTCCGTCCGCGAATGACCCCACACTACTGAAGATGCAAGGCCAGCCCGCTTAACCCTGCGTCCCGGTTCTCTGCGCAGCCGGTGCGCTACGGCTCGGCCGTTCACGGCCATGCGTATAGCTGTCGGCCCGCCGCCAGCTTTCCAGCCGCTCTTCGCATTCCACGGTGTCGAGGCGGTCGAGCAGGGCTTCGGCACGGCTCATGTCGCCCTCGGCGGCGGAAAGATGCGGATAGAAGCATTGCAGCACAAAGGCCGCCTCGGAAAACTCCATGCCAAGGCCGACGAGCGTCGTCGCCAGCTGCGCGCCGGATATATCGAGCATGATGCGCTCCGACAGCCAGTAGCTCGATGACAGTGAATCGGTCAGCGCCACCGCGAATTGCCGGGCGTTGCGCTCACGCGCGAAGCGGACGAGCAGCGCCTCCTGCACCTCGCTCAGGCGGCGAAGGCCGAGAACGTCGCTTTCCTGGCGGTTGAGGTGGCGCGCCATCTGCTTGATCTGCTGGCGCGTTTCTTCCTCGAGCGCGGAAGCGGCGGCAATCCTGTCCGTCTTTTCTTCCATTATCTGCACGTCAGGCATTGCTGCAGCCTGTGGTTCTGCGGCGGTCGTTTCTTCTGCCGGTTTTTTCAGATCCTCCGCGTGGCGCAGGCCCACAAGCGCGTCGATGACGGTGGGGGAGAGATCCTCGCGGCGCACGATGGCGCGCGCATGGGCGGCGCCTTGCGTGCGGGCAATGGTGATCAGCGTGTCGTCATCAAGGCATTTCGAGGAAATGAGAAAGGGCGCGGCAAGTGAAATCGGCTGGCAGGCGATGAAGAAGGCGACGGCCGACGGCACGCTTGGATGTTGGGAAAGCGCGGCGATGGCCTCCCGCTTGGCTTCCTCGGTGGAGGCATTAAAAAGTGGCATAAAAAGTTCGGCGAACTGCCGGAGGTCCGTTTTTGACGGATGGGAAACAGATTCGAAATTCGTCACCGTGGCCATCAGCACCACATCTTTCTTCCTAATGGCTCTTGGCCTCTCAAGTTCTCGAAACCGGTCGGTCAACGCACTACCCAACAAACGCAAACACAATATCGGCTCAAATTAGAGCAAATGCGTTGACGTCCTGTTAACTATGGGGGGTCGCAAGAGGGAATCTGCCTCTTTCAACAAGGAAATTTTAAAACCTTGATGACGCCGAAAATCCGATGGAACTTTGCCGCACCGCCTTAGTTTTCAACGGGTGCGGCCGATGGAGAAAGAAATCAGGGCCCGAGGATTAGGGTTAACGGATCATTAACCTCTGTCTGTTTGTAATTTCATGGGAAGTATTAGGATTCCATGTTATTCTGATCTACGAAATAAAAGCAAAAATGGCATGTGAAGCCTGAATCTGCGCACGATCCCCTTATAAGAATCGCTTTGGATTTTTGGATCGTGCGGAAACCAGTCTGTGGGCTGGCCTATGCGCAATGTAATGGTGATGAAATTCCCGACGCAAGACGAGGCTTGCGCGGTTCCCATGGGCAACATTGACAATCATGTCCCGAAGAGGAGATGAGCATGGCAGAGATTATTTCAATTGGCGACGCCCGACGAAACCTGCGCCCGGCCGGCTTGGCTGGAACAGTGATAGTCGGTCCGGCGAAGGTCGTATTGTTTACCGGCGTTCGTTATGAAAAACGCGATACGGAGCCATCTGGCAAAGTCGCGCGCAAGGGCAAATCCGCAACGGAAACTGCTCTCAAATCCTGATTATCGCGAACGAACCGGCGTTATTTCCACGGCGTCGGCTGGCATTTTGCCTCGTTCAGGAACCGCTCCGCTTCTTCGCCGAAACTCGGCTGCGGCACCATGGTTCGTAACACCACATACCCTTCCGTCTGATCCGATTCCGCCAGAATGGCCTGCGAAAGCGCGGGCGGCTGCGCCTTGCGGATGGCGGCTATCTGCACGGCGTCCGCGACCAGAATATCCATCTCGCCGCCGGCGGAGGTGCGGTCATTCATGCTGAACACCTCGTTGGAGGCCTTGTCGTAAACCGCGACGGACCAGAAGGGTACGGCGCCGATGGCGGTGAGCCTGACCGGCTGTTCTTCGATGTTGAAGGTGCAGACGGCCACTCGCATGAAGGGATCGCCGCTACCGAGGGGCTTTTTCTCCGTCGTCTCTTCGAGCAGATGAAACTGATGCGGCTTTCCTTCCGCAACCGCGCGCGTATAGGCGTCACGATTGCTGAAATGCGGTATCGCCAGAATGACGATGACATGCAGCACGGCGGCGGCAACGAGGCCCGTGACGATGGCGAGCAGGACCCTAAGCATTGCCGCACCCCAGCTTGCGGATTTGCGGCATGGAAATGTCGATCAGGCCGGAACTGCCGGCAACCGGCGTATCGAGGAGCGTCATGACCAGCTTGAAGGTCTGGCCCTGCGGCACTGACAGCCAATTATAGGTCTGCGCATCGGGGGCGATGGTGATGTCGATCCCGCCATCCGCACTGCGCAGCAGCGTTCGGGAATTGAGTGCGAAGGGCCGGCCGGCATCTTCGGCAAGCACATTGCCCTGCTGGTCGGCGGTATAAAGCGTCCAGAAACGCGCCGGCGGCACGGCGCCAGCCAGGCGGTAGCGGCATTCACCGCTCAGACGCTGGCCGTCGCTGTCGACGGAGGCGGTGAAAGATAGTCCCTCGGCGGTGCCGTAAAGCAGCTTGCCCGCATCGGCACGGTGCGATTTGGCGTAGGGGTCGGCCTCGATCGTTTGCGCCTCGGGAAAGGCGTCCCAGGAGCCGATGCGGATCGAGCCGAAGCCGGATGTCGCTTCAAGCGCTGCCATCGTCGCGGCAATACCGCCGCCAAAGGCAATCAGAAGGGCGATGCCGACAAGGAATGGAACTCGGAGCACGCTGTTTTCCCGTTTTTGAACAGGTCGAGGACTATCACTGATTCCCCGTTTGGAAAATGGCGCGGCTTGTTTAGTCCTCGTTAAAGTGAGTGGAGCGCGAAATTCCTGCCCTTATGCACCCATGACCAGCTTGAGGGCGATGGCCCACATGGTAACGGCGATGACGCCTTCGAGAATGCGCCAGGCGGATGGTTTTTCGAAGATCGGCCGCAGCCAGCGCGCGCCATAACCCAGCGAAAAGAAGAACAGCAGCGAACCGGTGGCTGCACCTGCTGCAAAGGTCTTTTCGAAACCGGGAAACTGCGTGGAAATCGTGCCGAGCAGCACGACGGTATCGAGATAGACATGCGGATTGAGGAAGGTGAGTGCCAGACAAATAGCGAGCGTCTGCCACAGGCTCGCCTCCTGCCGCTCCGCCACCGACAGCGCTTCGGAGGAACGCAGCGCCGAATGAAGGCTTTTGGCGCCGTACCAGATGAGGAAGGCGGCCCCCGCATAACGCATGACGGGATCGAGCGCAGGCATGACGGCGCTGATCCGTTGGAAGCCGAACACGCCCACCGTAATCAACAGCGCATCGGCAAGGGCGCATGTAGCGCAGACGGCAAAGACATGCGAACGCGCCAGCCCTTGTTTCAGCACAAACGCATTCTGCGCGCCGATGGCGACGATGAGGCTGAGACCCATGGTGAGGCCGGTGAAGAAGATCTGGATGTCCACGCCCGCTACCGCTCTTTGTCGAAATGATATGAAGCAGGGCTTGGATATTTCCCCGTGGCGGATTAATCAAATTAAACAATCTCATTTAGGATAAGAATCACTAATGTTGGACTATCCCGCAATGCGCGCCGCGGCGCTGGTTGTTCAGACCGGCAGCTTTGAAAAGGCGGCGCAAGCGCTGCATATCACTCCATCGGCCGTCTCCCAGCGTATCAAGCAGCTGGAGGAGCGGTTGGGCGTGGTGTTGATCGTGCGCGGCAACCCCTGCGTTGCAACGGAAAAGGGTGAGTGGCTCTGCCGCCACATGGATCACGTCGGCATGCTGGAAAGCGAATTGTTCCGACAGCTTCCGGCGCTGGCGGAAGCGGGAGCGGGAGCGGCGCAGGAGCGGGTGACGCTCAACATCGCCACCAATGCCGACAGCCTCGGCACATGGTTTCTGGATGCGGTGTCGAAATTCACCGGCAGCAGCGATTATCTCGTTAATATCGCCGTCGACGATCAGGATCACACGGTGGAATGGCTGCGCGCGGGCAGGGTGCTCGCCGCCGTGACCGCCCATGACAAGCCGGTGCAGGGGTGCAGGGTAACGCCGCTCGGTGTACTCCGATATCACGCGACCGCCAGCTCGGATTTCATGACCCGCCATTTTGCCGAAGGGGTGACATCAGCAACGCTCGCCTGCGCGCCGGGCTTGACCTTCAACCAGAAGGACCGGCTGCAGGCGAGCTGGGTGAAAAAGGTGCTGGGTAAAGAGATTGCCTACCCGACGCACTGGTTGCCTTCGACCGATGGATTTGTGAAGGCGAGCCTTGCCGGCATGGGCTGGGGGCTCAATCCGGTGCAGCTTGTGGCGGAGCATTTGAGGGAAGGGCGGCTGATGGAGGTCGTTCCCGGCACGCCGCTCGATATCCCGCTCTATTGGCAGGTTAACCGGCTTGCGGCGGAAAGGCTGGCGGGGTTGACGGATATGGTGGTGGGGACGGCGAGGGCGACGTTGTTGGTGTGAGGCATCGCGGACCGTGGAGCGTGCGGCTTACCCCCCTCTGTCCTGCCGGACATCTCCCCC
>JAEXMK010000189.1 GCA_023444445.1 Pseudomonadota bacterium | reverse complement strand
GAGATGCCCGGCAGGGCAGAGGGGGGTAAGCCACACATGCCCTTAAAATTTGCTAGAGCGCCCATACTTGCCCACCAATTCTCCTCCGCCCGCGAAGAATCCGCTTGACCCCAACGCCGCCTCCGCTTAAATGGCGCTCGAACCGTACCGTACGGTACATCAATCGAACCCCAGGAGTGGAAAGACTTGGCTTCCGACCCGATCACAGCGCAGGAATTTTCGCCGCGCCAGAACGCCGTTCTGGACCAGGCATTGCGTCTATTGGTCGAGGGCGGAGAGAAAGCGCTGACCACATCCGGGCTGGCGCGTGCCGCCAACTGTTCCAAGGAAAGCCTCTACAAGTGGTTTGGCGACCGAGATGGCCTGCTGGCAGCGATGATCACGTTCCAGCAGAGCAAGGTTCGCACTTTCGAGAAGGCAGGGGACCGAGTGTCCGCGCCGCAGCTTGCCGATCATCTCGAGGTTTTCGCCCATGATCTGCTGGATGTTCTGGCGGGCGACGTGTCGCTGGCGCTGAACCGTCTGGCGATAGGGCAGGCGAGCCGGGATGGTTCGAAGCTCGGTGATCTCTTGCTAGAGCGTGGCCGGCGCCAGATCGACCGGCGGGCGCGTGGACTGATCGAGGCGGGTCGCCGTTCCGGCTATCTGCGTTTCGATGATGCCGAAGAGGCATATCGCAGTTTTTACGGTCTCATCGTTTCGGATCTGCATGTGCGCATGCTGCTGGGCGAGGCGCCGGACAAGGATTTTTCCGCCCGGGCGAAGAAGGCGGTCGTCGCCTTTCTGACCCTCTACGGCACGGAAAAGGTACATTCGGAACTGGGCGGCAAGGCTGCCTGAGGTTCCGGTTCACACACAGAGACAAGCATTAGGGAAGGACCATCAAATGCGCGTTTATTATGATCGTGATGCCGATCTCAATCTCATCAAGTCCAAGAACGTCGTTATCGTCGGTTACGGTTCTCAGGGCCGCGCCCATGCGCTGAACCTGAAGGATTCCGGGGCCAAGAACGTCGTTATCGCGCTCAAGGCCGGTTCGCCGACCGTCAAGAAGGCCGAAGCCGACGGGTTCAAGGTCATGACCGTTGCCGAAGCCGCCAAGTGGGGCGACCTCCTGATGATGGCGACGCCTGACGAACTGCAGGCCGACATATACAAGGCCGACATCGCCGGCAACATCCGTGATGGCGCTGCTATCGCTTTCGCACACGGCCTCAACGTTCACTTCGGCCTCATCGAGCCGAAGGCATCGCTCGACGTCGTCATGATCGCACCGAAGGGCCCCGGCCACACGGTTCGCGGCGAATATCAGAAGGGCGGCGGCGTTCCTTGCCTCGTTGCCGTTCACCAGAACGCTTCCGGCAATGCGCTTGAACTCGCTCTCTCCTACGCCTGCGGCGTTGGCGGCGGCCGTTCGGGCATCATCGAGACCAACTTCAAGGAAGAGTGCGAAACCGACCTCTTCGGCGAACAGGTCGTTCTGTGCGGCGGTCTCGTTGAACTGATCCGCGCCGGTTTCGAAACGCTGGTCGAAGGCGGTTACGCCCCGGAAATGGCCTATTTCGAGTGCCTGCACGAAGTGAAGCTCATCGTCGATCTGATCTATGAAGGCGGCATCGCCAACATGAACTACTCGATCTCCAACACGGCAGAATGGGGCGAATTCGTCACCGGTCCGCGCATCATCACTGCCGCCACCAAGGCTGAAATGAAGCGCGTTCTGCACGACATCCAGACCGGCAAGTTCACCACCGAGTGGATGCAGGAATGGAAGGCCGGCGGCGCTCGCTTCAAGGGTATTCGTCGCAACAACGACAGCCACCAGATCGAAGAAGTCGGCGCCAAGCTGCGCGGCATGATGCCCTGGATCGGCAAGAACAAGCTGGTCGACAAGGCCGTCAACTAAGCTTCATTGCTTGATGGAAATTTTGAAGGCCGGGGCGAAAGCTCCGGCCTTTTCCGTTAGGGAACGGGCCGGTTAGCTTGACTCTCGATCAATGATGCGTACATAAATCTGTACATATTTACGAGAGGCGGTTCTCATGGCAAATGTGCGATTCACGGAATTCCGGCAGAACTTCGCGACCCATTTCGACCGAGTTCTGGAGACTCGCGCACCCTTGCTCGTTACCCGGCAGGGCAAGGAGGCGGTCGTGGTTCTGGCCGAAGGGGAATACGAAAGCATGCAGGAAACGCTGCATCTCTTGTCCAACCCCGCCAATGCCTTACGACTTCGCGCCTCGATGCAAGAGCTCGAACGCGGCGACACCGTCGAACAGGATCCGACGGAAGAATGAAACTCGTCTGGACGTCAAGTTCATGGGACGACTATGAGTTCTGGCAAAGAACCGATGCCCGTATGGTCGAGAAAATCAACGACCTTATTCGAAATGCCAAACGCACGCCCTTTTCGGGGCTTGGAAAACCGGAGCCATTAAAAGGCGATATGGCTGGCTATTGGTCGAGGCGGATTACCGGTGAGCATCGCTTCGTCTACCGGGTATCCGGATCTGGAAGCGAGCAAAGACTGGAAATCATCCAATGTCGCTTCCATTACCAGTAACCGCTCACTTCGGCGGGATGACACCCTTCGTCAGCAGGAAGCAGCCATAGAACCGCGTCTCACCAGTGGTAATGACGCAATAGGCCTGCTTGGCTTTTTCGTAGAAGGCGAAGCGTTCAATGCCGTACATGGGGGCTGGTTTTCCTTCCGCCGCGTCAATTTCCTTCTGCACTTCGGCCTGCACGGGTTCCAACTGATCGGGCGCGCCCATCACTTCCATTCGGCCGACCGACGGCTGCAGCGGGGTGTCGAGCGGCAGAACGGACAGGATCGCCTTCATGGCGCGGGCGGCCGAGACGTTGTCGATATGCAGCACCTTGCCAACGGTGGTCTGGCGGGCAACCGAATCGGAAGGAAAGTTGGTGTCGGAGATCACCAGCGTATCGCCATGCCCCATGGCGCGCAGCGCGTGCAGAACATCGGCGTTCAGCGCCGGGTCGATATTTTTCAACATGTCGTCAAACTCCCATGATGCTTTCGCCGTGTCGCGGCGCGCGCGCAATCCAGCCGGAAAACCATGCCGCGTCAATCGCAAAGGTGTGATTGTGAAGCTTTGCACAAGGGTGTATTTGGCTTTGTCCGCAAAATCGGGCCTCCATACAGGCCAGTTGCGGGCAATGTGCAGGGAGGCAGAAATAATTCGAAAAACTGATAAGTCAGTATTGCTGACATATCGACATTTCTGTAAAGATGCACGCATAAAAACGACACAAGAGGAAACGTACCCATGCTCAATTGGGAACAAATTTTCGCCACGCGCTCTTCGCGCATGAAAGCGTCTGAAATCCGCGAGCTGTTGAAGCTGCTCGAACAGCCCGATATTATCTCCTTTGCCGGTGGCATTCCGGATCCGGCTCTTTTCCCAGCAGAGGAGTTCCAGCAGGCTTACGCGGAAATTTTTTCCGGCGCGCAGGTGAACGCCGCGCTGCAATATTCCGTCAGCGAAGGTTACAAGCCGCTGCGCGAATGGCTGGCGGGCGAAATGGACAAGATCGGCATCGAATGCACGGCCGACAACGTCTTCATCGTTTCCGGTTCGCAGCAGGGTCTCGATTATCTCGGCAAGCTGTTCCTGTCGCCGAAGGATACGGCGCTGGTGACCTGGCCGACCTATCTCGGTGCGCTGTCCGCCTTCAACGCCTATGAGCCCAATTACGACCAGCTGAACCCCGGCGGCAACCGCACGCCCGAAGCTTACCGCGAAACGGCGGCCAAGCTTGGCGGTTCGGTGAAGTTTGCTTATCTATCGGCCGATTTCTCCAATCCCACCGGCGAAACCGTTGACCTGGCTGGACGGCA
The DNA here is from genome assembly GCA_023444445.1 of Pseudomonadota bacterium. Classification (GTDB taxonomy): domain Bacteria; phylum Pseudomonadota; class Alphaproteobacteria; order Rhizobiales; family Rhizobiaceae; genus Agrobacterium. Next base: position 746 of record JAEXMK010000189.1, on the reverse strand, counting down.
GAAGCTTCTCGAACTTGCCGACGAGCTCGATATTGCCGTCATCGAAGACGCGGCTTATCAGTCGCTGCGTTATGATGGCGAAGCCGTTCCGCCGATCATGGCGCTCGACATTGCCCGCTCGGGCGGCATCGAGAACACCCGCACCATCTATTGCGGCAGCTTCTCGAAGACGCTGGCGCCCGGCCTTCGTGTCGGTTACATCGTCGCTTCCGCCCCTGTCATTCGCAAGCTGGTGCTGATGAAGCAGGCGGCCGATCTGCACTCCTCCACCATCAACCAGATCGCCATCGAGCGGGTCGCCTCGCGTGGTTTCGACAAACAGGTGGCGAAGATCAAGGCAGCCTACAGCGCTCGGCGTGATGCGATGCTGGCGGCGCTCGAGAAGTACATGCCGAAGACGACCAGCTGGACGAAGCCGGAAGGCGGCATGTTCATCTGGGTGACGCTGCCCGAGGGTATGGATGGCGCCGCGCTGCTAGCAAAATCCATCGCCACCGAAAAGGTCGCTTTCGTCCCCGGCCGTGCTTTCTTTGCGGATGGTTCCGGCACGAACACGCTGCGCATCAGCTTCTCCTGCGCCAATGAGGCGATGATTGAGGAAGGCATGAAGCGACTCGGGCGGTTGATTGCGACGGCTCAGGCGGAAACGGCTGAGGTGGTTCCGGCGATTTGAGCCGGCGTGCAAATTATCGGTAGCAACGGAGGGTGCGGCTTCACCCCCCTCTGTCCTGCCGGACATCTCCCCC
>JAEXMK010000052.1 GCA_023444445.1 Pseudomonadota bacterium | reverse complement strand
GCGCGTCTGCGCGGCGAATAGAGTCTTTTCAGCCCAAAAACTTGGGCTGGCTGGACCCCGGCTCGAAGCCGGGGTGACGAAGGTGCGGATGCTGCGGGTTCGCCAAAAAAGAGCGTCAGCTCATCTGACTGACGAATTTGGTCTCCAGATAGGCCTGAACCGCTTCCGAGCCGCCTTCCGTGCCATAACCGGAATCCTTGATACCGCCAAAGGGGACTTCGGGGAGCGCAAGGCCGTTGTGGTTGATGGTCAGCATGCCGGCTTCGACCTGATGGCCGAGCGCATGAGCGGTCTTGACCGAGCCGGTGAAGGCATAGGATGCAAGGCCGAAGGGCAGGCGGTTCGCTTCCGTGATGGCGTCATCGAAGGTCGAGAAGCGGTTGATGATTGCGACCGGGCCGAAGGGCTCATCATTCATGATCTTGGCAGTGGTAGGCACATTGGCGAGCACCGTCGGCTCGAAGAAATTGCCTTTGTTGCCGATGCGGCGTCCGCCGGTTTTCAGGTCTGCACCATGGGAAACGGCGTCGTTGATGAGGCCTTCCAGTGCGGGAATGCGGCGCTCATTGGCAAGCGGACCCATCACGACATCGTCTTCCAGGCCATTGCCGACCTTGATCGCCTTGGTCGCTTCCACGAAACCTTCAAGGAAGCGATCCGCCACGCCGTCCTGCACCAGGAAGCGGGTGGGGGCGACGCAGACCTGGCCTGCATTGCGGAACTTGGCAAGCGAGGTCACCTGAATGGCCTTTTCGATATCGGCATCGTCAAAGATCATGACAGGCGCGTGGCCGCCCAGTTCCATCGTGGCGCGCTTCATGTGCTTGCCGGCCAAGGCCGCCAGATGTTTGCCAATTGGCGTGGAGCCGGTGAAGGAAATCTTGCGGATGACCGGATGCGGGATCAGATATTCGGAAATCTCTGATGGAACGCCATAAACGAGGCCGATGACGCCGGCCGGCACGCCCGCATCCACGAAGGCGCGGATAAGTTCAGCCGGTGACGCCGGAGTTTCTTCCGGCGCCTTGACGATGATGGAGCAGCCAGTGGCAAGCGCTGCGGAAAGCTTGCGGACGATCTGGTTGATCGGGAAATTCCACGGCGTGAACGCCGCAACCGGACCGACAGGCAACTTGATGGCAAGCTGCGAAACGCCGGTCGCGCGCGCGGGAATGACCTGGCCATAGGTGCGGCGGGCTTCTTCAGCGAACCAGTCGATAGTATCGGCGGCGCCCATGATTTCGGTGGCGGATTGCGCCAGCGGCTTACCCTGCTCGCGGGTCATGATGTAAGCGATCTTGTCCTTGCGTTCGCGCAGGATCTCGGCAGCCTTGCGCATGATCTTCGAACGCTCGAAAGGCGAGGTGTCGCGCCAGACCTTGAAACCTCGCTCGGCGGCGGCAAGCGCCAGATCGAGGTCTGCTTTCTCGGCATGGGCGATAGCGCCAATGATTTCGTCGGTTGCCGGATCGGACACGGCAATCGTCTTGCCGGAAACGGCGTCTCGCCATTCGCCATCAATGAGGAGTTTGATGTCGGGATAGGTGTGCATGGGGGCTACCTTCATGATGCGGCCGATACGGCGGATGCCGTCCGGCCCGGAGACGTGAACAGAATTTTCCTGACCGGACGATATCCGGCATCGCGGCTTACGCTGCGAGGAACGGGTGTCTGAATGTTTCCGGCATCAGGCATCGCCGAAAACGGGAGGACAGCCTTTATATTAAGTTTCGGACGATATGTTTCAACCGTGGACTCCCGCAATCGTCACGATTTTTCTGTGAAGGGGAACCTGTCTTTGCCATTGCGGTTCGGTATCTGGAGGGGCGGCGATTAGTTGGCCAATCCGCGCGAATCAGAAGAGTTTCTGTGCAAGAGTGGAACAGCTTTTCGCCACAATTCGGCCTTTGTCGCACCTGACGGGTAGTGATGAGAGGCTTCTCGCGTTTGCCCTTTGCGTCATAACAGGGCGTCGAGCCTCAAAAAGCGACAATAGGACGGAAAAATTATCCAAAGGGTTTACTCCGAACCTAGAGAAAATACGGATAAAATCTCAGTGAGGATATAACATAGGTTCCTGATATATATTGTGAGTGGCGGTGCCCTTGACCTTCACAGGTTGGCGAAAACCCTCGAACTGAACGTTGTCGATGGAGAAAAAGTATGAATCTCGCCAGGGTACTTCTCAGTGCGTTCTTGTCGCTCGTATGGCTTTCCTGCGCGCAGGCCGGGACGATTGCCAAACCGCAGGGCAAACCGATATTAACCATATCCGGAAACATCACAAACACGAATGCCGATGGTGCGGCGCAGTTTGACCGCGACATGCTGGAGGCGCTCGGCATGGAGACGGTGGAGACTACGACGCCCTGGCACGATGGCCGGGTTCGCTTTGATGGTGTTTCGCTGGCAAAGTTGATGGATGTCGTGGGCGCAAAGGGCACCAGCGTCACGGCAGTCGCTTTGAACGATTATGTCAGCACGATACCGATTGAAGATTTTAAGAAATTTAACGTTATCCTGGCGATCAAGCTGGATGGCAATTACATGACAGTTCGCGAAAAAGGCCCGTTGTTCGTCATTTATCCCTATGACAGCGATCCGGAGCTGCAGAAGCAGACCTATTATTCGCGGTCCGCATGGCAAGTTGCCAAACTGATAGTGGAATAAAGGTGCCGTTTGCGAAAACTTGTGGCGGTGATCATCTGTTGCTTCGTCCTGGCAACGGGCTATATCGCTTTCGTCATTGCCGAGCGGCAGACCGCTCTGCAGAAATTCGCCCGCTATAATGATTCCTGGGCCGTCAGCCAGACGGTGGCGGAATATCTGCGTCTGCAGAACAAACTGGCCGTCTTCGCGCTCAATCCCGGCAAGATAGACCGGGACGAATTACAGTTACGTCTGGACATCATGCTGAGCCGGCTGGAGCTTCTGAAGCAGGGCAATCTAGGGGCCTTTATCAATGAAAAACAGCAGTGGCGGGATCTCGTAGCCCGCCTCGACTCAATTCTGGGGCGTCTGGAGCAGGACGTGAACACGCTTGATCCGGCGAAAGTTCCGGATCTCCTCTCTGCAATGAGCGCGCTCGATGCGCCGATGACGACGCTCGCCTCCTCCTCTGTCGCTTATGACGTCAATCTCATCGATACCGCGCACGAGGATGTCCGCAAGCTGCATATTGTTTATACCGCGCTGGCCGGCGGCCTGATTCTGTGCGGTATTGCGCTCGTCATATTGCTGCTTCGCCAGAACGATCTCCTGAACCGCGCGCAGAAAAGTATGCGCGGATTGACGGACGATCTGCGCGCCGCGACGCTGGAGTTGCAGGCGAAAAATGTCCGGCTCGAGCATGATGCCTATCATGACGCACTGACGGGCCTGCCGAACCGGGCGCTGTTCAGACAGGAACTGATCGAGAGGCTGCGCCGATCCTTCGGCGGCACCGGAACGACGGCGATCCTTCTCCTCGATCTCGACGGGTTCAAGGACGTGAACGATACGCTCGGCCATGATGCGGGCGATGCGCTGCTTCAGGCCGTGGCGCAGCGCCTTTCGGCCATTGGCGGCGATTACGACATCGTCTGCCGTCTGGGCGGCGATGAATTTGCCGTCGTCTCCGACGATCTGAACGAAGACGCCGCCCGCCGCCTTGCCACCAAACTCATCGACCAGATCAGCCGCACCTATCAGCTGGGTGAGCAGGAGGTCAAAATCGGCACCTGTATCGGCATCGCCATCTCGCATGGCGCCGTCGATGCCGATGAATTGTTCAAGCGTGCTGACCTCGCTCTTTACGAGGCGAAAGCCATCGGACCGGGCCGGGCAAGCGTGTTCAAGGTCCGCATGCAGAAGCAGCTGACGGAGAAAAAATCCTTCGAGGCCGATCTGCAGACGGCGTTGCAGAACGACGAGATGGAAGTCTATTACCAGCCGCAGGTGGCAACGCAGACCCGCAAACTCTGCGGTTTCGAAGCGTTGCTGCGCTGGAAACATCCCGTGCGGGGCGATGTGCCGCCCAGCGTGTTCATTCCTGTTGCGGAAAGAACCGGCCTCATCCATTCGCTCGGAAAATGGGTGATGGAGACAGCCTGCCGGGAGGCGATGGGCTGGGACGAAGACATGAAGGTGGCGGTCAATCTTTCGCCGGTTCAGTTTCATAGCACCAACCTCATCCAGAACGTCATGGGCGCGCTTGAGAAAAGCGGGTTGGAGCCGAGCCGTCTCGAACTTGAGATCACCGAATCGATCCTGCTCAACAAGAGCGACCAGACGATCAACACGCTGTCGCGGCTGAAGGCTGTCGGTATCAAGATCGCCATGGATGATTTTGGCACGGGTTATTCATCACTCGCCAATCTTCGCGGCGTGCCCTTCGACAAGATCAAGATCGACCGATCCTTCCTGCGCGATATCACAAGTGACCGTGACGCCTTGGCGATCGTGGAATTCGTGGTCGGGGTCGGCCGCAGTTTGCGCATGACGACGATTGCGGAAGGCATCGAGACGGAAGAGCAATATGAATGCGTCAGACGCCTGGGATGTGATCAGGTTCAGGGTTATCTGATCAGCAGACCTTTGCCGGCCAAGGAACTGGTGGCCTGGAGTTCCGTCTGAGCCGTGCCTGTTTTGACGGCATGTTAGAATTTTTACCAAGTCATAGTGTTGCTTGGGAAAACCGATACCGGTTCGCGCAACGATGCTGTAGAGCATTTTCGGTTGATACGGGATCGTTGTGGCGCGACGACCGGATTTTGCGAAAAGGCTTGAGACATGGAAATACTGGACGTGCACGGGGTTTCCCTGCCTCTTTCTTGCGATGAGGTATCGCCCGTCATTTGGCAGGCGCTGACCGACGGCAGCTACGAGGCGAAAGAGGCCCGCAGCGTCCTGAAAGCCATCAGGCCCGGTGACCGCGTGCTAGAGCTGGGATCGGGTATCGGCATCATCACCTCGATCATTGCCGGCATTGAGGATGTCTCCGTCTGGGCTTTCGAGGCCAATCCCTCCACGGCCGCGCTCGCCGAGCGGGTCATCAAGGCCAATTGCCGCGGCAATGTCGTGTTTTCGCAGGGACTTTTGACCGCCGACGAGCCGAGCTCCTATCCCTTTTATGTTCGCAAGGATCTCTGGATGTCCTCCATGGACGAAAATCAGGGCCCTTATGAAAAACGCATCGAAATCTCCTCGGCGAATATCGATGAATTTGTTGCGGAGCAGGGCATTACCGCGCTCGTTATGGATATAGAAGGCGCGGAGCGCGATCTGCTCGGCAAGGCCGAGCTTGCCGGCGTGGAGCGGATATTCGTTGAACTGCACGACCACCTTTACGGCCTATCCGGCGTTCGAGACATCATGCAGGCACTCACCGCCAAGGGTTATGCCTATGATCCGCGCGGCTCTCGCGGTCCCTGCGTGCTGTTTTCCCGGGATAACAGCCCGAGGGAATACGATCCCGACGTGGATTGAAGGGCGGGGCGTCTCACGCCGAGGGCGGCGTTGGAGAGTTTGTTTTAAACTGCGGCAGTGCGCTGAGCGTTCTGCCCGCAATCATTTTACCAACCGCTTGTGCCATCTGGCGCAACCTTTGGTGCTTCATGCCGTTTGGTGCCCGTGCCACGATTCATCCGACAGCAGGCGGCGCCATTATTATTGCTAAAACCGCAATTCACTCCGAATTATTATTGTAATTGTTGAGACCATTTTCCTGCGTCATTATCCCTCCATCAAACCGGCGCACAACAGGATGCACCGGAGATGCCAACGCAACCGAAGGAGAAACGATTATGGGCTTTGTTAAGACGACAGACGGCACTGAGATTTTCTACAAGGACTGGGGCCCTAAGGATGCCCAGCCGATCGTTTTCCACCATGGCTGGCCGCTCTCATCCGATGACTGGGATGCGCAGATGCTGTTCTTCGTTTCCAAAGGATATCGTGTTGTCGCCCATGACCGCCGCGGACACGGCCGCTCGGCCCAGGTCTCGGAGGGGCACGACATGGATCATTATGCTTCCGACGCCTTTGCTGTCGTTGAAGCGCTCGATCTGAAGAACGCCGTCCATATCGGCCATTCCACCGGTGGCGGTGAAGTTGCGCGTTACGTCGCCAAGCATGGCGAGCCCGCCGGCCGTGTTGCCAAGGCCGTTCTCGTTTCCGCCGTCCCGCCAATCATGGTCAAGACCGAGGCCAATCCGGAAGGCCTTCCCATGGAGGTTTTTGACGGCTTCCGCTCAGCGCTTGCCGCAAACCGTGCCCAGTTCTTCCGCGACGTGCCGGCCGGCCCGTTCTATGGTTTCAACCGCGATGGCGCGACCGTGCATGAAGGCGTTATCCAGAACTGGTGGCGTCAGGGCATGATGGGCAGTGCAAAGGCCCACTACGACGGCATCAAGGCCTTCTCTGAAACCGACCAGACGGAAGACCTGAAGAATATCAGCGTTCCGACGCTGGTTCTGCACGGCGAAGACGACCAGATCGTTCCGATCGCCGACTCCGCTCACAAGTCGATCAAGCTGCTGAAAGATGGCACCCTGAAGACCTATCCCGGTTTCTCGCACGGCATGCTGACAGTCAATGCCGATGTGCTGAACGCCGACCTGCTTGCCTTTATCAAGGGCTGAGCGTTCTGCAGAACGGGAATGCGGCCGATCATTCGGCCGCATTTTTATTTGGGCTAGGTCAAATGGCCCCGCCAGGCGGTGCGATAGGACGTCAGCTCCGGGATATTTCCCGGCGTGAAATGACGCTCTCGACCGGCAACCGGCTTGATCCCGGTGAGGAGCGCAGCACCCGCACTGGTCCCCGTCGAACCTTCCATGGCAACGACGTCGGTTGCTGCGAAAGCGGCGAGTGCCTTCAGATAGAGCGTGTTCCCGGCGAAGGGTCCTTCAACGACAACCGGTCCTCTTCGTTCAACGAGCGAAAGGCAGAATTCCGTCATCAGGGCGAGATAGAGCGAGGCAGTGGCATGTCGCTCCGCCGCTGTTGCATCGCCATCGGCGATCCAGCGTACCGCCTTTTCCGGAAAGGGGCCGGAGCCGCTGACCACGCTCGGCAGCAGCATCATTCCTTTTTCGATAACCGCGCCGAGCGCGGCTTCGATCTCGTGGATTGTCGCTGGTCCGAATTGCTGCGCCAGCATCTCATATTCCCTGCCGCCCATGAAGCGGGAGGAAGGAACGGGTCGCCCGAGGGCATCGACATTCAAAAGCGTATCGCGGCTGGAATCCAGTGCATCCGCCTTGCCGCCAATGGCGAAATTCACCACCCAGGTGCCTGTGGAAACGACGGAAAAGTCTCCGTTGCGGCGAAGAAGGTGCGGCAGAAGCGAGGCATTGGAATCATGGATGCCGCAATAGACCGGCATATTCGCAGACAGCCCTGTTTCCCGTGCCAGCGATGGGCGGATCGTTCCCAGCACATCGAAAGCGGAGCGGACAGGCGCCATCAGATGCTCGATACCGAGACGCTCGACCAGCGAGGAAAAGCTCTTCAGGCGCGGGTTCCATAGGTCCGTGTGGCACCCAAGCGAGGTCGTTTCGCTTGCCTGAACGCCGGTCAGCCGCCCTGCCCAATATTGCGGGTAAGTGACGATGTCGCGCACCCTGGCAAACTCGTCCGGAAAGGCGGTATTCTGGAAATGGATTTGTGCACCGAGGTTCAGTCCTGCAGGAAGCTGCGGCGAGCCGGTCTCTGCGAAATCGGGCCTGATCTCGCGATAGGCCTCCTGAACGGGTTCTGGGTAAGCGTGCTCGTAATCAAGCACCGGCATGGCGAGGTTGCCGTTTCCATCGAGAAGCGCTGCTGAAGCGCCATGGGTGGTGATGGAAATCGCGTCGAAACCCGGCTCTCGTCCAAACCGCTGAAGAGCGGCAAGAATGAATTGCCAGAGCATCTCCACGTCGTAGTGGGGGTAGGGGCCATCGCGGAGAACGGGGTTCGTCCGCTTCTCGCCGGCAATTTCCTCGCCGCTGCCGGTGTCGATGACGACTACTTTGGCATTGGTCTTGCCGATATCGATGACCGCGACCCGGCTCGGTCTGATGCTGTCGCTCATGGCAGATGGAACACCGTCACCAGGTCTTTTACAACGGGTGAATTATCGGGATTGCTCTCCATGATATCAGCCATATGCGCCCACCATTTCTTCATCACGGGGTGTTCGGGCAAAGCCGCCATGCCGTGGGTCTTCGGCCGCGTCAGCACGCCGAAGAGAATGTTGGTTTCCGGGTCTAGATGGATGGAGTAGTCGCTCACACCCGCGTCGTGCAGCAGCGCCACCAGCTCAGGCCATATTTCGTCGTGGCGCTTTTTGTATTCGGCCTCCTTGCCGGCGAAGAGTTTCATCTTGAAGGCGTGTTTTTCGAGTTCCGGCATGGCTCAGCCTTTCATGGCCCGAAGGCGACGGACGACGATGGGGATGGCGATGGTAACGATGAGCAGCAGGCCAACGAAGATCGACATGACGATGCCGGGCACGTTCAAAAGCCCCAGCCCGAAAGTGACAAGGCCCATGACGAAGGCGGCGATGACGACGCCCGCAATCGTGCCGGAACCGCCGAGAATGGAAACGCCACCCAGCACCACCATGGTTACCACTTCAAGCTCCCAGCCTTGAGCGATGGAAGGGCGCGTGGAGCCGAGCCGCGAGGTGAGGCAGACGGCGGCAATGCCGCTCATCAGGCCGGTGAGCAGAAAGAGGATGAACTTCACGCGCTCGACGGGAATGCCGGAGAAGCGGGCGGCGAAGGGGTTGGTGCCGATGACATAGACCTGCCGACCGAAATTGGTTGCGTGCAGCAAAATGGCGAAGAGGACGGCCATGATGACGAATAGCACGAATTCGAAGGAGATCACCCAGAATACGTAGCCTTGACCGAAATAGGCGAAATCCGCCGGATATTTGCCATAGGCCTGATCCCCCAGCACCATATAGGAAATG
>JAEXMK010000168.1 GCA_023444445.1 Pseudomonadota bacterium | reverse complement strand
CGGCCGGACTATCCGGCGCTCGACGGGTCGAAGCAGGTTGATGTCGCGATAATCGGCGGTGGTTATACCGGCCTACAGGCCGCGTGTAATCTCGCCGAAAATGGCGTCTCAGTCGCCCTCATCGAGGCGCATCGTTTCGGCGATGGCGCTTCCGGCCGCAATGGCGGCCAGTTCGGCACCGGCCAGCGCTCCTTTCCCGATGAGATGGAAGGCGAGATCGGCTTCGAGCAATCCAAGCTGCTGTTCGACATTGCCGAGGACGCCAAGAATTACGTGCGCGATTTCGCCAGCAGCCGCGGCGTCGACATGGACTATCTGCCGGGGCAGCTTTATGTGGCGCACAAAGCGGCCTATGAGGACGACTATCGGCGCAGCGTCGATGCGATGAACAACCGCTATGGTTATCCTCATATTTCCTACATGGAGCGTGGCGAAGCGCGCAAACGCGTCGGCTCCACCCATTATTTCGGCGGCACACGCGATACCGGCACCGGCCATATCCACCCGCTGAAGCTGCTGGTGGGGCTGGCCAAGGCGGCGAAAGATGCGGGCGCCGACATTTATGAGATGACGCCTGCTAAATCCATCCGGCAAGTGGGCGGCAAGACGATCATCGACACGCCTTTCGGCACCATCACTGCGCCACGGGTGTTGATTGCGACCAATGCCTATATCGGCAATCTGGAACCGGTAACGGCAGCCCATATCATGCCGATCCGCTCCTTCATCGGCGCAACAGCACCGCTTGATGCCTATCCGGATATCATCCCCGGCAAAGAAGCGGTGGCCGATTCCCGGTTCGTGGTGCGTTATTTCCGCAAGACGGCCGATAACCGACTGCTGTTCGGCGGGCGCGAGGCCTATACGGCCGATGCGCCGCGCGATATTTCCAGCCATATCCGCCGGCAGATCGCCGAAATCTATCCCGAGCTGAAGGCCGTCGAAATCACCCATTCCTGGGGCGGCTCCGTCGGCATCACGCTTCCACGGTCGGTCTTCGTGCGCGAGGTCATGCCAGGCGTCACCTCCATCGGCGGATATTCCGGCCACGGGGTGATGTTGTCGAATTATTGCGGCAAGCTTTATGCCGATCTGGTTCTCGGCAAAAAGGACATGCTGGCGCCCTTCGCGCGGCTAAAGGTGCCCGCCTTCCCCGGCGGTGCATCTCTGCGTGCGCCGCTGCTTTTCCTGGCGCTCTCGTGGTTCGCGTTGCGGGACAGGTTTTGATCCTTCAGAATAAACAAGGGGGTTCGATGAAAAAGGCGGATGACGGGCTTGTTACTATTGCAACGGGCTATGGGCTCGCTGAGACGGCAGTGACAGCGTCTTTTCTGCAGGCATATGGAGTTCAAACCATCGCGCTGCCGGGCCAATTCGCCTCGATATTCTGGCATTACGCTGTTGCGCTCGGCGGAATAGAGATCCGCATTGCTGCGCGGCAATTCGAGGAAGCGCAGATGTTGTTGGATAGCATAGAGCAAATCCAGGACACCGAAAGTGCTAACGCCATCCACCCGTTCTGGCGGGGGGTAGCCGCAGTTATGGTATTGTTCTTGTTTTCCGTGCCGCCACCGGCAAAAGGTCTCTTCCGAAACGCAACCCATTCCACATACGGCCTAAGGCCAAACCAAAATTCATAATTTCACATAACTGAGTCTGGCATTTTTAAATCGATTAGATTATTGATGCCCCAACCTTTGAAGATCGAGAGAATCGATATGAGCAGTCAGATCATTCCTGTTGAACCTTTTGATTGTGTCGTTTTCGGCGGCACGGGCGATCTTGCCGAGCGCAAGCTTCTGCCGGCCCTTTACCACCGGCAGGTCGAAGGCCAGTTCACGGAGCCGACACGCATCATCGGCGCGTCGCGTTCGGTCATGACCCACGAGGAATATCGCAAATTCGCGCAGGACGCGCTGAAGGAGCACCTGAAGGCTGGCGAATACGATGACGCGCAGGTCGCCGTCTTTCTGAACAGGCTTTTCTACGTGCCTGTTGATGCCAAGGGCAGCAATGGCTGGGACGTTCTGAAGAAGCTGCTGGACGAAGGCAAAGAGCGCGTGCGCGCCTTTTATCTGGCCGTGGCGCCGGGCATTTTCGGCGACATCGCCGACAAGATCCGCGAGCACAAGCTGATCACCCGCTCGACCCGTATCGTCGTTGAAAAGCCAATTGGCCGCGATCTCGCTTCGGCGCAGGAACTGAACGACACCATCGGCCACGTCTTCAAGGAAGAGCAGATCTTCCGTATCGACCACTATCTCGGCAAGGAGACTGTGCAGAACCTGATGGCGCTGCGTTTCGCCAACGCTCTCTATGAGCCGCTGTGGAATTCCGCCCATATCGACCACGTACAGATCACGGTTGCCGAAGCGGTGGGCCTTGAAGGCCGCGCCGGTTATTACGACAAGGCCGGTGCGCTGCGCGACATGGTTCAGAACCATATCCTGCAGCTGCTTTGCCTCGTCGCCATGGAGCCGCCCGCTTCGATGAAATCGGAAGCCGTGCGCGACGAAAAGCTGAAGGTCCTGCGTTCGCTGAAGCCGATCGATACCAGCAATGTCGAAAAGCTGACGGTTCGCGGCCAGTACCGCGCCGGCGCTTCCGCAGGGGGTCCGGTCAAGGGTTATCTGGAAGAGCTCGAAGGCGGCGTTTCCAACACCGAAACCTTCGTCGCCATCAAGGCTGAAATCGCCAACTGGCGCTGGGCGGGCGTTCCTTTCTACATC
>JAEXMK010000167.1 GCA_023444445.1 Pseudomonadota bacterium | reverse complement strand
CTGGTACGCGCAAATCTCATGCACCGGCGACGCACCGATCGGCTTCTCAAGCCGCCACCAGACAAACCCACAAACCAAAACCAGATGGCCTTCCAATGGCCGCAAATTTAAACCGGACAGCAGTGGGCTTGTCCCGAGCATCCGCAACCTATCGATTGTACGATACGTGATTGGATCCTCGGCCCGAGGATAACGTGAGTGGGAGGCAAGGCTTGCGAAATGGCTCAGCCGCCTGTTCCCGGCCTTCAACCCAATCACACCACGACCTTCTCCGGCCGATGCGCCCGCATGCATAGAACAACGCTCAGCACCACCGAGCAGATTGCGACGACCTCGACAAGCGTCGGGCCACGTCCTTCCCAGAGAAAACCGTAAAGCAACGCAAACAGCGTTTCGAAAAGGATCATCTGCCCGACCATGGTAAGCGGCAGAAGGCGGCTCATCCTGTTCCAGAGCGCATTTCCCAGAATGGAAGCGGTGAAGCCGAGCCCTGCAGCGACCGCGGCAAAATGCAGCCAGTCCTCTGTTCCATGCGTGTTTTCACCAAGGATGAAGGCGGGGATGGCAAGCGCAAGGGCAAGAGCACCGGTAACCACACCCGTCATCATGTTCCAGTCGTCCGCGCTGACGTCATGAAGGCGGGATAGCCAACGGGCATTGCCAACCGCGAATGCCGTCCATGACGCGAGCGCGCCCAGCGCGCAGGCAAGGCCAAGGATGCGCGACATATCCAGTCCCGTCTCGCTTTCCGTCAGCGACTGCCAGGAAATGCCCATAATGCCGATCGCGCCGAAAGCAAGCGACGGCCAGAGCCGTTTCAGCGACACCGCGCCGTGATCGCGGCTGCCGATGACAGTGACGGCAACCGGCAGGAAGCCGATAATGATCGACGTGAAGGCGACACCGCTCAGCTTCACCGCCGTCGATATGAAGACATAATAGGCGATGTTGCCAATCATGCTCAGCCAGCCGAGCGCAAACCATTCACGCGCGCCGAAATGGGCCGACACCCGTTTGAGGCGCGGCCCGATGATAATGAGGGAAATCAGCCCGTAGGTGAGATAACGCGCCGTCGAGAGTTGCAGCGCGGAAAAATCCGGCACGAGTTTGGGTGCGAGGAATATACCGCCCCAGAGCGCACCCGCGAGCATGCCGTAAAAAACACCGAGACCTGTCTTGTTCATGTCATGTCACATCCGCATTCACGATTGTCCGCGATGTGCCACAGGCCTGTGCGGCTGTCTTGACAAAAACTCCTGATGAATTGTCAGCGGTTTCAGTGGATGCCGCGGTTCCGGCGATAGGCGGCCGGTGTTTCGCCCACACTATTGCGCATGGCGCGCGTTAGCGCCGTCTGGTCGGAAAAACCGGCCCGCAGAGCGATTTCGGCGATAGGCAGAGAAGAATCGTTGAGCAGGGCGCAGACCTTGTCCATGCGCAGTCCGGTGAGCCAGCGGTGAGGCGAGAGGCCGAATTCTTCGATAAACAGGGCATGAAAGCGACTTTCGCTGATCGACGCGCAGGCCGCCAGCATGTCGATGGTCCAGGGAAAGAAGGGCTCGGCCCCAACGACCGCGCCAAGCCAGCGCAGGCGCTCGCGAATATCGGTTTTTTCATTGGCGAGGCTGTCGACAAGAAGCGGCGCCCACAGGCCGGCTATGTCGTCGCGGCGTCCATCCGTTCCGATGAGACTGCGCATATAAGCGATCAGTTGCCGTGTGTCCGGGGCAATATCGACAAAGGGGGAGCGGGCAAATTTCTCGAGTGTGCGTTCGGAAACGGTACTTTCATCGAGATCGACCACCAAAGAATGGTTGATCGCAGTCGATTCCTGCGTGTGCGGTGCATCGCGATGGATGAAGACGCCGCGCCCGGTCGACAATTCGTCCTGCTGCCCGGCCACATCGATCCGCAGGCGGCCGGAGACGGGAAGAACGATCTGCACGAAGCCGTGCCGTTCTTTTGGTCTTTCCTGCCTGTAGGTTCTGATATCGGCGGATGCGGATGTCATGACGCTGTCGTTTCCATTGTGCAAAGAAATGGCCGCCTCGAAAAAGCGGCCGGTTTCATTGCCTGATTATGACATCGTCTTGAAGATTGGACCAGCTGGCTTTATCGCTCAGCGATGGGAAACGGCAGTCAACAGTCTTCCTTGGCGGTCGATTCGCCGCGTTTGCGTTTGCGCAAAACCGGCTTGTTCTCTCTCGCCTCGCATTTCGCGACGTCGATGAGATAGGCAAGCATCGGCATTTCGTTCATCGATGCGAGTTGCTTGGCGGATTCGAGAAGGTTGATGATGTTGGAAAAATCGTCCATCGGCTCACTCAGTGGCTCAAAGCGGTTATGTCGGGTGTGAACCCAAGGATGAATAAGCGCGGTGAAAATGGGAGGTTCCAGCGCCGTTGCATCCCATGGGTGTAATATTAGTCGCAAATAAATAGCAATCCCTGCGAGGGGGTTGCAATAGTTAAATTTCCGTAACGTCCGACACTGGCGTCGCGCCGTTGAAGAATATTGCGCACTCTATTGGACAATGGCACGGCGACGAGGATGAGGTTTATTCGATGCCGAATTATCTTGAAAACGTTGAGGATGCAGCTGCGATTATCGCGTCTGCACGCCGTATTATGGTCGTCGGCTGCTCCGGCGGTGGAAAATCGACACTCTCGCAAAAACTCGCAACCGTTTTCGGGCTTCGCTATATTTCCATGGATCGCGACATTTTCTGGTTGCCCGGCTGGCGGCTGCGCCCGCGCGAAGAACAGCGGCAGAGGATCGCGGCCATCATCACCGAAGACCGATGGCTGATGGATGGCAGCAATCCGTCATCGTTCGACTTGCGCCTGCCAAGAACGGACATCGTCCTTTGGGTACGCATGCCGCGCTGGCTTTGCCTGTGGGGTGCGATCAGCCGGATCCTGAAGGGTTATGGCAAGGCCCGGCCCGAAATGGCGGCAGGTTGCCCGGAAAGAATAGACCTCGATTTCCTGCGCTATATCTGGAATTTCGAACACCGCCATACCCCGATCTTCGAAGAGAATTTCGCGCTTCATGGCCCCGATGTGCCGATATTCCAGCTGAAAAGCCGAAAACAGCTTCGCCGCCTTCTTGATCTTCTCGTGATCGAGGATTAACTGCCGCTCATGCCACAGTTCGAAACGCATCGCCTTGTCAAACACTCGCCCGACCGCATGTACGACCTCGTCGCCGATGTGGAGAAATACCCGCAGTTTCTGCCGCTTTGCGAGGCGCTGACCGTCCGCTCGCGCAAGGAGCGGGATGGCAAGGTGCTGCTGGTGGCGGATATGACTGTTGGCTACAAGGCCATTCGCGAGACTTTCACCACGCAGGTGTTATTGAACCCGGCCGAACGCGCCATCGACGTGAAATATATCGATGGGCCGTTCAAATATCTCGATAATCGCTGGCGTTTCGAGGCGGCCGACAATGGCGGCGCGACCATTCATTTCTTCATCGATTATGAATTCAAGAGCCGCCTGCTCGGAGCGGTTATGGGCTCGATGTTCGATCGGGCTTTCCGAATGTTCGCGGAAGCCTTCGAGACCCGCGCCGACAAAATTTACACCGACCCGGCCTGATTGAGGGCAATCAGCATCTCAAGCGCGGTTTTGACCGTCGCAAGCCGGATTTCAGTACGGCCGATGTCTCCGTAACGCATCTCGTGATGCAGGACGTGGCCGTTACGAGCCTTGGCGGCCAGATGCACCAGCCCCACCGGTTTTTCGGCTGAGCCGCCGCCCGGGCCGGCAATGCCTGTCACCGCCACGGCGAAATCGGCGCGCGAGCGGAAGAGGGCGCCATGCGCCATCTGCAACGCGGTCAGCCGGGAGACGGCGCCAAATTCTGTCAGTACCTCGGCGCCAACCCCCAGCATGTCCCTCTTGGCGTCATTGGTATAGGTGACGAAACCGCGGTCGACGACAGCGGAGGAGCCGGCAATCTCCGTCAGCGCGCCGGCGATCAGTCCTCCGGTGCAGCTCTCCGCCGTCGAGACCATCAAGCCACGGGCGGTGAAATCGGCAATGATACACCGCGCCAATTCCTGGATGTCTTCGGGAAAAAGGCTCATAGCGGTCTGCCCCGGTAAACAACGGTCGCCGTGGCGATTGCGGCTATGCCTTCCCGGCGGCCGACGAAACCGATCGTCTCATTGGTCGTCGCCTTCACCGAGCAGCGCTCCAGCGCGATGCCGAGCATGTCCGCGAGGGCTTCCCGCATGGCCTGGCGGTGCGGGCCGATGCGCGGGGCTTCGGCGATCAAAGAAACATCGGCATTCATGATCGTGCCGCCATTGTCGCGCACGACCTTGGCCGCATGCTCGAGGAAGATGCGCGAGGCTGCGCCCTTCCATTGTGGATCGGAAGGCGGGAAATGATCGCCGATATCTCCAGCGCCGCAGGTGGCGAGCAGCGCATCCGTGAGGGCGTGCAGCGCCACATCGGCATCCGAGTGACCTTTCAGTCTCTGATCGTGTTCGATGAAGATACCGCACAGCGTCACGCCGTCGCCAGCCTCAAGCTGATGAACGTCGTAACCATTGCCGGTGCGCACATCGGGCAATGCGTGGGAGAGCTTTTCATCGGCCATGGCGATATCCCGCTTGAGAGTGAGTTTTACATTGTCGACCGAGCCATCGGTCAGCGTCACCATCAGTCCTGCCCATTCGGCAATCGACGCATCATCGGTAAAATCGGTTTTGCCCGACGCCGAAGCGGCACGATGTGCACCGAGAATATCGCCATAGGCGAAACTCTGCGGTGTCTGCGCCGCATACAGTCCCTGCCGGGAAACCGTCTCGACGACACGCTCGCCCGCACCGCGCTTCAGCGTATCGGTGACGGGCAGTGCAGGCAGAACGCCGCCCGCACCCGCCCGGTGCAGCGCGACGATACGTTCCAGCATATCCTCGGCAACGAAAGGCCGTACGGCATCATGGATCATTACATGTGTAAGGCCGTGCGGGGAGAGCGCCTCAAGGCCGGCCAGAACCGATTGCTGGCGCGTCGCACCACCCGTTACCGTGGTGATGCGTTCGCCGGCATCGAGCCGACCAAGGATCGGTGACAGCAGCGCCGCATCGTCGGCATGGCTGACGACCACGATCGGGCAGGCATCGTTCCACCGCAGAAAGGTCGCCAATGTATGCTCGATCACGGCCCTGCCACCGATCGGGCGATATTGCTTCGGCCCTTCCTCAGGGGAGCCTGCCCTTTCACCGCGTCCGGCGGCGACGATGACGATGCCGAGTTTCATAGTACTTTCCTGCATTGGTCATATGCTTTGTGCGCAACCCTTAGCGGTTGACAGTCCTGCTCTAGCGTTTCAAAACCCGGATGGCCAGCCCGATAAGACGCGCATTCGCTTCCGCGTGTCGCAGGATCGATCGTCTTTGCGCCTTTGACCTTGCACAAATTACTGCCGACAGCAAAACAGGCAGGCAACCGCCCAGCAAATAAAAGATGCAACCCTTTAAAAGTGCTTGGCAACCGCACAAACACTGTCTAAAAATAATGCAAATAACCCTTCTGCACGAAAGATCATCAGTTGCCTTTTCCGGAATTGTCAGAACCGTTCAGCATCGGCTCCGTCACGATCCGTAATCGTGCCGTGCTGGCGCCCATGTCGGGCGTGACGGATCTGCCGTTCCGGCAGCTGGCCTGGCGTTATGGCGCGGGGCTTGTCGTGACCGAGATGGTCGCAAGCCGTGAGCTCGTCGCTAACAGGGGGGAATCCTGGGCGCGGCTGAAAAATGCCGGCATGGTTCCGCATATGGTGCAGCTTGCCGGGCGCGAGGCGCATTTCATGGCCGAGGCCGCGAAGATTGCCGCCGATAACGGCGCCGGTATCGTCGATATCAATATGGGATGTCCGGCCAAGAAGGTGACGGGTGGTTACTCCGGCTCGGCGTTGATGCGCGATCCCGATCATGCGCTTTCACTGATCGAGGCGACAGTTAATGCAGTCGACGTGCCCGTGACGCTGAAGATGCGGCTGGGGTGGGATGAAAACACCATCAATGCGCCTGAGATTGCCCGCCGTGCCGAGGCGGCAGGCGTGCAGCTCATCACAATTCACGGCCGCACCCGCATGCAGTTTTATGAGGGGCGCGCGGACTGGGACGCCATCCGCGCAGTGCGCGAGGTGATTTCCGTGCCTCTCATCGCCAATGGCGATGTCGAGACGGCCGACGATGCGCGGGAAATCCTGCGCCGTTCCGGCGCAGATGCCGTCATGGTCGGTCGCGGTGCGCAGGGTCAGCCCTGGCTGCCGGCCGTTCTCGCCGGACACGCTGCACCGCAACGTGCCGAGATTGCCGATATCGCTGTTGAGCATTACGACATGATGCTGGAATTTTACGGAAGGGAAGCCGGTCTCCGGCACGCCCGCAAACATCTGGGCTGGTATCTCGAGCGTTTCGCGCCAGAGATGGCCACCTCCGACAAGACTCAAATCATGACATCGCGTGACACGGGGGAGGTGGCTGATCTGCTGCGTTCCGCCCTTCACGCAAATGCGGGCGAAGACGCCGCAAGGAAGGCCGCATGAGCGCCGACAAACACAGCCCGGCAGATGCAAATCCGCTCGCCATGGCGGTTCTGAACGCCGTGCAGAACCCCGTCATTCTGGTGGATGCCGAAGGTTTCATCGCATTTGCCAATTGGGAAGCCGAAGCCTTTTTCGGGGCGAGCGCTTCGCATCTGGCGCGCTACCGGGTTTCCACCTTCATTCCCTTCGGCAGCCCGCTGCTGGCGCTGATCGATCAGGTGCGGGAACGCCGCGCGCCCGTCAATGAATATCGCGTCGATCTGAGTTCGCCGCGGCTCGGCCAGGACAAGCTGGTCGATCTTTATGTAGCGCCAGTCGTCAGCGAGGCGGGTTCGGTGGTCGTCGTTTTTCAGGAACGGTCGATGGCCGACAAGATCGACCGGCAGTTGACCCATCGCGCCGCCGCGCGCTCGGTCACCGGCCTTGCGTCCATGCTTGCACATGAGATCAAGAACCCTCTGTCCGGAATTCGGGGTGCTGCGCAGCTTCTGGAAATGTCGGTTCCGGACGAGGACCGCGCCCTGACCCGATTGATCTGCGACGAGACAGACCGGATCGTCTCGCTGGTCGATCGTATGGAAGTGTTTTCCGACGAGCGACCGGTGGACCGCATGCCGGTCAACATCCA
Source organism: Pseudomonadota bacterium (assembly GCA_023444445.1). GTDB lineage: Bacteria > Pseudomonadota > Alphaproteobacteria > Rhizobiales > Rhizobiaceae > Agrobacterium. Next base: position 12,821 of record JAEXMK010000167.1, on the reverse strand, counting down.
TTCCGTGCTTGATCATGTAAAGGCGATCGCCAAGGCCGGTTTCGCCCGCAACATCAAGATATCAGAGAATTACGACCCCTCACTGCCGCCAGTTTATGCCAATCGCGACCAGTTGGTGCAGGTCTTCCTCAATCTGGTGAAGAATGCAGCTGAAGCCGTGGGCAACCAGCCGGATGGCGAAGTCGTGCTGACCACGGCCTATCGTCCCGGCATCCGCCTGTCGGTCGCCGGCAGCCGCGAGCGGATTTCGCTGCCGCTCGAATTCTGCGTGCATGATAACGGTCCGGGCGTTCCGGCCGATCTTCTGCCGCATCTTTTCGATCCCTTCATCACCACCAAGACGAATGGTTCGGGCCTCGGCCTCGCGCTGGTCGCCAAGCTCATCGGCGCCCATGGCGGCATCGTCGAATGCGACAGCCAGAACCACCGCACGACTTTCCGCGTATTGATGCCCGTCTCGCCTGAAGTGGCGCTTGACGACATCACCTTGCCGAACACGACAGGAAATGACCTATGACAGCTACGATCCTCGTCGCCGATGATGACGCCGCAATCCGCACCGTTCTGAACCAGGCGCTGAGCCGCGCCGGTTACGACGTGCGCATCACCTCCAATGCCGCAACGCTCTGGCGCTGGGTTTCGGCTGGTGAGGGCGATCTTGTCGTGACCGATGTCGTGATGCCGGACGAAAACGCCTTCGATTTGCTGCCGCGGATCAAGAAGGCCCGCCCGGACCTGCCGGTTCTGGTCATGAGCGCACAGAACACCTTCATGACGGCAATCAAGGCCTCGGAAAAGGGCGCTTACGATTACCTGCCCAAGCCCTTCGACCTGACGGAGCTGATCGCCATCATCGGCCGCGCACTCTCCGAGCCGAAGCGCAAACCGGCGAAGCTGGATGACGACATGCAGGACGGTATGCCGCTCGTCGGCCGCTCCGCTGCGATGCAGGAAATCTACCGTGTTCTTGCCCGCCTGATGCAGACCGACCTGACGCTGATGATTACGGGTGAATCCGGTACGGGTAAGGAGCTGGTGGCGCGCGCGCTGCATGATTATGGCAAGCGCCGCAACGGTCCCTTCGTTGCCATCAACATGGCGGCCATCCCGCGCGATCTGATCGAATCCGAACTGTTCGGCCATGAAAAGGGCGCCTTTACCGGCGCTCAGAACCGCTCCACCGGCCGTTTCGAACAGGCCGACGGCGGCACGCTGTTCCTCGATGAAATCGGCGACATGCCGATGGATGCCCAGACACGCCTTCTGCGCGTGTTGCAACAGGGTGAATATACAACGGTTGGCGGTCGCACGCCGATCCGTACCGATGTCCGCATCGTCGCCGCCACCAACAAGGACCTGAAGCAATCGATCAATCAGGGCCTATTCCGTGAAGACCTCTATTATCGCCTGAACGTCGTGCCGTTGCGCCTGCCACCCTTGCGTGACCGCGCCGAGGATATTCCCGATCTGGTGCGCCATTTCATCCAGACGGGCGAAAAGGAAGGGCTGGAAGGCAAGCGTTTCGAGACCGAAGCTCTTGAAGTCATGAAGGCCTATGCCTGGCCCGGCAACGTGCGCGAGCTGGAAAACCTCATCCGCCGCCTGATGGCGCTTTATCCGCAGGAAGTCATTACCCGCGAGATCATCGAGCAGGAACTGCAATCGGATGTCCCCGACAGCCCGCTCGACAAGATGGCAGTTCGCACCGGTTCACTCACGATTTCGCAGGCGGTCGAGGAGAACATGCGGGATTATTTCGCCAGCTTCGGCGATGGCCTGCCTCCTCCAGGTCTTTATGACCGGGTGCTGCGCGAACTCGAATATCCGCTCATTCTTGCGGCCTTGACGGCAACCCGCGGCAACCAGATCAAGGCCGCCGATCTTCTTGGCCTCAACCGCAATACACTGCGCAAGAAAATCCGTGAGCTCGGCGTTTCCGTCTATCGTAGTTCCCGCCCCAGCTGAGAATGTTGACAAGGCCGCAGTTGTCGTTGCATTTTCGCCACATTGTGTTGCTTGGGAAACACTAGGAAGGACGGAGATTCGCCTGAGGGAGGCGAGTCCCGCCTGACTTCGGGACTGTGGTGCTGGCTGGCCAGCAATTGGGAGTAGTGCATGCGGAAACCCGCCGCCGAACGCGACGTTGCCGATGAGGCAGCGGGAATGGTGGTTGCCGATCGCAGGATGTCTTTCGCCCTGCCGGGGCTGGTGCTCGCTGGCATCGCGCTTGTCTGCGCCATCATAACGCTGTTCGTGCTTTTAGGCGTGACACCGATAGCCCCGACAACCAATGTCGTCATCGCCTCCGTCGTCATCAATTCGATCTTGGTGATCGGCCTGATCTTCCTCATCGGCCGCGAAATCAACCGGCTGCTGAAAGCACGTAAAAAGGGCAGGGCGGCGGCGCGTCTGCATGTCCGCATCGTCGTGCTTTTCTCCATTGTCGCGATTACGCCGGCCGTTCTCGTCGCCATCTTTGCCAGCCTGACGCTGAATGTCGGCCTTGACCGCTGGTTTTCGATCCGTACCCAGTCGATCGTCGAGTCATCGGGCAATATCGCCCAGGCCTATATGATGGAAAATGCCGGTTATCTGCAGGGCCAGACCCTGTCGATGGCAACCGATCTCGACCGCAACCGCGCTCTTTTTTATCTCGATCGTACCGGCTTCGTCGATCTGATGACCCGTCAGGCCAAGGGTCGCGGTCTGCTTGGCGCATTCCTGGTGCAGGAGGACGGCGATGCCGTCGCCCAGGCCGACATCAAAACCGAAAAACCGCTTCCCGCCATCCCCCATGACGCGCTCGAAAAGGCAGCCGCCGGCCAGCCGACCTTGATCCCACCGGGCATTACCAACCTTGTCGGCGCCATCATCAAGCTCGAAGGCATCAGCGGCACCTTCCTTTATACCGTACGCGCGGTCGATCCGAAGGTCATGACCGCGATGCGGCTGATGGAAGAGAACCGGGCGGAATACAAGAACATGGAGGCGGGCCGTGCGCCGCTGCAGATCGCCTTTGCGATCCTCTATCTCGGTTTTGCATTGATCGTGCTGTTGGCCGCCATCTGGACGGCGATTGCGGTGGCCGACCGTATTGTCCGCCCGATTCGTCTTCTCATCGGCGCCGCCGACAGTGTTGCAACCGGCAACATGCACGTGCTGGTGCCCGTGCGCGCCGTCGATGGTGACGTCGGGCGCCTGTCGCGCACCTTCAACAAGATGGTTTCTGAACTGCGCAGCCAGCAGGAGCAGATCATCGAGGCCAAGGACGATATTGACGACCGTCGCCGTTTCATCGAAGCCGTGCTGTCGGGTGTGACCGCCGCGGTCATCGGCATTGATGAGAACCGCAGCATCACCATCGTCAACCCGTCCGGCGAAGAGTTCCTGGCGCTGAATTTCGACCAGCTGATGGGAGCGCAGCTTTCCGAGATTGCGCCGGAGATCGATCAGGTCGTGACCGAGGCGAACAGTTGGGCGCGTGGCAACTTCCGAAAGCAGATCAACATCATGCGGCGCGGCAAGGAACGGACGCTGAATGTGCAGGTAACCCGCGAGGATGCCCGCGACGGCCGCGACAGCTACGTGATCACCCTCGACGATATTACCGATCTCGTCATCGCCCAGCGTTCAACCGCATGGTCGGATGTGGCGCGCCGCATTGCGCATGAAATCAAGAACCCGTTGACGCCGATCCAGCTTTCCGCAGAGCGCATCAAGCGCCGCTTCGGCAAACAGATCGACGAGAACGACCGTGCCATCTTCGACCAGTGTACGGACACCATCGTTCGCCAAGTTGGCGATATCGGCCGGATGGTGGATGAATTCTCAGCCTTTGCGCGCATGCCGAAGCCGACGAAGGAAAAGTCGGACCTGCGGTCGATCCTGAAGGATGCAGCTTTCCTTCGGGAAATCAGCGCCGCCGATACGAAGTTCACGACCGAGCTGGGCGATATTCCCCTGGAGGGCATGTTCGATGCCCGCATGCTGGGGCAAGCCTTCGGCAATCTCATCAAGAATGCGACGGAGGCTATCGAAGCGGTGGAAGGCGAAAAGCGGCCGGGTAAAATCCTGGTGCGCGCCTCCTTCGACGAAGCCAATTCCCGTTTCGTGGCTGACATCATCGACAATGGCCGCGGCCTGCCTGTCGAGAACCGTCACCGCATTCTCGAACCCTATATGACGATGCGGGACAAGGGCACGGGCCTCGGCCTCGCGATCGTGAAGAAAATCATCGAAGAACATGGCGGGTATCTGGAACTCCACGATGCCCCTGCCGAATTCGACCATGGCCATGGCGCCATGATCCGAGTGCTGCTGCCCTATATCGAGGCGGTCGGCGGCGAAAATAACAAGGAAGCAGCATATGGCGTCTGATATTTTGGTCGTGGATGACGAGGCGGACATTCGCGAAATCGTAGCGGGCATTCTTTCCGATGAGGGCCACGAGACGCGTATGGCCTTCGACAGCGACAGTGCGCTGGCGGCCATTTCCGAGCGCGTGCCGCGCCTGATCTTTCTCGACATCTGGATGCAGGGCTCGAAGCTCGACGGTCTGGCGCTGCTGGACGAGATCAAGAGCCGCCATCCCGAAATCCCGGTGGTCATGATTTCCGGTCACGGCAATATCGAAACCGCCGTCAACGCCATCAAGCGTGGCGCGTTCGATTTCATTGAAAAGCCCTTCAAGGCCGACCGCCTGATCCTGATCGCCGAGCGGGCGCTGGAAAACTCCAAGCTGAAGCGCGAGGTTCAGGAACTCAAGAAGCGCACCGGTGATGCGGTTGAGCTTGTCGGCGCGTCGCTTGCGGTGTCGCAGCTGCGCCAGACCATCGACCGGGTTGCGCCCACCAACAGCCGCATCATGATCCTCGGTCCGTCCGGTTCGGGTAAAGAACTTGTGGCGCGCATGATTCACAAAAAATCGTCCCGCGCAACCGGTCCTTTCGTGGCGCTGAACGCGGCGACGATCACGCCTGATCGCATGGAGATCGCACTCTTTGGCACGGAGGGGCTGCCGGGGCAGCCGCGCAAGGTGGGCGCTCTGGAAGAGGCCCATCGCGGCGTTCTTTATCTGGATGAAGTCGGCGAAATGCCGCGCGAGACGCAGAACAAGATCCTGCGCGTGCTGGTCGACCAGCAGTTTGAGCGTGTCGGCGGCGGCAAGCGGGTGAAAGTCGATGTGCGCATCATTTCCTCGACCGCTCATCATCTCGAAAGCCTGATCGCGGAAGGGGCGTTCCGCGAGGATCTCTACCATCGTCTCGCCGTCGTGCCGGTGAAGGTGCCGGCGCTCTCCGAACGGCGTGAGGATATTCCTTTCCTTGTCGATATGTTCATGCGCCAGATTTCCGAGCAGGCCGGCATCCGGCCGCGCAAGATCGGAGACGATGCCATGGCCGTTCTCCAGACACATGACTGGCCTGGCAATATCCGCCAGCTGCGGAACAACATCGAGCGCCTGATGATTCTTGCCCGTCCTGAAGGCGGCGAAGCGCCGATCTCGGCCGACATGCTGCCGGCGGATATTGGTGACATGCTGCCGAAGATTTCGGCGCAGGGTGACCAGCACATTATGACGCTGCCGTTGCGTGAAGCGCGTGAAATGTTCGAACGTGACTACCTGATGGCGCAGATCAACCGCTTCGGCGGCAATATTTCGCGCACCGCGGAATTTGTCGGCATGGAACGGTCGGCCCTGCATCGCAAACTGAAATCTCTCGGCGTATAAGGGACGAAGGCGCTTCGCCGTAACCGATTATTCCGTCAGAGAGACAGCATGAAAGTCATCATTTGCGGCGCAGGGCAGGTGGGTTACGGCATCGCCGAGCAATTGTCGCGGGAAGATAACGAAGTATCGGTCATCGATACCGCCGCGCCGCTGATTACCGCCATAACCGAGACGCTGGATGTGCGCGGTTATGTGGGTCATGGCGCGCATCCCGACATGCTGGCCAAAGCCGGCGCCGATCAGGCCGACATGATCATTGCCGTGACGTTGCATGACGAGATCAATATCGTCGCCTGCGAGGTGGCGCATGCGCTGTTCAGTGTGCCGACCAAAATCGCCCGCATCCGCGATCAGAGCTATCTGAAGCCGGAATATGCCGATCTCTTCAGCCGCGAGAACATGTCCATCGATGTCACGATTTCCCCTGAAGTCGAAGTCGGCAAGATGGTGTTGCGGCGTATTGCTTTTCCAGGCGCGACCGACGTCGTGCGGTTCGCGGAAGACACTATCTACATGCTCGCCATCGAGTGCATGGAAGATTGCCCGGTCATCAACACGCCGCTGCATCAGCTTTCCAACCTCTTTCCCGATCTCATTGCCACGGTAGTAGGCGTTTACCGGGATGGTATCCTCAAGGTGGCGCATTCTTCGGAACAGCTGCGGGTAGGTGACCTTGCCTACGTCATCTGTCAACGCCAGCATGCGCGCCGCACCCTGAGCCTCTTCGGCCATGAGGAGCAGGAAGCGCAGCGCATCGTGATTGCGGGCGCTGGCAATATAGGCCACTTCGTCGCACACAAGATCGAGGAGATGCAGCCGAAAACGCGGGTGAAGATCATCGAGGCGGACCGCGACAGAGCGGTTGCCGCATCCGAACAGCTTCGCAATACCATTGTCATGCATGGCTCGGCGCTCGACCAGAAAATCCTGATGCAGGCCGATATTCAGGATGCCGACCTGATCGTTACGCTGACCAATAACGACCAGACCAATATTCTGGCCGGCGTGATCGCCAAACAGCTTGGTTGCAAATCGAATCTTGCGCTGCTGAACAGCACGTCTTTCCATGATGTCGCCCGCTCGCTCGGGCTCGATGCCTATATCAACCCCCGCGCGGTCACGATCTCCCGCGTGCTTCAGCATGTGCGCAAAGGCCGTATACGCTCGGTCTACGCTGTCCAGCGTGGTTCGGCGGAGGTGATCGAGGCGGAAGCGTTGGAAACATCGCAGCTGGTAGGACAGGCGTTTCGTGATATCGATATGCCCGACGGCGTGCGCATCGGCGCGATATATCGCGACGGTGTTGTGATCCGGCCGGATGGCAGCACGAAGATCAAGGCGAAAGACCGGGTGGTGCTATTTGCATCCGCCGACGCGGTGCGAGACGTGGAACAACTTTTCCGTGTTTCGATACAATATTTTTGACTGTCCCAAATTGAAAATGTGGGTCAATACTCGTACTGCTGAAGCCGTTTTCGCCGTTGCGGAACGGAACGTGATTTGATACCAGAGTTTGAGGCCAGCCAAGCGGGGGACAAGACTCGGCCGGCTTATTATTGATTGATTATTTTCCGGTATCCCTGCCGGCAAAAAAGAAAGAAGCGGCGCCATGGCGGAACGTTCTCAAAACCTTCAGGATCTCTTCCTCAATACCGTTCGTAAGCAGAAGATTTCGCTCACGATTTTCCTGATCAACGGCGTCAAGCTGACGGGCGTTGTCACCTCCTTCGACAATTTCTGCGTGCTTTTGCGCCGTGATGGTCATTCGCAGCTGGTCTACAAGCATGCGATTTCCACCATTATGCCCGGCCAGCCCATGCAGATGTTCGAGAGCGAAGAAGGCGCAGCCTGATCAGGCTCCCTTAACGTTATTTTTGACAGAGGCTGACCCGAATCGGAACATTTCCGGTCGCGTCAGGTTAATCTCAATGGCCGTCCGCACGGATGCGGTCGGCCGAAACATTCTTTCTGGATAAGGCCGAGCCCATTTCAACACGCGACACCTCGAACGAATCAATCATTCCGGAGCAGGAAAAGCGCCGCGACGACATGCGCGCGGTTGTCCTCGTGCCCGTCCTCAAGCAGCAGCGCGAAAATCGCGAGGCGGCGGCAGGCCCCGTCGCTCCCGGCCGCTCTGTTGAAGCCAAGCTTGAGGAAGCCAAGGGTCTGGCGCTTGCCATCGATCTCGAGGTGACCCAGGGGCTCGTCGTGCCGGTCAACCAGCCGCGTCCAGCAACCCTGTTCGGAACCGGCAAGATCGAGGAAATCGGCCATCTGCTCGATGAGACCAATTCCGGCCTGGTGATCGTCGATCATCCTCTGACCCCGGTGCAGCAGCGCAATCTCGAAAAGCAGTGGAATGCCAAGGTCATCGACCGCACGGGTCTCATCCTTGAAATCTTCGGCCGCCGCGCCTCCACCAAGGAAGGCACGCTACAGGTCGATCTCGCGCATCTGAACTACCAGAAGGGACGCCTCGTCAGAAGCTGGACCCACCTTGAACGCCAGCGCGGTGGCGCGGGTTTCATGGGTGGTCCGGGTGAAACCCAGATCGAGGCCGACAGACGGTTACTGCAGGATCGCATCGTCAAGCTCGAGAAGGAGCTGGAGCAGGTGGTACGCACCCGCCAGCTGCACCGTGCCAAGCGCCGCAAGGTGCCGCATCCGATCGTGGCTCTGGTTGGTTACACCAACGCCGGCAAATCCACGCTGTTCAACCGTATCACCGGCGCGGGTGTTCTGGCAGAGGACATGCTGTTCGCCACACTCGATCCAACCTTGCGCCGCATGAAACTGCCGCATGGCCGAACCGTCATCCTGTCGGATACGGTGGGCTTCATTTCCGACCTGCCGACACATCTCGTCGCTGCTTTCCGCGCAACGCTAGAAGAGGTGCTTGAAGCCGATCTCGTTCTGCATGTGCGTGATATGTCCGATCCTGATAATGCTGCCCAGTCTGCGGATGTGCTGCGCATTCTCGGCGATCTGGGTATCGACGAGAAGGAAGCGGAAAAGCGCATCATCGAGGTCTGGAACAAGGTCGACCGTCTGGAGCCGGACGCACACGACGCCATCATGCAGCGCGCCGAAGGCCGCTCGGATATACGCGCCGTTTCCGCAATCACGGGCGAGGGTGTCGATGCCCTGATGGACGAGATTTCAAAGCGCTTGTCCGGTGTGCTGACGGAAACGACCGTGGTGCTTTCCGTCGAACAACTACCGCTGATCTCCTGGGTCTACAGCAACGCCATCGTTGACGGTCGCGAAGATCACGAGGATGGATCGGTTGCGCTGGATGTGCGCCTGTCGGAAGCGCAGGCTGTCGAACTCGAACGAAAACTCGGAAAGACGGCCGTTCGCGAGCGGGAAGACTGGGAGCGCTGAGAGGAATGCGACGATTGCCCCGCACTCAACGTAATTCACGATCAGAGTGAAACCGTATCAAGCGAACGCTCGATCCGTTTCGCTGCCTGCCACAAATCTTCCATCCTCTCGAGGCTCGCCTCTTTCAAGGTTTCACCGCTGTCGTTGAGAGACGTCTCGATGTGATTGAAACGCCTGCGGAATTTCGTATTGGTGCCGCGCAGCGCGTTTTCCGGATCGGTTTTGACGTGGCGGCCGATATTGACGAGCGCGAAGATCAGATCGCCGAGTTCATCGGAGACTTTCTCCGGCTTTCCTTCCGCCAGCGCTTCGCGAAGTTCTGCGATTTCCTCCTCGATCTTGTCGAGGATGGGAGCCGGGTCCGACCAGTCGAAACCGACGCGGGCAGCCTGTTCCTGCAGCTTCAAAGCTTCCGTCAGCGCCGGCTGGCTGCGCTGAATACCGCCCAGAAACCCGGCCTTGAAGTCTTCAGTGATGCCGCGGCGCGCGCGGCGCTCTGCCCTTTCGCGCTTTTCCTCAGCCTTGATCTGGTCCCATTGCAGCTTGACGCTGTCAGGCGTATTGGCCTCGGAGACGTCGAAGACATGCGGATGGCGGCGGATCATCTTCGAGGTTACGGCGTGAACCACGTCACCAAAGGCGAATTCACCCCTTTCTTCGGCGATGCGGGCGTGGAAAACCACCTGCAGGAGAAGATCGCCCAGTTCTTCGCAAAGATCGTCCATATCCTTGCGCTCAATGGCGTCGGCAACCTCATAGGCCTCTTCGATCGTATAGGGCTTGATCGTCTCGAAGGTCTGAACGACATCCCAGGGGCAGCCGGTTTCCGGCTGTCGCAGCGCTTCCATGATCTCGATCAGGCGGGAAATATCCTTCGAGGCTTCCATTGTGTCTAAACCTTCGTTTTAGTTTTACGCATTGCCCGGACGGAAAGCCCGTACGTATTTTTTCTGGAAATGCTCTAATTCAGCGGAATATCGTTGTCGCTCTTGGATGATTGGTAAGTGGTGGAGAGATCGTCATATGCGGCCTTGATGCGGGCCGTCTGGGCCTTCAGTGTGCTTTTAAGCGGCTCGTCTACGGCGTCCACCAGATCAGCGATGAAGAAAGAGTTCCAGAAGGCATTGTTGCGGCGATATCCACCCGGCTCCAGCCCAAAGACTTCCTTGAGGATTTTCAGGTCATGCGGGATCGCGAAAGCGTCGCGCGAATCCTCGTGGCTGAAGAAGGAATAGAAGTTGTCGAAGCCGGCCCAGGTGATGGCGGACATGCACATGGTACAGGGTTCGTGGGTGGAGAGGAAAATCAGGTCTTTTGTATTCGGCTTTTCGCCCAACTCGTAGAACCGCTTCAACGTATGCACTTCGCCATGCCACAGCGGATTTTCAAGCTCATTATTGGTCTCGGCAACGACAAGCGAAAGGTCTGATTTGCGCAGGATCGCGGCCCCGAAAACCTTGTTGCCGAGGCTGACGCCACGGGCTGTCAACGGCAGGATATCGTGTTCGATGACATCGAGGAGGCGGGCGGCGAGCAACTGGCTGGTCAAGGGTCTGATCCTTCGTGCCGCTTTCGGGAAAGCGGTTTTCGCATGGAGAAATCGACAGGTGATTGTCATTCCTTGTTCGGCGTGGGTACCCGCTTTGTCAAGGGATTCCGAGGGGATTTTACGGCCACGCCGAGGCTCGATAAATCGATGCCGGATTGTTTTCCTCCAAAACCGGGGTCTTCGAGAAATAAAAATCCAGGTGTCAGAACGGCTTGAATTTCTGTTTCTTCAATCTTGCGCCGCAATGCGGGATATATGTCCAATGCACAACGAACATGATTTTTCCACTGCTGGCGACCGCCTTTCAACCTTCCCCGCTTTCTTCCGGGTCGAGGGCAGGCAGGTTGCCGTTTTCGGAAATGGTGACGAAGCCTTCGCGAAGGTAAGGCTGCTTGCCAATACCAACGCCCATATCGTTGCCTATGCCGATCAGCCGGAAGCGGATTTTTCGCGATATATCAGCGAAAACCATATAGATCACCGTGCCCAAGCTTTCGCCAGCCCATTGGTTGACGGCGCCACTCTGGTCTTCGCAGCAACGGGCGATGAAGCGCTGGATCGCGAAATCGTCTCTGTCGCGCGCGCGAAGAAAATACCTGCCAATGCAGTGGATCAGCCGGAGTTCTGCGACTTTTTCACCCCGGCGCTTGTCACCCGCGCGCCCCTCGCCATTGCCATCGGCACGGAAGGGGCAGGGCCTGTTCTCGCCCAGATGATCCGCGCCCGCATTGACCAGATGCTGTCGCCGTCGCTCGGCAAGCTCGCACGCCTCGCCGTGCAATATCGCGATGCGGCAGAAGAAAACGTGCCCAAAGGCGCCCTGCGGCGCAATTTCTGGCGGCGCTTCTTCTCCGGTGCTGTTGCGGATGCGGTTGCAATTGGCGATACGCCGTCCGCCCGTCAGGCGGTTGACCGTCTGCTGCAGTCACCAGAACGCAGCGAAGGCCGTGTCTGGCTGGTTGGCGCAGGCCCCGGCGCAGAAGATCTGCTGACACTGCGCGCACAGCGCGTGCTGATGGAAGCCGATGTGATCGTTTATGACGCCCTAGTGCCGCAGGCGATTGTCGATATGGGTCGCCGCGATGCTGAAAGGCTCTCCGTCGGCAAGCGTAAGGGCTGCCACAGCAAGTCGCAGAATGACATCAATCGCCTGCTGGTGCGCCTCGGCCAGGAAGGCAAGCGCGTCGTGCGACTCAAATCCGGTGATCCTCTGGTCTATGGCCGTGCTGGCGAGGAAATGGCGGCGCTGCGCGAAGCCGGCATCGCTTACGAGATCGTGCCAGGCATCACCTCCGCCTTTGCCGCCGCTGCGGATTTTGAATTGCCGCTGACCCTGCGCGGTGTCGCGTCCTCGCTGATCTTCACCACCGGCCATGATCTGACCGGCGACGTCCTGCCGGATTGGGCGCGTCTTGCGGTCTCCGGCGCGACGATTGCCGTCTATATGGGCCGCAGCGTTGCCGCATCGGTGGCCAAGCGGCTCATCGATGCGGGACTGGGCGTCGAAACCACCGTTGCCGTTATCGAAAATGCCAGCCGCGCGGATCGCCGCCTGCTGCATGGCACATTGAACGATCTGCCTGACCTCGAACATCGAGATGAGTTGACCGGCCCGGTCATGGTCATTATCGGCGATGCTGTGGCGGGCGCCAATTTCGACAGATCCGAGGCGCTTGCGCTTGCCGTCAAGCCAGCAAACCTCAAACGGGAGTATGTGAATGGTTGACAAGGTTTTGACTGCCAATCGCCTGAGCGACGGCATTGCCGTCTGGCTCGACGCCAATGGCGAATGGACCGAGGCGCTGCAGGATGCGATCGTCGCTCGCCATGCGGAGGCCGTGGCCTCGCTTGAGGAAATCGGCAAGCGTGATTTTTCCGCCAACAAGGTCGTTGACGTCAACATCATCGATGTCGTTGAAGAGAACGGCAAGCTTTGGCCGACGCGGCTTCGCGAACGCATCCGCGCCGCCGGCCCGACCATGCAATATGCCACCGGCTACAAGCCGGCCGATGCAGCATTCATCGCAGTGTGAGGAAGAATATGTACCGTTACGACGAGTTCGATCACGCATTTGTTGAAGGCCGCGTGGCGCAGTTTCGCGATCAGGTCGAGCGCCGGCTGTCCGGCGAGCTGGCCGAGGACGCATTCAAGCCGCT
>JAEXMK010000163.1 GCA_023444445.1 Pseudomonadota bacterium | reverse complement strand
GCATTGAGCACGTTCATGGTCATGGTGCCGGCCGAGCTGGTGAGGTCGGCGCCGCCGACCGCGAGGCAATAGACGCGCACGCCCATTTCGGCCAGCGTTCTGACGGTGGTGCTGACGTCGATCGCATCACGGCCGAGGCGGTCGAGCTTTGTCACGATCAGAATGTCGCCGGACTCCAGCTTGTCCATGAGCCGGGAAAAGCCGCGGCGTTGCGCGATGGCGGTGCTGCCGGAAACCGTCTCGGTGACGATCCGGCGCAGTTCGACCTGGAAGCCGGCGGCTTCGATTTCCTGAAGCTGGTTCTCGGTCGTCTGGCCGGTCGTGGATACGCGGACATAGGCGAAGGTGCGTGGCATGAGGGTAATTTTGTCCGAATAGGCTGTCCAAAATATCGCCTCTGTTCATAAGACGGTCAAGATAATTTGTGGACAGGGTGTTTTACCCCTGTACGCAAACGCTCGTTTCCGGACAGGGTCGCTTAAGCTTTTGTCAGGTTCGGGTCACTCGCGCCGACCCCGCCGCAAGGAACGGTGCAAAGGCCGGTTTTGACAAGGTCACTACAAGCTGGGGCTTCACCATCCAGCTTTGTAGTTGCGTGTTACTCGCCAAAAGCCATTCTGCCGCAATCGTGAGAATAACGCTAATGCGTCAACGTTGACGCGCGTTGATGCTGACGCATGATAAAGCGCCTTAACGCTTCTGAAAGCTTTAAGAAGCATCCTGATGCAACAGCGTGCAGCAAAGAGGAAATCCATGCCGGTCATAGCCGTTGCCAATCCGAAGGGCGGGGCAGGCAAGTCGACGACGACACTCGTCCTCGCCACCACCCTTGCCAGCCAGGGCGCCAGCGTCACCATTCTCGATTGCGATCGAAACCAGCCCATCGTCGGATGGAGGGGAGGGGGATCGAAAAACCCCGTGATCGTCGATAGCGCCGCCAATGAAGAGAGCTTCAAGGAAAAGCTCGATCTTCACCGCAGGCAACGCCAGTTCGTTTTCGTCGACCTCGAGGGAACGGCAAACCGGTTGATGTCACGCGCCCTGTTTCGCGCCCACCTCGTCATCATTCCGATCCAGGCGAGCCCGACGGATGCGGAACTGGCGGCGAAGGCCATCCACCTGATCAAGGACGAGGGCGACTCCTTCGACAAGCTCATTCCCTATCGCGTGCTGTTCACCCGCACCTCCCCGCAAATCAAGACGAAGATCGAGAAGGCGATCATCACCCAGCTGGAAGGTGGGGACATCCCGCGCTTCACACATCACCTCAACGAGCGCGCGGCCTACAAGGCGATGTTCTACCACCAGCTCGATCTCAACGAACTGGATGCGGGCGAGGTCAACGGCCTGCCGCAGGCGCGTGAAAACGCGCTCGCCCTCACCGAGGAACTGATCAATCTCGTCATGCAGAAGGAAGCAGCGGAATGAAGGACCTGGGTTTTGGCGATCGCCTCAAGACCATCAAGCCCGATAGCGAACTCGAACCGGAGGTGCCGGACCACAAGATCGACGCGGTCGCCGAGAGACACGGATTCGTGTCGCGCGAGCCCATCCAGAAAATCACCCGGCGGAAAGAGGCCGAACCCTCGGCCAATCTCAATATTCGCCCGCCGGTTTCCACCTATAACCGCTTTGTCGCCTGGGCGATGGAAAACCGGCTGAGCTATCCCGAGGCCCTGAAGGAATTGATGGATCGCGCCCGCATCTGACTTAACGCATTTGCGTCAACGCACGTCAATCAACGTTCTTCATGACGCTGTAACGTTACCTTCTGCGGTGCCTCCGTTTGCATCCATCCTATCCGAATGCTGGCGGAACCTGCTAAAAACGCCTGCAAAAGGCCTCGCAGGAGATTCGCCATGAAACGCACGACCCTGTCCTTCATGCCGCGCAGCGAATTCTCAAAACTGTCGCTGCATGACAAGAACGCCTATCTGCAACAGATGACGCAGGCCTATATGGAGGCGAAGAAGCAGGATTACGTGCCGCTCACCAAGGATGCGCTGAGCGGCCTGCGCCGGTTCTATCTGCGGGGCAGCTTCGCCGATCTCAAGCTCTAACAGGTCGAGGACGACCTGATGCGCGATGCACTGGCGAGGCTCGGCGAGGCGATCCACGGCAAGGAACTGAAGCGGGTGATCGAAAGCGAGATCCCGCCGAGTGCCGCACCGCTGAAGCGCGCGCCGCCGATCGACGACGACCAGTTGATGTTCTTCGTGCCGAGCGTCCACGACGCCCCCCTGAAGGACGAAATCAACCTGATGGACGTGGCGCCCTTCTCGCTTAGCAAGACCAAGCGCGACGGCATCATCCGCTACGAGCTCGGCGACAGCATCATCACCGTCGAGGGCGGCGCCGAAGTCGGTATTGCCAATGCCTATGATTACGACATCTTCCTCAACATGGTGTCCTACCTGGCCGAGGAAACCCGCCGATATGTCGCCAGCGAGAAAAAACACCTGCGTCCCAGCCTGCCGGGCCGCATCTATCGGCCGACGGCCGCGCAGATCCTGAAATTCTGCCGGCGCGGGCAGGGCGGCAAGCAATATCTCGAACTCGAACGCGCCCTCGACCGCCTGCAGGCGACCCGCATCAAGATCGTCAATCTCGGTGACGGCAAGCGACGGGATGCCGAAAGCTTTCCCTTCATCGGCCGCTACAAGGTCGTCAGCCGCACGGCCCAGGACAATATCGACCAGGTGGAGATCGAGATTCCGAACTGGGTCTATGACGGCGTCGTCCAGCCCTTCGGCAAGCCGAGCATATTGACGCTCAATCCCGACTACTTCCTTATCACCAAGCCGATCGCCCGCTTCATCTATCGTCTTGCCCGCAAGGCGGCCGGCCAGACGGAAGCCTTCTACAAGATGCAGGATCTGCACTATCGCAGCGGCTCGCAGCTCCCCTTGCGGAAATTCCGCCAGACCGTCGAGGAAGTGGTGAAGAGCACGGTCGCCGACCCGCTTCCGGATTACGATCTGGAACTGCGCGAAGGGCGCGAAGGAACCGTCCTTTACATGCGCAAGCGGCTTGTCCCGACATCGACTGAGCAGATCGCTCTTGAGCTCTGACAAAAACCGCGTGTTTCAGTCCGCCCTGTTTGTCAAAAGATCCGTATTTCGATCCGGCATTTCTGACAAAATTCTCCCCGGGCCAAGCCCCTGAAAAGAATCACGATTCCTTCCCTGCTGGAGAATCGGGAATCGGTTTTGTCCTTCGGGGTCCGAAACAGACGATCTGAGATGACAAAAATAATCGTACATCAGTGCCACTGGACTCGTACATCATTCTGTCAGAACCGTACATCAATCCGTCAAATTCGTACATCAGTGCCACAAGGGTGGTTTAAGTGCATGATTCAGTAAATGAATCTCCAGCCTAAAACTAAGACAAAAACTACAAAA
>JAEXMK010000133.1 GCA_023444445.1 Pseudomonadota bacterium | reverse complement strand
GCGCAAATCTCATGCACCGGCGACGCACCGATCGGCTTCTCAAGCCGCCACCAGACAAACCCACAAACCAAAACCAGATGGCCTTCCAATGGCCGCAAATTTAAACCGGACAGCAGTGGGACAAGCCTGAGGATGACGGAGGAGAAAATATTCCTCTCTTCAAAAGTCCTTGATTTCGCGCCAAATCGTTACTGAACCGTCGCCTCATGCTGTGCATCCGCCGCCACCTTCCCATGCAGCAGGTCGTGCACGAACTCCATCTTCGCCACCACCGGCGGCGTCAGCACGAAGGGATAAAGGTCCGCCTCCCCCATGCTGCGCTGGATAGAATTGATGGCGACACTGAGCGGGATCCATGCCTTGACCAGCTGCGCGGCGCTGCGGGCCTTATAGGGATCAAAAGTCACCTCCGCCGCCATTTCCTCGTGCCCATCAGGATCGATCGCCACACCGAAAGCGCGCGCCGTCTCCAGCGTATCGACGATATGCAGGTAGTGGGCGAAACATTCGGCGAAATCCTCCCACGGGTGGACCGAGGCATAGGAGCTGATGAAACTCTCCTGCCAGTCGGGGCGTGGTCCGCCATCGTAATTGCTTTGCAGGGCAGCGCCGTAATCCTCGCGCTCATCGCCGAAGACGGCGCGGCAGGCTTCCAGCCGGTTTGCGTCCCGTACCAGCTTGTTCCAGATAAAGTGCCCGACCTCATGGCGGAAATGGCCAAGCATGGTGCGGTAGGGTTCGTTCATATTGGCGCGCACCTGCTCGCGCGTTGCATCATCAGCCTCTGCAGCGCGAATGGCGATCAGGCCTTCGTCGTGACCGGTCATGGCGGGAATGACGGAACCATCGGGCGCGACCGCATCCACCAGAAAGTCGAAGACGAGGCCACCGGCAGGGTCGATATCGCGGTTGGGATGCGGCAGGCCAAGCCGCAGGATCGAATAGAACAGATGCCGCTGTGCCTGGCTGATGCGGCGCCATTGTTCAATTCCCTGCTCCGTTGCGATATCAGGCACCAGGCGATTGTGGCTGCAGGCCGGGCAAAAGGCGCTTTCGCTTTCCGCCGGCACCGACCAGTTGCAGATGTCGTTCACCTCATTGGCGCAGAACCGCACCTGTTTTTCAGGCTCCGCAACGATCTGCCAGTTCGGCTCACCCGCAGGCGCCAGCGCCTCCATGGAAAGCCGTTCCGGCACGAAAGCCAGACGATGGCCGCAGGCGACGCAGAAGCGGTTGTCAAAATGAACAGGCTGGCCGCAGGATGCGCAGGAGAAAAGCTTCATGGGTGAAACCCTTGCGATGGATCGGGGATAAGGAAGGACATAAAATGCGAAGCCGACGACGTGACGACCGGGTCGCCATGTCCCCTCGTACGACAAGAGCGCATGTGCGAAAACACATGCGCTCTACGCGCCACATTGTCTGAAGCGCAGTCCAGTCACGCGGGATTACATGCGATCGACAGCGCCCTTGACAGCATCTTTCGCCTTGCCGACAGAGCTCTGAACCTTGCCCTTGGTTTCCTGGGCCGCACCCTTGGCGCGCAATTCATTATTGCCCGTCGCTTCACCGACGTTCTTCTTCACCTTGCCAGCAACTTCATTGGCTTTACCGGCGATCTTGTCAGATGTGCTACCCATGTTACTGCTCCCTATTTTAGCCGTACTGTCTGTTCGGCTTTCCGGGGTAGTAACGTAGGGGGTGAGTATTTGGTTCCAGGCGAAAAGAGCGGAAATAGCGGATTAGGCGTGCCCGGCATCCGTGGAGAGCATGCGCGCATCAACGCCCATCAGGGCCAGCGCCCGCTCATATTTATTATCCAGCCCGCGATCGAAAATCAGTTCTTCCGAAGCGGGGCAATTCAGCCAGCCGTTATTGGCGATCTCGTTTTCTAGCTGGCCCGGACCCCAGCCGGCGTAACCGAGCATCATGGTCGCCTTTTGCGGGCCTCGGCCGTTGGAAATGGCACGGACGATATCGAGCGTCGCCGTCAGCGAAATGTCGTCGCTGACCGGAATGGAGGATTCGCTTAAGTAATCGTCCGAATGCAGCACGAAACCACGGCCGGATTCGACCGGGCCGCCGCACTGAATGGGGAATTCGCGGGTGCGGTTGGGCAGCATGATGGCGTCGTTGCTATCCACCAGTTTCAGATGCAGCAGGATATCCGTAAACGTGATCTGTTGCGGACGGTTGATGATGAAACCCATCGCGCCCGCATCCGAATGGGCGCAGATATAAATCACCGAACGGGCAAAATTGCCATCGTCCAGTCCCGGCATCGCCATGAGGAACTGACCATCCAGAAAGCCACGTTCGCGTTTGTCCATCAGGGTTGAAAAGCTCACAGGCGCCTCCAGCAGACCGAATCTCGTCATTGAACGAAAAACGGTGTTCGCACTTCGACAAAGGACAGGATGCGGCATAGCGCCCGATCAATCAACCGAAAATGATGAACCCCACGAATTCGTAACTGGCCCGACGGGCGATGTTGGGCTAGACGAGAAGCATGAGCCTCAGGATATTCTTTCGATTTTCACATCTTCGCCTTGCGGCCGCCGTTGCCGCCCTCCTCGGCGGCGCGCAAGCCGCCCGGGCCGAAATTACCGACTGGGCGAGAAGCGAAGGCGGCCAGATGCGCGTGGCAAGCCTTGCCATGGATGCGGACGGCGTGCTGCGCGGCGTGCTGCAGATCGAGCCGAAGGAAGGCTGGATAACCTATTGGCGCGAGCCGGGCGAAGCCGGCATACCGCCGAAGATCACGCTTGATCCGGCAAGCGGCGTCAGCCTCACCACCATGGCCTATCCGGTTCCGAAGCTGATCGAGAACGGCGATATCACCGATATCGGTTATGACCACGCCGTCAGCCTCCCTTTTCAGCTGAAGGTCGCCGATCCGGCCGCAAACGGGGCGATCGATCTTACCGCCTTCATCGGCGTGTGCCAGAATATCTGCATTCCCTTCGAAGCGAAATTTTCCATCGCCCGCGGCAATGCCGGTGATGATGACAGCGAGGAACGCCGCCTGCTCGAAGAGGCACGCGAAACGCTGCCCGAGGCGGCCTCCGAGGATTTCAAGGTCATCGATTTCCATATCACGCCCGACAAGACCATGCTCGGCGTGCAGCTTCAGCTTCCGGAAAACGCGCCGAAGGAAACCGAAATCTTCATCGCCGGCCCCTCGGGCTTTGCCTATTACGAACCGCAAAACATGGTGCGCGACAAGCGCAAACTCTCCTTCTACATGAACATCAAGGGCCTGCCGAAAACCTATCAGGTGCCGGGCAACAGCTGGCCTATTCTGGTGAAGTCAGGCGACCGGGCCATGGAAACCATGCTGAATTTCCCGAAGCCGTAAGCGGCGTTTTGCGGCGGAATTTAACTCGAAAACCGCATGACAGATTTCATTTCCGTGCTCTATAGTCGCGCAAACCGAACGGCTACAGGAGCACGGACATGACCATCAAGATCGGCGACAAACTGCCTTCCGCAACCTTCAAGGAAAAGACGGCCGACGGCCCGGTGGAAACCAGCACGGACGCGCTTTTCGGCGGCAAGAAGGTGGTTCTTTTCGCCGTTCCCGGCGCTTTCACTCCCACCTGCTCACTGAACCATCTGCCGGGCTACCTCGAAAACCGTGACGCCATTCTTTCCAAGGGCGTGGACGATATCGCCGTCATCTCGGTCAATGACTGGCACGTCATGGGCGCCTGGGCGCAATCATCGGGCGGTCAGGGCAAAATCCACTTCCTCGCGGACTGGGATGCATCCTTCACCAAGGCGCTCGGCCTCGATGCCGATCTGTCCGGCGGCGGCCTCGGCGTGCGCTCCAAGCGTTATTCGATGCTGGTTGAAGACGGTGTGGTGAAGTCACTCAACGTCGAAGAAAACCCCGGTCAGGCGACTGTTTCCGCTGCTGCGGCGATGATCGAGCAGCTTTGATGTTGAAAAATGGCCCCTTGGCCTAGATAAGACGTCGTCCTCGGCCCTGTGCCGAGGATCTGATCACGTCCAACTCAATCGAGACGTTGTAGATGCTCGGGACAAGCCCGAGCATCACGGAAAGAGAGCGGCGAGAAGCCGCTCTCAAACATTCATATCGAACACCAGAAGACCAGCCAGACCGCCATCGGTGAGCGACACCAGACGTTCCCCCGCCTCCACATGCTGGGGATGGGCGAGATACTCATCGCGGGCTTCCGGGCTTTCCAGCGTCACGATGAAGCCATCGACGAAGCCGCCGTTCAGGCCTTCGGGCGAGACATTCTGGCCGTATTTCACATCGATGATGCCGGGTATCACGTCTTTCAGGGCTGCAATCGCCTCGAACGCCGCGTTTTTTTCAGAGGTTGCGGTCGCAGCCTTGAACCGTAAAAACACACAATGCAGGATCATTCGAATTCCTCTCCTGCGCTCGGCGTGACGCCGGCGCTCTTGACGACAAGATAAGTCGGGTTTCGGTTTTCACAACCCCGGATAATGGGCCGAAGATAAAGGCGACGTATTTTGCGGGCCCAAATAGAGCAGGCTTCCATTACCGCCGTTTGAAGGGCTCCATGCCTTTGCGCGCCAGTTCATCGGCACGCTCGTTTTCCGGGTGGCCCGCATGGCCCTTTACCCAGTGCAGAGTGACCTTGTGGCGCTCCTGCGCCGCTTCCAGCGCCTGCCACAGCTCGACATTCTTGACCGGCTTGTTATCGGCTGTCTTCCAGCCCTTCTTTTTCCAGCCAAAGATCCATTTGGTGATGCCGTCCTTCACATAGGCGCTGTCAGTATAAAGATCGACCTCGCAGGGGCTCTTCAGCGCATTAAGCGCCGAAATAGCGGCCAGCAACTCCATGCGGTTATTGGTGGTCTCGGCTTCTCCGCCGGAGAGTTCTTTCTCCACTTCACCGTAGCGCAGCACCGCGCCCCAGCCGCCCGGCCCGGGATTGCCGGAACAGGCGCCATCGGTGAAAATATCGACATGTTTCATTCGCCCGCCAGCCCATATTCGGCGACAGTCGCGATGGAACGATGGAACCGCAGTTTGCGCAGATATTCCAGCGGGTCTTTTTTGACCACCAGCGCGCCCGCCGGCGTCGTCAGCCAGTCGTAAAGCCGCGTCAGGAAGAAGCGCAGCGCCGAACCGCGCGCCAGAAGCGGCAGCGCTTCCAGTTCCGCTTCGCCGAGCGGCCGCACCGACTGATAACCTTCTAGAAGCGCCTTGCCCTTGGTGACGTTGTAAGCACCGTCCTTTTCGAAGCACCAGGCGTTGAGGCAGATCGACACGTCATAAGCCAGCAGGTCGTTGCAGGCGAAATAGAAATCGATCAGGCCGGACAGTTCGTCACCGAGGAAGAACACATTGTCCTGAAACAGATCCGCGTGGATGACGCCGGCTGGCAAATCGTTCGGCCAATGGGCCGCGAGATAATCGATCTCAGGGCGAATTTCGTCTTTCAGGCCCTTCTCCACCTCGTCCGCACGCGCTTCGGACTTGTCCCACAGCACCTTCCAGCCTTCGACGGAGAGCGCATTCGGCCGCTTGATCTCGAAGCCCTCACCCGCCAGATGCATGGCGGCCAGCGCCTTGCCGACTTCGCGGCAATGTTTCGCTTCGGGCTTTCTCAGCCACATGCCTTCAAGGAACGAAATAAGCGCGGCTGGCCGGCCGGACAACTCTCCCAGCAGCGCGCCATCCTTGCGCGGCAACGGCAGGGGGCAGGATAGGCCCTTGGCGGACAGATGCTGCATGAGGCCCAGGAAGAAAGGCAGATCGTTTTTCTCCACCCGCTTTTCATAAAGCGTGAGAATCAGCGGGTCCTTGGTGGTATGGAGCAGGAAATTGGAGTTTTCGACGCCTTCGGCAATTCCCTTATAGGAAGTGAGGCTGCCGACGTCGTACTGCGTGAGGAAATTCCTCAGATCATCTTCGGTGATATCAGTATAAACTGCCAATTTTAAAATCTCTTGATGAAGGATGGAGTGGAAATCTTGGGGGAAGGATGACGCATGTCGGACGGAAACCGCCCGCATACGGCGCTATCCCGCTTCAGATGCCGGTGGCGGTTTTCGGCGGCAGCGCATCATTGGCATTGCCGTTCACAAACGCCATGTCGTCCGTTGTCAGCTCGATGCTGCGCAGCTCGCGATTGACGAGGAAATGTTCCGTTTCCTCAACCGTCACGGCGAGATCAAGCGTCGTATCGTAACGCGCCTTGAAGGCCTCGATGATCTCATCGACAATCACCTCTGGCGCCGAAGCGCCGGCGGAGAGGCCGACCGTGCGGATATCACCGATCTCATTCCAGTCGATTTCCGACGCTCGCTGCACCAGCACCGAGCGCTTGGCGCCGGCGCGCAGCGCCACTTCGACCAGCCGCTTGGAGTTGGAGGAATTGGGAGCGCCGACGACGATGAAGAGGTCGCAGCCGGGGGCAGCTTGCTTCACCGCATCCTGACGATTGGTGGTTGCGTAACAGATACTGTCGGCGGCGGGCGCCTGGACAGCCGGGAACCGTTCCTGAAGTCTGGCAATGACGCCAGCCGTATCATCGACCGACAATGTCGTCTGGGTGACGAAGCCGAGATTGTCGCGATCCAGCGGTTCGTAACGGTCCGCATCCTCGACGGTTTCGATGAGCGAGACCGTGCCTTCGGGAAGCTGACCCATGGTGCCTATCACCTCGGGGTGACCGGCATGGCCAATCAGGATGACATGGCGGCCAAGCCGCTGGTGGCGCATGGCCTGCTTATGGACCTTGGAAACGAGCGGGCATGTGGCATCGAGATAAAACAGGTTGCGTGCCTGCGCATCTTCCGGCACGGATTTTGGCACGCCATGAGCCGAAAAGACCACCGGCTGCTCGCGGTGCTCCGTCGGGATTTCATGCAGTTCCTCGACGAAAACTGCACCCTTGGCTTCCAGCCCCTCCACCACATAGCGGTTATGCACGATTTCGTGGCGAACATAGACCGGCGCGCCATAGGCCTTCAGCGCCAGCACGACGATCTGGATCGCCCGGTCCACGCCCGCACAAAAGCCGCGCGGTCCGCACAGCCTTATCGTCAAAGGGGGTTTGGAAACGGCGATGTTCATTCCAGCTCCTTGGCCAACTCCTTAGCGTTGCCCGGCAAGCTGCCTCACCGGGCGGCGCGCTCTTCATTCACCCTGCGCCTTACCGTTCCGGAAATAGGCAAAACCGACGACGATGACAAGGGCCGCCGCCAGACCATACCACGTTATCGCATATTGCAGGTGATTGTTGGGCAAATCTATCAGCGTCACGCCGCCCTGCGGCCAGCCGCCAGGATTGGGCGCATTCTCCGCATCCACGAAGAGCTTGACCAGCCGGTCGGACGGCACTTCGGCGCTGGACGCCATCGCCGCCAGATCCTTCCAGTAGAAGATATTCTTGCCGATATCATTGTCCGGCAACAGCGAGGATGGTTTTGCAACCAGCGGCGCGCGCGCCAGCCCTGTTATCGTCACCTCGCCGCTCACCTGGCCATCGGGCCGTTTGGCTGCATCCTTCATCTCAAAGGGTACGAAGCCGCGATTGACGAAAAGAATGCGGCCATCGGCGAGCGTCAGCGGCGTATAGACGTAATAACCGGTTTGGCCCTGATGGGTGGCGAAGAAATGACGCTCGCGGCTGTGATCAAAAACTCCGGCAAGACTGACCCGGCGATACTCAATATCGCCGCCGCTTCTGGCGATCGCCTCGATCTCGGCAAGTGTCGCCGGAGTTGCGCTGCGCCGCTGGTCGATATCGGCCATCAGCGCTTCTTTCCAATAGAGCCGCTTGACCTGCCAGGTGCCAAGCCCGAGGAGAATGGCAAGCGCCAGCAGCACCAGCGGCGCGGCAAACCAGACGCGCCTCTGCGCCGCCTTCATGTGGGACATATCATTCACGATCAAGCCTGCCTTCGCTTGCATTATTCCGATATTGCAACGCAATCATGATCCCTTTGAGCTTGCGCAGCAGCAGGAGGGAGACAAAAACCGTAAACGGCAACCAGAGCAGGATATGCACCCAAACGGGGGGCGCGAAACGCTGATCGACCCAGAGGGCCAGCCCGACCACCAGAAAACCGACGATAAGCATAACGAAGACAGCCGGTCCATCGCCAGCATCGGCAAAACCATAATCCAATCCGCAGGCGCTGCAGGCGGGTTTGATGGTCAGAAAGCCATCGAACAGCCGGCCGTTTCCGCAACGCGGGCAGCAGCCTTTCAAGCCCACCTTGATGGGGTCAACGGGGGCGAAATTTCCGTTTGATGGTTCAGACATGGAGAGACCTTCCGCGAAGTTGGCCAAAGCCCGAGGGTGACGTCGAGCCTGTTTGGAAGCGTGCTTCTAAACCAAGGCAGTGATCTGGCGCTCGGCTTCGCTGCTTGTGTCTTCTCCCCGCCGGGGAGAAGGTGGCCCGAAGGGTCGGATGACGGGGCAACCTCTCAGTTTATCGCTGACCTCGCCCCCTCATCCCGCTGCCGCGACCTTCTCCCCGGCGGGGAGAAGAAACACGTGGCACCCGCTCGCTCAACAGGATGCCTTGCTGCGGACCCAGTCCTCTATACAACGCAATCAGCCGTGGATCGGCGCGCCCCAGCCACCCCAGATATAGATGGCGAAGAACAGGAACAGCCAGACGACGTCAACGAAGTGCCAGTACCAGGCAGCGGCCTCGAAGCCGAAATGCTGCTTTGGCGTAAACCCACCGGCAATGGCGCGGAACAGGCAGACCAGCAGGAACACCGTGCCAACGAAGACGTGGAAACCATGGAAACCGGTGGCCATGAAGAAAGTCGCGCCATAGATCGAGTTTTTGAAATCAAACGGCGCATGCATGTATTCGTAAATCTGCACGGCAGAGAACAGCACGCCAAGCGCCACGGTGAGCGCGAGGCCGGAAATCAGGCCCTTGCGGTCGTTGTGCAGAAGGGCGTGGTGAGCCCAGGTCACGCAGGTGCCGGACAGCAGCAGGATGACGGTGTTGTAGAGCGGCAGATGCCAGGGATCGATGACCTCGATACCCTTTGGCGGCCACTGCCCACCGGTATATTCGAGGCGGGATGCCTGAATAGCCTCATGCGGGAAGAGGCTGGCATCGAAATAGGCCCAGAACCAGGCCACGAAGAACATCACCTCGGAGGCGATGAACATGATCATGCCGTAGCGCAGATGCAACGAGACGACGGGCGTATGGCTGCCCTCATGGGCTTCCTTGATCGTGTCCGCCCACCAGGCGTACATGACGTAAAGCACGATGACGAGACCGATGTAGAACAGCCAGGGGTTGGCAAGCTCATGACCGAACAGCTTGAATGAGCCGCCCGAGAGATAACGCATGTAGCAGACGCCGCCGAAGGTCATGACGAAGGCGCCGATCGAGGCCAGAAGCGGCCAGGGGCTCGGATCTATGATGTGGTAGTCGTGGTTCTTCTGATGCGTATCTGCCATGACGACAATCCCCTGCTATCTCTTCCCTGATCCGGCCCCCTCAAAAGACCCGGATCTCCTCATTGCAATTTGCTGCCGCCAGATTCTGTCTTTACCGGCAAGGACGCAACCGGTTTTTCGGTTTTGGCCGGATAAAACGTATAGGACAGCGTTAAAGTGTGAACGCTTTTGGTTTCGCGCGCCGTGGCGATGTCAGGATCGACGAAAAATACCACCGGCATTTCCAGTGTTTCGCCCGGCTGCAGCGTCGTTTCGGTGAAGCAGAAACACTCCACCTTGTTGAAATAGGCACCCGCTTCCATCGGCGTGACGTTGAAGACCGCCGTACCCGTGGTCGCGACCGGCGAACGGTTCGTTGCCTTGAACGTCACCTGCACGGTTTCGCCGATCTTGGGCGTAACCTTCTTGTCGACCGGGCGGAAATCCCAGTTAAGGCCGTTCGACGTATTGGCGTCGAAGGTCACGTTGATGGTTTTGTCGAGGATGACGTCGGAATATTGCTCGACGCGCTGGGTCGTGCCGTTATAGCCGGTGACGCGGCAGAACAGGCTGTAGAGCGGCACGGCGGCATAGGCCATGCCGATCATGGCGCAGAAAAACACGAGACAGAGCACGAGAATGGAGCGATTGCTCACCTTCTGCCTGCCGATCGCTGCCGCCTGCGTTTCCATATTTGCCATCTCCTCCTCCTCTCCCCTCAATCAGCGCGTCAATGCGAGCCGATCTTGATGATGGTGATGATGTAGAACAGCACCACCAGGCCGGCCAAGAGGAGGCCGAGCGCGATGTTGCGCCCGCGTCTCGATTTTTTCTGAGCCGCGCTCAGCTCCACCGTTTCCATCACAGGACTCCCGACATGGCGGCTTTCAGAGCCGGCGCGAAATGGTCGGCCAGCAGGCCTGAGAAAATCGCGAAGAGATAAAAAACCGAATATGCGAACATCTTCTTGGCCGGCAGCATTTTCTCGTCGCCGTCAGGCATGCGCCGGACAATGAGCGAACAGTAGACGAAGATTGCGCTCAGCACGGCGGCGAAGATGCCATAACCGGCGCTCGCAAGGCCGGTGAAATAAGGTGCGACGGCGGCAGCAGCCGTGAGCACCGCATAAACGATCATCTGGTTTTTGGTCGAACGCTCGCCGGCGACATTCGGCATCATCGGAATGCCGACCGAGCCGTAATCGCGCATCTTGAAGAGCGCCAGCGCCCAGAAATGGGCAGGTGTCCACAGGAAGATGATGAGGAACAGGATGATGCTATCAAGCGAAACGCCGCCCGTGACGCAGGCCCACCCGAGCATGGGCGGAAAAGCGCCGGCAGCGCCGCCGATGACGATGTTCTGCGGGGTCGAGCGCTTCAGCCACATCGTATAAACGACGGCATAAAAGAAGATGGTGAAGGCAAGCAGGCCGGCCGAGAACCAGTTGACCGCAAGACCGAGAATGACCACCGAAAAGGCCGACAGCGTCAGCCCAAAGGCGAGCGCCTCGCGCGGCGCGATGCGGCCCGACGGGATCGGGCGTCTGGCGGTACGGCTCATCACGGCATCGATATCGGCATCATACCACATGTTGAGCGCGCCGGACGCACCGGCGCCAACGGCGATACAGAGAATGGCGATGATGCCCAAAATCGGATTGATGTGACCAGGCGCCAGCACGAGGCCGGCAAAGGCCGTGAAGACGACGAGCGACATGACGCGTGGCTTCAGCAATTCGAAATAATCGCGTGCGCCGGCTTCCGAAAGTTCGGAGCTTTGTGCGCCCAGCATGTCGCGATCGTCGATAACGGTCATGTCCTGTCCTGCTTCCTTCAGATGCCGCCAGAAACGACATCCCTTGCACCGGCCCGAAAACGAAAGGGATTTCCGGCATACGCGATGCTTCAATTCATGGGTCCCGAACTTGCCCGCAGGAACCGGCATCGGGACAACCGATACCGGCATGTGCCGGCCATTCGCCGCACCCTGCCGCCATTCGTCTGCGCTTGCATTTCATAAAGGCCAGATTTGGCTTTTATCACGTCCGGAGCATGTATCACGTCGGACTGTTGGCATCGCTTGGACAAAATGTCACGCGGCAGGAGCCCTGCCCGTTCGGGAAACGGCACGGATCAAACCGCGCCGTCCCTCTTTTTCAGCGACCAGATTGCGCAAGCCAAACCTGCGCCCTCCGGCCCGCGCATCAGCGAATGCGCGGCAGCTGTTCCCACTGGTGGTATGGCGGCGGCGAAGACAGCTGCCATTCAAGCGTCGTCGCACCTTCACCCCATGGATTGTTGCCTGCGATCCGCTTCTTGGCGAAGGCTTCCCAGACGCCGAAGAGGAAGATGCCAACGGCAACCGCCGAGATATAGGAACCGTAGGACGATACCATGTTCCAGCCGGCGTAAGCGTCGGGATAATCGATGTAGCGGCGCGGCATGCCGGCGAGACCGAGGAAGTGCTGCGGGAAGAAGATCAGGTTCACGCCCACGAACATGACCCAGAAATGCAGCTTGCCGATAAACTCGCTATACATGTAGCCGGTGATCTTCGGGAACCAGTAATACCAGCCGGCGAAGATCGCAAAGACCGCGCCAAGCGACAGAACGTAGTGGAAGTGAGCCACGACGTAATAGGTATCATGCAGCGAACGGTCGAGACCGGCATTGGCGAGCTGCACGCCGGTGACGCCACCGACCGTGAACAGGAAGATGAAGCCGATTGCCCAGACCATGGGTGTCGAGAAGGTCAGCGAGCCGCCCCACATCGTCGCGATCCACGAGAAAATCTTGATGCCTGTCGGCACTGCGATGACCATGGTTGCGAAGACGAAGTAGCGCTGTGCTTCGAGCGACAGGCCAACCGTATACATGTGGTGCGCCCAGACGATGAAGCCGACGGCGCCGATGGCGACCATGGCATAGGCCATGCCGAGGTAACCGAAGACCGGCTTCTTCGAGAAGGTGGACACGATGTGGCTGATGATGCCGAAACCGGGCAGGATCAGAATGTACACTTCCGGATGGCCGAAGAACCAGAACAGGTGCTGGTAGAGGATCGGGTCACCGCCGCCTTCCGGCGAGAAGAAGGCCGTGCCGAAGTTGCGGTCGGTCAGAAGCATGGTGATGCCACCCGCCAGAACCGGCAGAGACAGCAGGAGCAGGAATGCGGTGACCAGAACCGACCAGGCAAAGAGCGGCATCTTGTGCAGCGTCATGCCCGGAGCGCGCATGTTGAGGATCGTGGTGATGAAGTTGATCGCGCCGAGGATCGAGGATGCGCCGGCAACGTGGAGCGAGAAGATCGCAAGATCGACCGCCGGTCCGGGCATGCCACTGGTCGATAGCGGCGGATACATGGTCCAGCCGCCGCCCACGCCGTAAGCGCCTGCCGGGCCTTCAACGAAGAGGGAAAGCAGCAGCAGAATGAAAGCCGGCACGATCAGCCAGAAGGAAATATTGTTGAGGCGCGGGAAAGCCATGTCCGGTGCGCCGATCATGATCGGGATCATCCAGTTGGCAAAACCGCCGATCATGGCCGGCATGACCATGAAGAAGATCATGATGAGCGCATGCGCGGTCGTGAACACGTTGAACATGTGCTTGCCGCCATCGATGGCAGCGTCGCCCTCGAAGCCGTAGACCATCGAAGCCAGACCGTGGAAGATCTGGATGCCCGGCTCCTGCAGCTCCATACGCATGACGACGGAGAGGCCGCCGCCGACGATACCGGCGATGATCGCGAAGATCAGGTAGAGCGTGCCGATGTCCTTATGGTTGGTGGACAGGAACCAGCGGGCGAAGAAGCCCGGCGTATGAGAATGATGCGCGTCATGCGAATGATCGTCATGAGCGGGATGACCATGCGAGTGATGATCGTCGTGTGCGGAAGGTCCAGCCATTGTCGTCACTCCAGTCAGTTGGTTTCGTTGGCCGCAACATCGACGGTGCGCGGCGCGCCATCGACGGAGGCCATCAGCGCCCGGTTTGCCGCATTCAGGTCAGAAGCGGCGGCGGCGTGCCAGGCAGTGTATTGCTGTTCGGAAACCACCCGAATGGCGATCGGCATGAAGGCGTGGTCCTTGCCGCAAAGCTCGGAACACTGGCCGTAATAAAGGCCTTCCTTTTCCGGCTTGAACCAGGTTTCGTTGAGGCGGCCCGGCACGGCATCGATCTTGACGCCGAAAGCGGGCATGGCGAAGGCGTGGATGACGTCCGTCGGCGCTGCCGTCACCAGAAGGCGAACGGTCTTGCCGACGGGAACGACCATTTCGTTGTCTACGGCGAGAAGACGCGGATAGCGGGCCTTGTCCTCCTTGCCCGCTGCGGCGCGATCCTGATCCTTCAGCAGATAGCTGTCGAAGGAGAGCGGCTCGGCGCCTTCGGCTGCCGCATATTCATAGCTCCACAGCCACTGCGTGGCGGTCGCCTTCAACGTCAGGTCAGGGTTTTCCGGCTGCGTCAGCTGTGCGTTCAGAAGATTGAACGAGGGGAAAGCGAGGAACAGGAGAATGAGAACCGGCGCCAGCGTCCAGACAACCTCGATCGCCGTGTTATGGCTGGTCTTGGAAGCCACCGGATTTTTCGCGGCGCGAAATTTCAAGGCGACGATGATAAGCAGCGCAAGAACGAAAAGCGTGACCGGAACAATGAACCAGAGGGTATATTGTTCGAACCAGCGTATTTCGTGCATGATCGGCGTGGCGGCCTCCTGCATGCCCATTTGCCAATGCACCGGCTGATCGGCGTGGGCGCCGACAGCCGTGAGCAGACAGGTCATCCCCGCCA
>JAEXMK010000110.1 GCA_023444445.1 Pseudomonadota bacterium | reverse complement strand
GGAGTGAACCGCGCCGCCGGATCTGGCCTTTATATGGCTTGCCCGACATCGATGCGGTTGCCATCCGGGTCTTCGAAAACGAAGGCCCGCAGACCATAATCCTTGTCCTGCAGCCCCTTGATGATGCGCAGGCCGTGCGCCCTGCAAAGGGCGTGCAGCGCGTCGACATCGCTCACCATCATATGCGCCACGTTGAAGGGGGCTGCCTTGTGCGATGGCTGCAAGGTCAGGTGCAGTTCGGCATTGCCCTGCTTCATGATCATGAAGCCAACGGGATTGCCGTTTTCGAAGGTTTTGGTGAAGCCCAGCACGCCCACATAAAAATCATGGGCCTTCTGGATATTCTTGACGGGAAGCATTGCGGCGATACGGCCGAACCGGATCGCTTGATCGGCATTGGTATTCATCGAGAAACCTCGAAGGAGAGAGGGCGACAGACGCGGACGGTGCCGGTTCGTTGCCATGCTCCAAATTTTCGTATGCAGGACGGTGCCTGCGACGTTGTGACCATAGAGACAGCTTCGGGGTATGCAAGCGCCAAATGTTTCGGCCATAGTGCGGGTCGATGACGAAGCGGGAGGCAGAATGCGCAGTTCGATCGAAATCTATAATATCCGCACACGCCAGGCGCGGGTGGTCTGGCAGACACCGGAACTGTTCGAGGCGCCGAACTGGTCGCCTGATGGCACGTATCTGCTGCTTAATTCCGAGGGATTTCTTTATCGCCTGCCGCTTTCCGGCGATCCTTCGCCTCAGAAGGTCGACACGGGGTTTGCGACGATCTGCAACAACGATCACGGCATTTCACCCGATGGGTCGATGTATGCGCTCTCGGACAAGGTGGAGTTCGGCAAGAGCACCATCTATCTTTTGCCATCCTCCGGTGGCGCGCTGAGGCTGATGACGAAAAACCTGCCGTCCTACTGGCATGGCTGGTCGCCGGATGGAAAGCACTTCGCCTATTGTGGCATTCGCGATCAGGTGTTTGACATCTATTCCATGGAGATCGAGACCGGTATCGAGACCCGCCTGACGCATGGCGAGGGGCGCAATGACGGCCCGGATTATTCTGCCGACGGGCAGTGGATCTATTTCAACTCCAGCCGCACCGGCCAGATGCAGATCTGGCGCGTGCGCACCGATGGTTCGGCGGTCGAGCGCGTGACGGACAGCGTGTATGGTGACTGGTTTCCTCACCCGTCACCGAAGGGAGACAAAGTGGTTTTCGTCTCCTATGATGGCGATGTCTTCGACCATCCACGCGACCTTCATGTGCGCGTGCGGCTGATGGACCCCGATGGCGGCAATGTCGAAACGCTGTTTGATCTCTTCGGCGGGCAGGGCACGATGAACTCCCCCAACTGGTCACCGGATGGGGATGAGTTTGCCTATGTCAGGTATTTCCCTGTCGGATAAGCCGGCACGCGTGTCTGTCTCCGTCACAGCGCACACATGAAAGAGATATTTCCAGCCCAAGGATTTGGGCTGGCCGGATTTCGGCTCAAGGCCCAAAAGACGGGCAGGTAGGGTATTTTACCGCGGCCATGTCAGCGTTCGGCATTCATGATGCTTGCATTCCCGCGCTGCCGTAGCCATAACCTGAGGCATCAGGTGCCTGCCCACGGGGCGGGAGAATCGGGAATCCGGTGTGAGACCGGAACGTGCCCAGCGCTGTAAGGCGGACGCCAGCTTTGATTGCCACTGAAGTCATTCGGGAAGGCGAAGCGGGTGGATGAAGCCAAGTCAGAAGACCGGCCTGATACGATAGACCAACCCGCGCGGACGGCGGAAGGTTGTTTATGGGTGAGGCGCTCTCGTGTCTTGCCCCGGCATTGTTGGGGATTAACGATGCAACCTGAAGACATCCGCAAGGCCATGCGTCCGGCCAGTGAATTTTGCGAACAAGACAAGGCGGCGCTTTACCGCGCCATTGAAACGCGCCGCGATGTGCGCGACGAATTCCTGCCCGATCCGCTGCCGGATGATCTTGTGACGCGCCTGCTGGCCGCCGCACATGCCGCGCCATCCGTCGGTTTCATGCAGCCGTGGAATTTCACGCTTGTCACCGATGGCGCCATCAAGCAGGCGGCCTGGGTGGCGTTTCGCCGTGCCAATGAAGAGGCGGCGGAGATGTTTTCCGGCGAGCGGCAGACGCTTTACCGCAGTCTGAAGCTGGAGGGGCTTCGCAAGGCGCCGCTCAGCATTTGTGTGACCTGCGACCCGACCCGTGACGGCGATGTGGTGCTGGGACGTACCCACAATCTGCGCACGGACGTCTATTCCACCGTCTGCGCCATCCAGAATCTCTGGCTTGCTGCGCGGGCTGAAGGGGTCGGTGTTGGCTGGCTCAGCATCTTCCACGACAGCGATATTCGCGTCATTCTCGATATCCCCGAGCATATCGAAATCGTCGCCTGGCTCTGCCTCGGCCGCGTCGATACGCTCTATAGCGAGCCGGAACTTGCCGTCAAAGGCTGGCGCCAGCGCCTGCCACTGGAAGAGCTGGTGTTCAGGAACGGCTGGGGCAACCGCTGAGCGTTGTTACTGTTGCGGCTGGATACCCTTGAGGGCAGGGTTCTTCAGATCGATGCGGCTTGTTTCGTCCGGCAGGAACTTTGGGCCGACGACGCGCACCTTGTTGTTGTGCGGATCGTACTCGCGCTCCGGAACTTGCAGTTCCGGCGCCTTGGCAGCCTCGGGCTCGACAGGCTTCGCTACATTGTCTCCCGGTGGTGACGTGATGTCGGTGATGCTGGAGTAGGGCTTTTCGGCCTCAGGCGTCGCAGCCGCTTCCTGCTTTTTCATCTCGTCCTGATAGGCCGCCATGTTGCAGCTACAGCCCGGTGCGCGGGTGGACGCATTGCGATAGGCGAATGCCGTCGGCAGTTCCTTGTAGGGTTTGCCGGTTTCGGCCGATACCATGTCGGATGTCTCCTGATCCGTCATGGAGTGGTAATAAAGTTCCGTTTCCGTGCCGGGGCACATGCTGCGGCACTGTTCCGCCTGTCCACGAAAATCAAGTGGCGAGGCGTTGGAGGCAATCGGAAAGAATGAACCGTCGCAGGTCTTCACGCAAAGAGTTCTGAGACCAGCTTCGCCTGATAGGCCGGGTTGCGGCGGGATTCCCGTCTGGTCGTACCGTGGGGCGTTCCCGTATACCGTAACGTTACGTTCCGTTACGGCAGGCGGTTCATTCTCCACCGGGCCGCAGCCATTGGCGTCCAGAGCCGCCAGAATGCGCTGACGGCGAATGCCGGGATCATCACCGCGCTGGGTTGCCAGCGCCTGATCGCGATCATGGATGATGGCATCGCGCTCGTGTTCGGCGTCGAGAAGCGCATCGCCTATTTCCGCGCAGACACCGGCATTCGGGCTGCCGTAGGTGATGATGCTGCCGGAAGAACAGCCGTAGCCGCGCAGATCGTTCCTGATCCTGCGGATGGCAATGTTCTGGCGGGCAAGGGCGTTGGCATAGAAGCGGACTTCCGCCGTGTTGCCGATGACGCGAGGTGGCTCACGCAACTGGGCATACAGCGTGTCGCACACCTCGTTCGCAAATGCTGCAGCGGGTGCGGCAAGGAACATCGCAAAAAAGAAGCCGGTCATGCGGCTGCGGCAGGTCAATTTGTCCGTTCCGTCAGGTCTTGCGGGCAATGCTGTCAGCCGTGCTGTCGGCATTGCCAGTCCAAAGGATGTCTTTTCGGACTTTAGCATATGCCGTTGCCGCAAGGCGGCAACAGCGCGTTCAAAATTGCGTTAATATCCCGTCAGGACGCCATCACACCGAAGGGTGCGAGGCCTGAACGACAGCCAGAGCCGCCATGTTGACGACGCCGCGCGAGGTGACCGACGGCGACAGGATATGGGCCGGCAGAGCCGTGCCGAGCAGGATCGGGCCGACATGCAGACCTTCGGTCAGCGTGCGGGTGACACCGAGCGTGATGTTGGCGGCATCGAGGTTCGGGAAGACCAGAAGATTGGCTTCGCCCGTCAGTGCGCTGTTCGGCATGGCGCGCTTGCGCAGTGCTTCCGAAAGCGCAGAACCACCCTGCATTTCGCCGTCCACTTCCAGTTCCGGTGCCACGTTCTGGATGATCTGCAGCGCACGACGCATCTTGCGGGCGCTTTCTGAATCACGCGAACCGAAGTTCGAATGGCTGGCGAGCGCGATCTTCGGCGTAATGCCGAAACGACGGATTTCCTTGGCGGCAAGTACCGCCATTTCGGCCACTTCTTCCGAGGTCGGCTCGTAATTGACGAAGGTATCCGTCAGGAACAGTGCGCCCTGCTGGGTGATGAGCAGGCTGAGACCGGCGAAGGAGCGGACGCCTTCCTGCTTGCCGATGATCTGGTTGACGTCCCGCAGATGGCGGTCGTAACGGCCTTCAAGGCCGCAGATCAGTGCGTCTGCTTCACCACGCTTCACCGAGAGCGCGCCGATGACGGTGCTGTTGGTACGAACGATGGTACGCGCCGCTTCCGGGTTGATACCGACACGGCCAACGAGGGCAAAATAGTCGTCGACATATTCGCGGTAACGCGGATCGTCTTCCGGGTTCACGACGGCAAAGTCGGTGTGCGGACGGATACGCAGGCCAAAACGCTTCAGGCGTGTTTCGATGATCTGCGGACGGCCGATCAGGATCGGAACGCCGGTGCCTTCTTCGAGAAGAACCTGTGCGGCACGCAGGACGCGTTCGTCTTCGCCTTCCGCGAAGATGATGCGCTTCTTTTCCGCGACCTTGGCCGTGTTGAAGATCGGCTTCATGATAAAGCCCGAACGCCAGACGAAGCGGTTCAACTGGTCGAGATAGGCTTCGAAATCGGTGATCGGACGCGCGGCGACACCGCTTGCGGCCGCGGCACGGGCAACAGCGGGCGCGATGCGCAGGATCAGGCGCGGATCGAATGGCGACGGGATGAGGTAGTTCGGGCCAAAGACCGGCGTATCGCCGCTATAGGCCTTGGCGGCAACTTCGGAGACTTCCTCTCGCGCCAGCGCTGCGATGGCCTCGACGGCGGCCATCTTCATCTCTTCATTGATCGTCGTGGCACCGCAATCCAGCGCGCCGCGGAAGATGTATGGGAAGCAGAGAACGTTGTTGACCTGGTTCGGGAAGTCAGAACGGCCAGTGCAGATCATCGCGTCCGGACGGGCAGCGCGGGCAGCCTCGGGCATGATTTCCGGGTTCGGGTTGGCAAGCGCCAGGATCAGCGGGTTTTCCGCCATGCGCTCCAGCAGTTCCGGCTTCAGCACGCCTGCAGCCGAAAGGCCGAGGAACACGTCTGCGCCATCAATGGTTTCGGCAAGCACGCGCTTGTCGCTCTTCTGGGCGTAAACTTCCTTCCACTCGTCCATCAACGTGTTGCGGCCGTCATAAACGAGGCCTTCAATGTCGTGGACCCAGATGTTTTCCTTCTTTGCCCCCATGGAAACGAGAAGGTTAAGGCAGGCGAGGGCTGCCGCACCGGCGCCGGAGGCGACGATCTTGACGCTCGACAGCGACTTTCCGGTCAGTTCCAGCGCGTTGGTGACGGCTGCCGCAACGATGATGGCCGTGCCGTGCTGGTCGTCGTGGAACACCGGGATGTTCATCTTTTCACGAAGCTGACGCTCGACCTCGAAACATTCCGGCGCCTTGATGTCTTCAAGGTTGATGCCGCCGAAGGGCGGCTCCAGTGCTGAAATGGTCGAGACCATGTCGTTGATGCCGGGCGCGTCGATTTCGATGTCGAACACTTCGATGCCGGCGAATTTCTTGAACAGAACGGCCTTGCCTTCCATGACCGGCTTCGACGCCAGCGGGCCGATGTTGCCGAGACCGAGAACGGCCGTGCCGTTCGAGATCACCGCAACCAGATTGGCGCGGGCCGTGTAATCGGCAGCGGTTTCCGGGTTCTCGTGAATGGCGAGGCAGGGTGCGGCAACGCCCGGCGAATAAGCGAGCGCCAGATCGCGCTGGTTGCCGAGCGGCTTGGTCGCCTGGATTTCCAGCTTGCCTGGACGCGGATAGCGGTGAAAAAAGAGCGCCTGTTCTTCAATGTCGGCCTTTGCCGTGGTGGCGGGCGTTTTGTTCTTATCTTGAGACGTCATGCTTTTCACCGTCGTATCTGTTTTGTCTTGGTAGGCACCTGCATACAACAAACAGCCTGTGCGTACAGCCGTTATTTGCCGCTCCGTCATGCAAATTCGGGGCACGGGTTATTCGCATTTTCGTGAGGTGCGCGGCCGGAATTGTCACAAAAAAGCCTGTCTGTCATTTTGCTGAAACACGAGTCTGGTTCTGAGAGGCATGAAAGTCGCAGAAGACGCAGCCGAACAGGGGGAT
The DNA here is from genome assembly GCA_023444445.1 of Pseudomonadota bacterium. Lineage (GTDB taxonomy): Bacteria > Pseudomonadota > Alphaproteobacteria > Rhizobiales > Rhizobiaceae > Agrobacterium. The sequence continues at coordinate 2,975 of JAEXMK010000110.1, read as the reverse complement.
GAATTCCGTGGCCGGTCACAGTGAACCCAGACAGTTCAGAACGCTTTTCATTTCGGACGTCCATCTTGGCTCAAAAGCCGCCAAGACGGATTTCCTGCTCGACTTCCTGAAACATCACGAGGCCGAGACGCTGATACTCGTCGGTGACATCATCGACGGCTGGCGCTTGCGGCGCAGCTGGTATTGGCCGCAGGGCTGCAACGACGTCGTGCAGAAATTGTTGCGCAAGGCTCGCAAGGGTACGCGCATCGTTTACATCCCAGGCAACCATGACGAATTCCTGCGAGAGTTTCCCGGCACGCATTTCGGCGGTATCGAAGTGGCCGAGCGGATGATCCACGAAGCGGCGGATGGCAAGAAATACCTCGTTATCCACGGCGATGAATTCGATGTGGTGGTGCGCAACGCAAGGCTTCTCGCCTATCTCGGTGACTGGGCCTATGACGCGGCCATCGCGCTCAACATCGGCATTGCAGCCGTGCGTCGGCGTATCGGCCTGCCGTACTGGTCGTTCTCCGCCTGGGCAAAGCTGCAGGTCAAACACGCCGTCAACTTCATCGGCGAGTTTCAACGCGTTGTCGCCGACGAAGCGCGCCGCAACAATGTGGATGGCGTGATCTGCGGCCATATTCACCATGCGGTGATGGAAGACATGGACGGCATCCGCTACATCAACACCGGTGACTGGGTGGAAAGCTGCACGGCGATTGCCGAAAACATGGATGGCAGCTTCGAACTGATCACCTGGATGCAGGCAAGCGACGTCGCCTCCGAGGGCGCCTCCGACGAGATGGAGCCGGTCAACCTGCCGGGCCTGATCGGCAGACGGGCCGCCTGAGTTCACGGCATTTCATATAAAAAGGGCGCGGTGTAAAATCCGCGCCCTTTTTTATGGTGGGAATGGTCAGCCCCACAGTTCCGGTTTGGGCGGGTAGACCAGCGATCCCTCGTAGATGAGGCCGGGTTGGCGATCCTCGGCCAGAAGCAGGGGGCCGTCGACATCGGCAAACGCCGTGCCCTGTGCGGCGAAGATCGCAGGCGCCATGCCAAGCGAGGTGCCGAGCATGCAGCCAACCATGACGGTGTAGCCCAGCCGATCCGCCTCCGCCTTCATCGCCAGCGCTTCCGTCAGGCCGCCCGTCTTGTCGAGCTTGATGTTGATTGCATCGTAGCGATTGCGCAGACCTTCTAGATCCCTGGTGGAATGCACGCTTTCGTCGGCGCAGATCAGGACGGGGTGTTCGATGCGTGCGAGAATATCATCCTTGTCGGCGGGAAGCGGCTGTTCGATCAGCGAAATCTTCAACTCCGCGGCCAGCCGCAGGTAATATTCGATATTGCCGTCATTCCAGCCTTCATTGGCGTCGATGATGATGCGGGCATCGGGGGCGGCGGCGCGTACGGCACGCAGGCGCGCTTCATCGCTCTCCGTGCCGGTCTTGATCTTCAACAATGGACGGGCGGCATTTTCTGCCGCCTTTGCCGCCATCGTCTCGGGTTCGCCAAGGGAAATCGTGTAGGCGGTGACCAGCGGTTTTGCGGCGGCGCCAAGCACAAGATCGGCAACGCTTTTTCCGGATGTCTTGGCTTCGAGGTCCCACAAGGCACAATCCACCGCATTGCGGGCGGCGCCCGGCTTCATCGCCTTCTGCAGTTCGGCACGTGTCAGGCCATTGGAAACGGCGTCCGCCATTGCTTCGATATCGGCGATCACGCCTTCAATGCTCTCGCCGTAACGCGGGTAGGGAACACATTCGCCGCGACCGGCAAGGGAACCGTCGTGGATCGTGCACGTTACGACGTCGGCGTGAGTCCGGCTGCCGCGCGAGATGGTGAAGCTTCCTGCAACGGGAAAGCGTTCGGTTGTGGCTTGGAGGTAACGGGGCATGATTTTTCACTTCCGAATAAGCGACAAGAAGGGGATGACGCCAAATTTATTACGAATTGTCAGCCGTCACTGTGGCCTGTCAAAGGTCAAAACGTTATGAAACCTTTAAGATTCTCATGAAGGCTGCATTCGCTCGGAGCATTATGCAAGAACAGGACAGACGGCAACAGGCGAACCCGGCCGCAATCTCCGAGGACAACAATGTCCACGGCGAGGGTGTTCGCTACGCGCTGACCGGCTCCTGGCGAAACAGTGATCTGGCGCATGTCTTCGAGGCTGTGGAGAAGATCGGCAAGAGTGCGCCGGGCGGTGCAATCGATATCGACCTCTCCGGCGTCGACGCCATCGACACGACGGGCGCCTGGATCGTTCACCGCTTGCGGCAGGAGCTTGAGGCGCGCGGCGCCACCGTCAAGCTCGACGGCAACAGCCGTGTCGAAGACCTCATAGGCCAGTTGCCCGACCAGCCGCCGCAGCCGAGCGAACCGGTTGAAAAGCGTGGCTGGGCAGAACGCATCTTCGCACCCGTTGGCGAAGCGGTGATTCAGAGCGGTGCGGATTTTCTGGCCGGCATGTATATTCTCGGCTCCGCGGTGCGCGGTGCGCAGATGAAACTCGGGCGCGGACGCGGCGTATCGCCTGCGGCCATCGTCAACCAGATCGACCACATGGGCGTGCGTGCCGTGCCGATCATCGTGCTGATGTCGTTCCTGATCGGTGCGATCATTGCGCAGCAGGGCGCGTTCCAGCTTCGCTATTTTGGCGCGGAAGTCTTCGTTGTCGATCTCGTCGGCATTCTGCAATTGCGCGAAATCGGCGTTCTCCTGACCGCGATCATGATTGCCGGTCGTTCTGGCAGCGCCATTACCGCCGAAATCGGCTCCATGAAGATGCGCGAGGAAATCGACGCGTTGAAGGTCATCGGCCTCAACCCTGTCGGTGTTCTGGTGTTTCCGCGGCTCGTTGCGTTGACGATCGCGTTGCCGCTTCTGACCATTCTGGCCAACTTCGCCGCGCTTTTTGGCGCTGCCGTCGTGGCGCTGCATTATTCCGGCATCACATTCGAGGTGTTCCTGTCGCGCCTGCA
>JAEXMK010000073.1 GCA_023444445.1 Pseudomonadota bacterium | reverse complement strand
CTGGATTCCTGTGACAAGCACAGGAATTGTCTGTCGGAATTGTGCTTTATTGTTTGGGAAGTTGGATGACCTCCGAGGTGGCGACCCCGGAGGTCATGCGGTTGTAGGCCCGAACAGGAATTGGTCTTCTCGACCGACCTCATCCTGGGCTACAATCGCACCAGCTTCGCATCGCTTGTTGACTTGAATGGGCCGGCTTTTACCGCGCCCGCAGACAATGCCAAGCATGGAGCCCATCATGAACCCGAACACCGCACAAATCCAGTTCGCTTTGGGATTTGACGTCTCCAAAGCAACAATCACATTCTTCGATACCCGCACCGGAAAGACCGGCACCGTCGAAAACACCACGTCTGCCCTCAAGGCCACCTTGAAGCCATATGTTGGATGTGTCGATATGCTCGCCATTTGCGAAGCCACCGGTGGCTACGAGGATGATCTGCTCGATGCCCTCGAAGACCTTTCCATCCCCGCCCACCGCGCAGACGCCTCAAGGGTCAAAGCCTTCATCCGCGCCTGCGGCGCAAATGCCAAGACAGACCCCATCGATGCACGCCATATCGCAGAATATGGTCTGTCACGGGCGCAATCTCTAGCACGCTGGCGCCCAAGTCAGCCGCATGAAGCAAAGATGAAGCTGCTGGTCTTGCGTCGGGCCGATCTCGTGTCCATGCGCGTGCAAGAGGAAAACCGCCTGAAGGCACCACGCAATAAGCCGCTCGCACGCGAGATTGCCGGCCATATTGGTGAAATCAAGCGTCGTATCGAGGCTATCGACAAACAGATCGAAATGATCATGAGCCGCGATACCAACTTGAAAGATCGCAAGGCTATCCTGCAAACCGTTCCAGGCATTGGCAAGGTGATCGCGCCGGTGCTGCTGGCACTGATGCCGGAACTCGGACACATCGATCGCAAGCGGGCCGCAAGCCTGGCCGGATGCGCCCCTCATGCCCGTGATAGCGGCGCGCGCAAAGGTCGTCGCTTTGCTACAGGCGGACGACGCCAGTTACGACCGTTGCTCTTCACGGCAGCCATGGCTGCAAGCCACAGCAAGAGCCATCTGGCCGCGATATACAAACGACTACTCGCTGCCGGAAAGTCAAAACTCACGGCTCTTGGGGCAATCATGCGACACATCATCGTCATCGCAAATGCTAGATTGAAAGTGTATCACAACACTCAAATACGACTGACTTGATGAGGACGGAGTGTGCTGGCCGATACCGTAACCTGCCACTTCGGGGCGGGCCGACAAGCGTCTGCACTGCAATTTCATCCAAGACACCCGCCCCACGCACCCTCATGCTCCTGTCCTCCACCCACAGGACAAGCATCATGACACCCGAATTCCTCATCACATCCTTCATTGTCGCCGCCTCTCCCGGAACCGGCGTGGTCTACACGCTGGCCGCCGGCCTCTCGCAGGGGGCGAGGGCGAGCATCATTGCGGCCTTCGGCTGCACGCTCGGCATCGTGCCGCATCTGCTCGCCGCCATCACCGGTCTTGCCGCCATCCTGCATACCAGTGCGCTGGCCTTTAGCGTGGTCAAATATCTGGGGGTCGCCTATCTCCTCTATATGGCGTGGAACACGCTGCGGGAGAATGGCGCGCTGGAGATCGATGAGACGAGGCAGCCGCAAAAAGCCGCCCGCGTCATCGGTGAGGCGATCCTCATCAATCTGCTGAACCCGAAACTGTCGATCTTCTTTTTCGCCTTTCTGCCGCAGTTCATCGCCCCGGGCGAGCTTTCACCGACAGGCCGCATGACCGAGCTCGGGCTGGTCTTCATGGCCATGACCTTTCTGGTCTTTGCGCTTTACGGCTGTTTTGCCGCCTCGGTCCGGCAGCAGGTGGTGTCGCGTCCTGCGGTTCTCACCTGGCTAAGGCGCAGCTTCGCCGCCGCTTTCGTGGCGCTGGGTGCGAAGCTGGCCCTGACCGAGCGATAAGACCGGAGCGGAAGACCGACCGCCTCAGTTGTCCCAATCGGGCGCGAGGTGGCCGGGGCTGACAATGCGGCCATCCGGCTTTGCCAGCGCATGGATTGCCCGCATCTCCTCTTCCGAGAGCGCGAAATCGAAAATATCGAAATTTTCCTTGAGGCGGCTTTCCGTCGCCGTCTTGGAAAGCGCCACGATATCCGGCTGTTGCACCGCCCAGCGCAGGGTCACCTGCGCGGCGGTCTTGCCGTGTTTCGCGCCGATATCCTTCAGAACGGGATCGTTGGGCACCTTGCCGTCGGCCATCAGATAATAGGCCGTCACCGACATGCCGTGCTGGCGCGCGGCGGAAATCACCTTCGTCTGGTCGAGATAGGGGTGATATTCGATCTGGTTGGTGGCAAGCGGCGTCTCGGACAGTTCCACGGCCTCTTGCGTCAGCGCCACGTTGAAGTTGGAAATGCCGATATTGCGCGCCTTGCCGGCCTTGCGTATTGCATTCAGCGCACCCATGCGCTCGGCAAGCGGAACGTCGCTCTTCGGCCAGTGCAGCAGCAGCAGGTCGACATAGTCGGTCTTCAGTTTCGCAAGGCTTTCATCGACGGAGGCGAGAAAATCGTCGTGACGGTATCGGTCCACCCAGACCTTGGTGGTGAGAAAGATATCGTGCCGGGAAATGCCCGATTGCGCGATGACCTCGCCGACCGCGCCTTCGTTCTTGTAGATCTGTGCAGTATCGACATGGCGGAAGCCGAGTTTCAGCGCTTCCGGCAGAATGCGCCTGACATCGTCCTCGGGAATACGGAAGGTGCCGAAACCGAGGGCGGGAATATTCGCGCCGTTCGCGCTGACGTCGTACATGGATGTCTCTCCTGTTTGCTGAAAACATGGCCGGCGAAAGTGGCCGGATGGGGAAGCCGTCTTTCTTAACTGGTGTCGGCGCGATTGGTTTCAACAGTTTCGACGCGATCACCATCACGCCATTGCGGGCGGACAGGCGCGGCGATAACAGTCGGCTGCACAAGATCATATCGCGGTATGGATTTAAATATACGGATGGAAGGAAATCTGGCGTGTCGCGCTCACAACGGCTTCTCGATCTGTTGCAGATCCTGCGCTCCCACCGCATGCCGGTCAGCGGCGCGGCCCTTGCCGCTGAGACCGGTGTCAGCCTGCGCACGCTTTACCGCGATATAGCGACGCTGCAGGCGCAGGGCGCGGATATCGAGGGCGAGGCGGGTGTGGGTTATGTGCTGCGTCCCGGTTTCCTGTTGCCGCCGCTGATGTTTTCGCAGCAGGAAATCGAGGCGCTGGTGCTGGGCTCGCGCTGGGTCGCGGGCCGTGCTGATGCCGGACTGGCCGAGGCTGCCCGTGCCGCACTCGTCAAGATTGGCGCCGTGCTTCCCGATGCCCTGCGCGAAGAACTCGATCATTCCACCCTGCTTGTCGGCCCGGGGCAGGGCCCTTCCGCCATCCATGTCGATCTCGCCGCCATTCGCGAGACAATCAGGAAGGAGAGCAAGGTGGCGATGACCTATCGTGATGAAAAGGGAGATACGACGGAGAGAGTTGTCTGGCCGTTCGCGCTTGCTTTTTTCGATCTGGTGCGGGTGGTGCTGGCATGGTGCGAGGCCCGGCAGGATTTCCGCAGTTTCCGGGCTGACCGTATCGAGAGCTTCCGCCCTCTCGATAGCCGTTACCCGCGCCGCCGCCAGGTCCTGCTGAAAGAATGGCGTGAGCGGGAAAAACAGCGGCGACGGCATCATGCTGACAAAAACTGACAGCAGGCGGGTCTAGAAACCGTTCATCCGCAACTCAGGAGAACGACCATGACCCATCCCGATTTCACCATCCTCTATGTCGACAATCCGCCGGCCAGCACGGAATTCTACAAGGCGCTGCTGGGCGCCGACCCGGTCGAATCCTCCCCGACATTTTCCCTCTTCGTCCTTGCCAACGGCATGAAGCTCGGGCTCTGGTCGCGGCACACCGTGGAACCGAAGGCATCCTTGACAGGCGGCGGCGGAGAACTTGCCTTCCGCGTCGAAAACGATGCGAAGGTGGATGAGACTTTTGCCGGGTGGAAGGCAAGAGGCGTCGCCATGCTGCAGCAGCCAGCGAAAATGGAGTTTGGGTACACCTTCACGGCCACCGACCCGGACAGCCATCGCCTCCGGGTTTATGCCTTCGCGGGCTGACGACAAGCGGCTTGGCCGGGTTGGCCAAATAAAGCCATTGTCGTCCACCCACGCGGTATTCCGCACGCTCCAATCCGCATTGTCCTCATCCCTGTGCTTGTCACAGGGATCTAGTCTGCGTGGCGGAAATGGTCCTTTCTGCCAAGGACTCGGGCTGGCTGGATACCGGTGACAGGCACAGCAATGAGGGTGGTGAAGAGGCGTCTGCGCGCGACAATCCCACGTCGCGTCTGATGCCCTACTTCTTCACCGCCACCACGAAAAGCCGGGGAAAGCGCAGGAGCAGCCGGCCATCGGCCATGGGCGGATAAGCCGCCGCGATGCGCCTCGTATAATCGGCGAGGAAAGCTTCGCGGTTTTCCTCGCCGGCGGCGGCCAGATAGGGGCGCAGCCCCGTGCCCTTCACCCATTCGACGATGCTATCCGCATCCTTCATCGGGTGATTATAGATCGTATGCCACACATCCACCCGCGCGGATTTCGGTAAAAGCGCATCGAAATAATCCGAAGGTGCGGGCAGGGGCTTGCGCCGCAACCGGCCATCGGAAAAAGTCTGCTTCCACGGGCCTTCGTCACCTGTCTCATGCATCGCGATATGCGTTGGCTCCTGCAGATTGTCAGGCATTTGCACGGCCAGAACACCACCGCTTTCCAATTGGTCCATCAGCTGCGACAGAACCGCGAGATGATCCGGCACCCATTGGAAGACAGCGTTGGCGTAAAGCAGGTCAGCCTTCTGCGCCGGCTTCCATTTTGCAAGATCGGCCTTGCCGAAGCGGGTGGTCGGCAGCCGGTCTGCTGCCTTCGCCAGCATATCATCATCACTATCGATGCCGGTGATGACATTGACGCCGTAACGGTCGGTCAGAAGCTCGGTGGAATTGCCGGGACCGCAACCGAGGTCATAGCCGTTCAGCACCCGCTCCAGCGGCACCTGGGCCAGGAGATCGCGCGCCGGGCGCGTCCGCTCGTCTTCGAATTTCAGATATTGCTGTGCGGACCATGCCATGATTTTTCTCCTGCGGACTGCCGTCAGATCGACAGCATCGCATGGGCGAAATCGCCCCGCCATCATTCAATCGATGAATTATTGTGATGAATCTATTCATCAACCTTTTGTTTCGCCTCATAAAACATCCAGGCGGGGCCGCTGCTTTGTTATTTTCCATCAAAATCAGAAATCGCGGCAATTAAAACTTGACCTCATTGAGGGAGAGGCATTCACTCCGGCCGATTTCCCGCACTTGCCCGGTTGCACGCGCGCAGCGTTCCTCACCCGGCAATGCATCAAGACAAAAAGACGGAGCGTTTTCGCCAGACGGAAATGCCGAAGACAGGAGCCCGCCATGAGCGTCGATACCGCACCCCGATCAACCACCTGGACCTATGTTGACGGTCAATGGCTGCCCGGCAATCCGCCGCTCATCGGGCCGACCTCGCATGCCATGTGGCTGGCTTCCACCGTATTCGATGGCGCACGCTGGTTTGATGGCGTCGCGCCCGATCTCGATCTGCATTGCCAGCGGGTCAACCGTTCTGCGGTCAACATGGGCATGAAGCCGACCATGACGGCGGAAGAGATCGAAGCTCTGGCGCTGGAAGGTGTCAGCAAATTCGACGGCAAGATGGCGATCTATATCAAACCGATGTATTGGGCGGAACACGGCATGCCCGGCAGCGTCGTGGCGCCGGATGCCAGCTCCACTCGTTTTGCCCTCTGCCTGTTCGAAGCGCCGATGGATGCCGGCAAGCCGTTGACGCTCACCGTTTCGCCGCTGCGCCGCCCGTCGCCGGAAACCGCAATGACCGACGCCAAGGCCGGAAGCCTTTATCCCAATAGCGGCCGCGCCATTCTGGAAGCCCGTTCGCGCGGTTTCGACAATGCGCTGATGCGCGACATGAACGGCAATGTCGCTGAATCCGCCTCGGCCAACGTCTTCATGGTCAAGGATGGTGTCGTCTTCACGCCCGTCGCCAACCGCACCTTCCTTGCTGGCATCACCCGTTCGCGTGTGATCGGCCTTCTGCGTCAGGCCGGCTTCGATGTCCAGGAAACGACCCTGTCGGTCGAGGATTTCCGCGAGGCCGATGAAATCTTCTGCTCGGGCAATTATTCCAAGGTGTCGCCTGTCGTGAAGCTGGATGACCGCGAATTGCAGGCAGGTCCGGTCGCGCGCAAGGCACTTGATCTCTATATGGATTGGGCGAGGCTCGGCGCGGACGTCTGAGGCCGGCATTCATGCCATTCAGGGCCATGGCCGGCGTTCCGCAGGCCATGGCCCTCTGTTTTTTGCGATGCAATATTTCCCTTCAAAAGACCGGGGAATTTAATGCAATTTTATACAACGGACCTGTAGCCTGCGGCATCTTCATTTTCGGCTAGCGGGGGCTGCCTGATGTCTTTCAGCATTCGTAATATTCTTGTTGGTTTTTTCCTCACCATCAGTCTCGCACTTGCCGGTTTGGTCGGCACGCAATCGTGGCGCTCGGTCAATCGCGCCACGGCCTTTTCGGAGGTCGCGCAGCTCGTCTCGCTGGACAAGCTTCTTTTCAACGCCCTCCTGAACTTCCGCAGCGAACGCGGCGACAGCGCCACGGCTCTGACGCTCGATCCATCGAAGTCGGCAGGCAGCATCGCCAGTGTTACGGCCGCACGCCAGAAAGTGGATGCCGCCATGACGGCATTCCTTGCGCAGTCTTCGTCGCTTGAAGATGCCAAGGTGCAAGGGCCGCTCAAGCGGGTGACGGATGTCTACGCGCAGTTCGTCGAGCTTCGGAAGAAAGTCGACGCCAATGTCTCGCAGCCGCTCGACCGGCGCGAAAGCGGGCTCGACAAGACCGTCATGACGCTTGGCGGCGAGTTCCTCGCCTCGCTGGAAGCGGGTTCCACGGCGCTGGAAGGCGCCGTCCGCTCGCTCGATCAGGGCCAGACGGGCCTCATCCAGCTGCGTTCCTACAGCTGGTCCGCCCGCGCGCTTGGTGGCAGCGCCACCGTCATTCTCAATGGTGCCATGGCGCAGAACCGGCCATTGACCGCGCCGGAAATGCAGCAGCTCGGCGCGTTTGATGCCGGCGCGGCTTTCGCGTGGAAGGCAACGGGTGATCTCGTTGCGCATGAATCGACGCCGCAATCGCTCAGGGACATGTATGCGGCTGCCGACAAGAGCTACTTCAAGGGTGATTTCAACACCCAGCGCGCCAAGCTCATCGATGACCTGAACAATGGTCGCACACCGGCCTTCACCATGGATAGCTGGCGCACCACCGTCACCGAAAATCTCGGTACGATCGCCAAGATCGCCTCTGCCGCCATGGATGTCCTCGATGCCAATGCCGCAAAGGCAAAACAGGGTGCCTTTATCGATGCGGTGATCTATCTTGCCGTCTTCGTTGCCACACTCGCGCTCTGCATTGTCTCGCTCGCCGTCATCGTCGGCCGCGTCACCCGGCCGATTACCCGCCTGACCAACGCGATGATGGAGCTTTCGGGTGGCAATCTCGCAATCGATGTCGCCGGCGCAAAACGCGGCGACGAGATTGGTGAAATGGCCCGCGCCGTGGAAGTCTTCCGTGAGGCCGCCATCCGCAACCGGCAGCTGGAGGCGGACGCGGTCGCAAACCGGGAGCAGGCCGAGCGGGACCGCATCGAGATGCAGCAGCGCGCCGAGGCCGAGGCCGAAGAACGGCTCAACCAGGCCACGGGTTCGCTGGCGGGCGGTCTTCGCCGCCTTGCCTCAGGCGATATGCTCTGTGAGATCGCCACGCCCTTTGCGCCGCAATTCGAAACGCTGCGGCACGATTTCAACAGCTCAGTTCATCAGCTGCGCGAAGCGCTGACCAGCGTCGGCCAGTCCGTACAGACGGTGAATGGCGGCGCTCACGAGGTGTCGTCCGCATCCGACGATCTTTCCCGCCGCACCGAGCAGCAGGCCGCTTCCCTGGAAGAGACCGCCGCCGCGCTGGAAGAGATCACCGCCAACGTCTCCGCCACCTCCAAGCGGGCCAGCGAGGCACGCGATACGGTGCGGGAAGCAAGGACAAAAGCCGATCTTTCCGGCAAGGTGGTGCGCGATGCCGTATCCGCCATGGAACGCATCGAACACTCCTCGCGCCAGATCGGCCAGATCATCGGCGTCATCGATGAAATCGCCTTCCAGACCAACCTCCTGGCGCTGAATGCGGGCGTCGAGGCGGCCCGTGCGGGCGATGCCGGCAAGGGCTTTGCCGTCGTTGCACAGGAAGTGCGCGAACTGGCGCAGCGCTCCGCCAATGCGGCCAAGGAAATCAAGCAGCTCATCAATACGTCAGCCGTGGCGGTGGGCGAGGGTGTGAAGCTGGTGGCCGATACCGGCGTCGGGCTTTCCGAGATCGAGCAGCTGGTGCTTTCCGTCAACAGCCATATGGACGCCATAGCGACCGCAGCACAGGAACAGTCGGCGGGCCTTTCCGAGGTCAACACCGCCGTCAACCACATGGATCAGGCCACGCAGCAGAATGCCGCCATGGTCGAGGAAATGAATGCGGCCGGCGCCGGACTCGCGCAGGAATGCGCCAATCTCCAGGCGCTGCTGGCACAGTTCCAGCTGGGTCAGCAGGCCTCCGCCTTGCGGGAGACGGCGCGGCAGATGCAGCGCCCTGTAAATTCGGTCCACGCGCCCGTCGCACCGGTTACTTCCTCCCCCAAAGCCCGCCCGGTTGCCGCCCGTGGCAATGCGGCGCTGGCCGTGAAGGGTGAAGACTGGACGGAGTTCTGAGAGCGGGGCTGTCTCAGGTCCGTCACGAGGGAAGAAAAGTATCTTGAAGCGCCGCGCCCGGACCGGGCGGGGGGGG
>JAEXMK010000067.1 GCA_023444445.1 Pseudomonadota bacterium | reverse complement strand
AAGACCGGGCAGATCGGTGACGGCAAGATCTTTGTCTACTCTATCGAACAGGCCGTGCGCATCCGTACCGGCGAAACCAACACAGAAGCGCTTTGAAGCACGGCTGACAGGGGAGTTTTACAAACATGCAACTCAACAAGTTTTTGACGCTCGGCAAGCTGGGCGCCGCAGCGACGGCCCTGATGGCACCGGCCATCGCCTTTGCCCAGGATGCAGCGCCGGCAGTGGCCGCGGCCGCTCCCGTTCCAGAAAAAGCCGATACCGCCTTCATGTATGTCGCGACAATCCTCGTGCTGTTCATGATCATTCCGGGTCTAGCCCTGTTTTACGGCGGTCTCGTCCGCACCAAGAACATGCTTTCCGTTCTCATGCAGTGCACGGTCATCGGCGCGGTCATGATGCTGGTCTGGGTCATCTACGGCTACTCCTTCGCCTTCGGCGGCGGCACCGGCCCCTATTTCGGTGGTTTCGGCAAGCTGTTCCTGTCGGGCGTTTCGCTTGACAGCACTTCTGCAACCTTCTCGCAGGGCGTCGTGATCTACGAATACACCTTCATCGCCTTCCAGATGACCTTTGCGGCCATCACGCCGGCGCTGATCATCGGTGCCTTCGCGGAACGCGTGAAGTTCTCCGCCGTCATTCTGTTCACAATCCTGTGGGCCACCTTCGTGTATTTCCCGATCGCTCACATGGTCTGGGATGCAAACGGCCTGATCTTCGGCATGGGCGCTCTCGACTTCGCCGGCGGCACCGTCGTTCACATCAATGCCGGTATCGCCGGTCTGATCGGTGCGATCATGGTTGGCAAGCGTACTGGCTTCGGCAAGGACATGATGGCCCCCCACTCCATGACCCTGACGCTCGTGGGTGCAGCCATGCTGTGGTTCGGCTGGTTCGGCTTCAACGCCGGCTCCAACCTCGAAGCATCTGGCGGTGCGGTTCTCGCAACCATGAACACCTTCCTCGCAACCGCTGGAGCGATCGTTTCCTGGTCGCTGGTTGAAAGCTTCACCCGTGGCAAGGCCTCCATGCTGGGCGCCGCGTCGGGCATGATCGCCGGCCTCGTTGCCGTCACGCCTGCTGCTGGCTCCGTCGGCCCGATGGGCGCCATCGTTCTCGGTCTCATCGTTTCGCCGATCTGCTACTTCTTCGTCTCCGTGGTGAAGAACAAGTTCGGTTACGACGATACGGCTGACGTTTTCGGCGTTCACGGCATCGGCGGCATCATCGGCGCACTCGGTACCGGCATCTTCACCTCGCCGCTGCTCGGCGGCACCGGCAAGCCTGAATTCTCCATCGCCTCGCAGCTCTGGACGCAGTTCGTTGCCGTGGCCATCACCATCGTCTGGTGCGCCATCGTCTCGGCTATCCTTTACAAGATCGTCGACGTGATCGTTGGTCTGCGCGTCCCGGTCGAGGCAGAACGCGAAGGTCTCGACCTCGCCACCCACGGCGAAGCCGCTTACCACTCCTAAGATCAGGGAAAAGGGGTTCTCCATCCCCTTACCCAAAAGAAGGCCCGCTTCGGCGGGCCTTTTTCTTTGCCGCAAATCCGGATGCGACCGCAAAAAACCGCATGGTTAACACGACATTAACCAGCAACCGGTTAGTTTTCCCTGTCAATCCGGGATTGGGTCACCAGCCGAATCTTGCCGAAACCAAGAAAAGCAACGGGTTCAGGGACATGGGCAGAATGCATTCTCCGACATTCGATGGTCGTCACACGCGTTTCGTGTTGACGGCGTTTTTCGTGCGTCAGATCATGGCTCTCGCCGGTTTTGCCCTTTTAGCCACGATTGCGCTGGGCATTGCCGCACTCGCCACATGGAATGTAGCGGATCCGAGCCTCTCCTACGCCACGGGAAACCAGCCCACCAATCTTCTGGGTTATAGCGGCGCGATCTTTGCCGATATCGTGATGCAGTTCCTTGGGCTTTCCGCAATCATCTCGTTTCTGCCCATCATCGCCTGGGCAATCGCGCTCATCGCCGGACGCAAGTTCAATCGCATACCCGCCCGCCTCGTCGCCTGGGTTGCGGGCGCCATCGTCTGCGCCGCATCGCTCGGCTGCTTCCCGGCGCCTGTCACATGGCCACTGCCGAACGGTATCGGCGGTGTCATCGGCGACATGATTCTGCGCTTCCCCGCGCTTTTCATCGGCGCCTACCCCACCGGCACGATCGCCACGGTACTCGGCGTCATATTCGCGGCGCCCGCCGCCTGGCTGATGCTATTTGCCGCCGGTATCGTCGGAGGTCTGGACGAGGAGTTGGAGCGGGAAGAAGCTGCCACGGTCGCCACCAGCAAGGCCCACGCCGCCAGGCAAGCCGAAGAGGATGATGAAGACGACAGTGAAGGCTTCTTCGCCAACATGCTCGCCTTCGGCGCCATGGCGCATTACTGGTACATCACCCAGGCACGCTTCCGCCGCCTGTTCGGCCTGAAGTCGAAATCCCTGCATGAGGAATTCGAACATCCCTACGACTTCAACGAATATGAATTCGGCACGCTGAACGAACCCTCTCGCCTGAAGACTGCGATCAATCGCCTCGATCAGCGTGCGGAACCGTCTTTCGAAGAACGCGCCGCATCGCGCCGGCAAATGTCGCCTCCCTCCATCGCGCTCGATCATGACGGCGACATGGATGACGAGCCGCCTTTCGATGCGGACGGACGCCGCCTGCCGAACGGCATTCTTTCCGACGACGAATCCGACGAGAAATTCATTCCCCGTCAGGCCCCTGGACGTGGACAGCCCAGAATAACCGCGGCTTCCGCCCGCCCGAAGCCGAGCGAGCGCGTTGCAAGAGAGGCGCAGACCTCCTTCATCGCCGCCGATGGTTTTCAGCTGCCCACCGTCCATCTTTTGGCAGAACCGAAAAATGTCGTGCGCGACAACATGCTGAGCGAAGAAGTCCTGGAACAGAATGCCCGCCTTCTGGAAGGCGTTCTCGAGGATTTTGGCGTCAAGGGCGAAATCATCCATGTCCGCCCCGGCCCGGTCGTCACACTTTACGAACTGGAACCGGCACCCGGCATCAAATCGTCGCGCGTCATCGGCCTTGCCGATGACATCGCCCGCTCAATGAGCGCGATCGCCGCCCGCGTCGCGGTGGTCCCCGGTCGCAATGCCATCGGCATCGAACTGCCGAACCAGACGCGCGAAACCGTGTTCCTGCGCGAACTGATCGGCAGCCGCGACTTCGAAAACAGCAAGGCCAAGCTCGCCATGGCACTCGGCAAGACCATCGGCGGCGAACCCGTCATCGCCGATCTCGCCAAGATGCCGCACCTCCTCGTTGCCGGCACCACCGGTTCGGGTAAGTCCGTTGCCATCAACACCATGATCCTGTCGCTGCTTTACCGCATGTCGCCGGAACAGTGCCGCCTGATCATGATTGACCCTAAAATGCTGGAACTGTCGATTTATGACGGCATTCCGCATCTGCTCTCCCCCGTCGTCACCGATCCGAAAAAGGCCGTCGTGGCTCTCAAATGGACAGTGCGCGAGATGGAAGAGCGCTACAAGAAAATGTCCAAGATCGGTGTTCGCAATATTGACGGCTTCAACAGCCGCGTGCAGCAGGCGCTCGACAAGGGCGAAATCCTCACCCGCACGGTACAGACCGGCTTCGACCGCCAGACCGGCGAGGCGATCTACGAGACGGAAGAATTCGATCTGAAGCCCCTGCCCTATATCGTCGTCATCATCGACGAAATGGCCGACCTGATGATGGTCGCCGGCAAGGACATCGAAGGCGCGGTACAGCGCCTGGCGCAGATGGCCCGTGCCGCCGGCATCCACGTCATCATGGCCACCCAGCGTCCTTCGGTCGACGTCATCACCGGCACGATCAAGGCCAATTTCCCGACCCGCATCTCGTTCCAGGTCACCTCGAAGATCGACAGCCGCACGATCCTTGGAGAGCAGGGCGCCGAACAGCTGCTCGGCATGGGCGACATGCTCTATATGGCGGGCGGCGGACGCATCCAGCGCGTGCACGGACCCTTCGTTTCCGACAACGAAGTCGAAGAAATCGTTTCCTATCTGAAGACACAAGGGTCGCCTGAGTATCTGGAAGCAATCACCGAAGAAGAAGACGAGGACGGTGCAGGCGCGAGCCCGGCCGGCGGTGGCAGCTTCTCTGATTCCGAAGACCCCTACGATCAGGCCGTGGCCGTCGTACTTCGGGATGGCAAAGCTTCAACGTCCTATGTGCAGCGCCGTCTCGGCATCGGCTACAACCGCGCCGCCTCGCTGATCGAACGGATGGAGCAGGAGGGCATCATCGGCCCCGCCAACCACGCCGGAAAACGCGAAATCCTCGTACCGACAGAAGCAGATATCATCGAGCGGTAAGTCCGCAACCAAGCGGGGCGAAGAAGCGTTATTACACGCTTTCAACGTCATGAAGCCGCCGCCTTTTATGCGGACAATCGCTGCGATGAAGGAGAATAGAATGAACGACCTCACCACCGGCGACACGGCCACCGCAAACGCCACACAAAACGGCATGACGCGACGTGGCGTGCTGACGGCGTTTTCCATGGCTGCGGTTATCGCCGGCCTTTCGCCGCTCGACGCATTTGCCCAGGCGGCCAGTAATACCGCGACGGCGCAGAAAATCGCCAATCACTTCTCTTCGGTCAAAACCATGATGGGTGAATTCGTGCAGTTCGGCCCGCGCGGCGAACAAACCGGTGGCAAATTTTACATTGAACGGCCGGGCAAGCTTCGCTTCAATTATGAAGATCCCTCGCCCATGCGCGTCATCTCCGATGGCCGGAATGTCGTCATCGGCAACATGAAACTGAAGACATGGGATCTTTATCCGCTATCAAAGACCCCGCTCAGCCTGCTTCTCTCCGACAAGATCGATCTCAGCAACCAGAAGGTCCGGAACGTGAAGGAAGAATCGGACCTGACCACCATCGTGCTGGGTGACAAGAGCGTTTTTGGCGACTCCACCATTACGCTGATGTTCGATCCAAAGACCTTCGATCTGAGGCAATGGACCACGACCGACGCCCAGAACAAGGATACGACGGTCATGATTTTCAACGTCCAGACCGGCGTGAACCTTGATGAGCGGGTCTTCAACATCAATTATGAGGAAGTGCGCAAAGGCGGCTGACGTTCCTCGCCCCTGCAAGCTCTTCGAAAGGCGGCTCTCAGGTCGCCTTTTTCATTTTGCCGCTAAAATACGTTCCCGTTTTCGTTGCGATGTTATAAGCCTGCGCCCCGGAAACATGTCACGGCCATGCGGTTCGTGGCGGCAAAAGCGGAGCACATGCATGTCGTTTTCGATAACCACCTGGAACATCAACTCGGTCAGGCTCAGAATGCCGATCGTCGAGCAGTTTCTGGTGCGTTACAAGCCTGACATCCTCTGCCTGCAGGAGACGAAGTGCCCGAATGGCGAGTTTCCGATGAAGCCGCTGAAGGCACTCGGTTACGAACACGTCATCATCCATGGCCAGAAGGGCTATCACGGTGTGGCGATCGCTTCGAAAATCCCACTGATCGAAGATCACCGGCAGGATTATTGTGGCATCGGCGATGCACGGCATATCTCCGCGATTTTCCAGGTCGGATCGCGCCGCGTGCGGCTGCATAATTTCTACGTGCCAGCCGGCGGCGACGAGCCGGATCGATCGATCAACCCGAAATTCGGCCACAAGCTCGATTTCATCGAGGAAATGAAGGCGCTGCGCGCCGATGGCGTGCCTGGCACATCGTCCATTCTCGTCGGCGATCTCAACATCGCACCGCTCGAAAATGACGTCTGGTCTCACAAGCAGCTTCTGAAGATCGTCAGCCATACGCCTGTCGAAACCGAGGGCATGCTTGATATCATGAAGCAGGGCAACTGGCTCGATCTGATGCGCCTGAACGTGCCGGAGACGGAAAAGATCTATACCTGGTGGAGCTACCGCGCCAAGGATTGGGAAGCGGCTGATCGCGGCCGCCGTCTCGATCATATATGGTCCTCGCAGGATCTCGGTTCCTCGCTTGAAAAAATCGAGATATTGCGTGAAGCCCGCGGCTGGAACCGGCCGTCGGACCACGTCCCCGTCACGGCTCATTTTCGCTTCTGAATAACGGCGCTGGCGTCAGACGAAGCGGTTCTGCAAACGGGCGGCACCCGCCGCCAGCGACGCAATATTGTCACGAATGCGCGCCGATACGATCTCGGCAACCTCCGGAAACTCCTCCACCAGCCGGTGAAAGAGGATACGTGTTATCCGGATGACTTCGGAATCTTCAGCAGCGACGGCGGTAAACTTCCTTTCACAGAGAGTGAAAAGCGCCAGCTCCGAAAGCAGAGCGCCCTTGCCGGGCGTCGCCTGCAACAGGGGTTTGCCATCCCGCCCGGCAGTAAACAGTTCAAAATGACCCGATGTCACGGCAAAGGCGCATTCGGCCGGCGAATGTTCCCGGAACAATGTCTGCCCGGCCGACACGCGGCGACGTTCAGCACCAAAGGCGATAAGCCGCAGCTGATCGTCGCTGAAACCTGCGAACAACGGCACTTGCCCCAGCAGAATTATATCGTCCGTCAAGGCCATGTCGATCACTACTCCGGAAAACCGCCTGCATCACAATAGCGGTTTTCCAATATCGGTACTCAAAATACAAGATGTTAGAACGCCGCGCATCCTTGTCGACACGCGGCGCGACCTATCAAACGACATAGACAACAAGTGGCTCAGGGAACGATCTTGTAACCACCGTTCTCGGTCACCAGGATTTCGGCATTTGACGGATCCCGTTCAATCTTCTGGCGCAGGCGATAGACATGCGTTTCGAGCGTATGCGTCGTCACACCGGAATTGTAACCCCAGACCTCTTCGAGCAAAACGTCGCGCGTTACCACCGTGCTGCCAGCACGGTAGAGATAACGAATGATCGCCGCTTCCTTTTCCGTCAGACGGATTTTCTTGCCGTCTTCCGTTGTCAGCAACTTCTGGCTGGGCTTGAACTGGTAAGGACCAACGGTGAAAACCGCGTCCTCGCTCTGTTCATACTGGCGCAGCTGCGCCCGGATGCGCGCAAGAAGCACCGCGAAACGGAAAGGTTTCGTCACATAATCATTGGCCCCGGCTTCGAGCCCAAGGATCGTATCGGAATCGGTGTCGTGCCCGGTCAGCATAATGATCGGCGCCTTGAAGCCGCCCTTGCGCAACAGCTTAACCGCTTCACGGCCATCCATGTCCGGCAGGCCTACATCCATGATCAGAAGATCGACCTGAGCGGTTTTGGCAGTCTGCATCGCCTGCGCGGCATTCGCACCGCTCAAGAGCGAGAATTCCTCATAGGGAGACAATTGCTCGGTCAGCGTCTCCCGAAGATCGTCGTCATCGTCCACCAGAAGGATAGTGCGAGCCGTCATTCGGATTCTCAGCCTTTCTTACTTTAATCGTCAGCCAATTCAGCGATTTGCCGGTAAAAGGTCAACCCATTGCCATCATATGATGAAGTGCTATGACTTCACGTTAAATAACCTGCAAAGCAAAATCTCGTGAAAAACATGAGCAAACGCCCCACGGAACAACGTAAACGCGTATCGACACTCATGGTTCGGCCGGCTCCCATGAAAATCAGCCGCGCGATCGTGCAACTTGGGCATCTCACCTTTCCCGCCGCCATTGGGCGTCATGGCCGCACCGTGCTGAAACGCGAGGGAGACGGTAAATCACCGATTTCCGTCACCCGCCTGCTGCAAGGATTTTATCGCGGCGATCGCATTTCCGCCATTGCGACGGCGTTGCCGATGCAACGAACGCTGAAGTCCATGCTGTGGTGCGACGACCCTCGCAATCCCAATTACAATAGGCTGGTCAAGGCGCCCTTTACACCAAGTCATGAAGAAATGATGCGCAAGGACGGCCTCTATGACGTCTGTCTGGTGCTGGACTGGAATATCACCTCGAGAAGCCGCAACCGCGGCTCGGCGATCTTCATGCATTTGATCCGGCCGGGATATGAGCCAACCGCAGGATGCGTTGCGGTCCACCCCCGCGACATGAGGCGCATCCTGCCCCATATTAGCAAGGGTACGAAAATCCGTATTCTGTGATGGACAATACAGCCAATCAGGCAACAAAAAACCCGCCATCAAGGCGGGTTTTTTTAGAAGGAAAAGGCCGCTATTAAGCGGCTTCATCCTGAGAATCGTCTTCTTCGACAGCCTTGCCACGCTTGGGGCCTTTGGCAAGGTTGACTTCCACCAGGCGAACAGCCTCGGTTTCCGACATCTTGTTCACAGCGGCGATTTCGCGCGCCATGCGATCGAGAGCAGCTTCATAAAGCTGACGCTCGGAATAGGACTGCTCCGGCTGGTTTTCCGCACGGTAGAGATCGCGCACAACTTCCGCAATCGCGATGAGATCGCCGGAATTGATCTTCGCATCATATTCCTGCGCACGGCGAGACCACATGGTCCGCTTCACGCGTGCCTTGCCCTGCACCACTTTCAGCGCCCGCTCGACAAAATCGCCTTCGGAAAGCTTGCGCATGCCGATGCTGACGGCTTTAGCGACGGGAACTTTAAGACGCATCTTGTCTTTTTCGAAATCAATGACAAAAAGCTCGAGCTTCATGCCGGCGACTTCTTGTTCCTCGATGGCAGAAATGGTACCGACACCATGAGCGGGATACACAATCGCTTCACCGGTTTTAAAGCCGTGATGTGCTGGAGATTTCTTCTGCTGGGTCGTCATTCGTTCTAAAAACTCCCTGTTACATACCCGGGGATGCCGGGGTTGGGTCGGTCAGGCCCTGATGAGACGGGGGAACCGTCAGGTGACTCCGCACTGGTCCAGCCGTGCACGCAAAAACACACCTACCCGTCTTGCGGGGTTCGATAACGTAAACGCTCGATATGTCACGGAAACCGCGTGCAAAAGAGGTGTTGCTTTCGTGGTGTTTTTGGGCACACAAATGCCACGCTGTGGATCAGTGTCGTTGGTGTA
>JAEXMK010000061.1 GCA_023444445.1 Pseudomonadota bacterium | reverse complement strand
CCGGCAGCTCGCTTCAAGGAGAGAAGAGCATGGCAAAAGTAATCGGTATCGACCTTGGCACGACCAATTCCTGCGTCGCAGTGATGGACGGCAAGGACACGAAAGTAATTGAAAACGCGGAAGGTGCACGCACCACGCCGTCCATGGTGGCATTTTCCGACGATGGCGAACGCCTTGTCGGTCAGCCGGCCAAGCGCCAGGCTGTCACCAACCCGACCAACACCCTGTTTGCGGTCAAGCGCCTGATCGGTCGTCGGTACGAAGACCCGACCGTTGAAAAGGACAAGGCCCTTGTTCCCTTCGAAATCGTCAAGGGCGACAATGGCGACGCCTGGGTGAAGGCACAGGACAAGAATTATTCCCCTTCGCAGATTTCCGCGATGATCCTTCAGAAGATGAAGGAAACGGCTGAAGCCTATCTCGGTGAAAAGGTCGAGAAGGCCGTCATCACTGTTCCGGCCTACTTCAACGACGCACAGCGCCAGGCAACCAAGGATGCCGGCCGCATCGCCGGTCTTGATGTTCTGCGTATCATCAACGAGCCGACAGCTGCCGCACTCGCTTATGGCCTCGACAAGAAGGACGGCAAGACGATCGCCGTTTACGACCTTGGCGGCGGTACCTTCGATATTTCCGTTCTGGAAATCGGCGATGGCGTTTTCGAAGTGAAGTCCACCAACGGCGATACCTTCCTTGGCGGTGAAGACTTCGACATGCGTCTGGTCGAATATCTGGCCGGTGAATTCAAGAAGGATCAGGGCATCGACCTGAAGAACGACAAGCTTGCCCTGCAGCGCCTGAAGGAAGCTGCCGAAAAGGCGAAGATCGAACTGTCGTCCTCGCAGCAGACCGAAATCAACCTGCCGTTCATCACGGCTGACGCCTCCGGTCCAAAGCACCTGACGCTGAAGCTGACCCGTGCGAAGTTCGAAAGCCTGGTCGACGACCTCGTGCAGCGCACCGTTGCGCCGTGCAAGGCAGCGCTCAAGGATGCCGGCGTCTCCGCTTCCGAGATCGATGAAGTCGTTCTCGTCGGTGGCATGAGCCGCATGCCCAAGGTGCAGGAAGTCGTCAAGCAGCTGTTCGGCAAGGAGCCGCATAAGGGCGTGAACCCTGATGAAGTTGTTGCCATGGGCGCCGCCATTCAGGCTGGCGTTCTGCAGGGCGACGTCAAGGACGTTCTGCTGCTCGACGTGACCCCGCTGTCGCTCGGCATCGAAACCCTGGGTGGCGTCTTCACCCGTCTGATCGACCGTAACACGACGATCCCGACGAAGAAGAGCCAGACCTTCTCGACCGCCGAAGACAACCAGTCGGCCGTGACCATCCGCGTTTCGCAGGGTGAGCGCGAAATGGCGCAGGACAACAAACTGCTTGGTCAGTTCGATCTCGTTGGTCTTCCGCCAGCACCACGTGGCGTTCCGCAGATCGAAGTCACCTTCGATATCGACGCCAACGGCATTGTGCAGGTTTCGGCCAAGGACAAGGGCACCGGCAAGGAGCAGCAGATCCGCATCCAGGCCTCCGGTGGTCTTTCTGACGCCGACATCGAAAAGATGGTCAAGGACGCCGAAGCCAATGCTGAGGCCGACAAGAAGCGTCGTGCGGGCGTAGAAGCCAAGAACCAGGCCGAAAGCCTCATCCACTCCACCGAGAAGTCGGTGAAGGAATATGGTGACAAGGTTTCCGAGACCGACCGCAAGGCGATCGAAGACGCCATTGCCAGCCTGAAGACCGCGGTTGAGGCCTCCGAGCCTGACGCCGACGACATCCAGGCGAAGACCCAGACCCTCATGGAAGTCTCCATGAAGCTCGGTCAGGCCATCTATGAAGCGCAGCAGGCCGAGGCCGGCGATGCTTCTGAAGGCGGCAAGGATGACGTTGTCGACGCCGACTACGAAGAAATCAAGGACGACAAGAAGTCCGCATAACCGCGCGACTTTCCGTCTCCTGACAATTTATGCAAGACATCCGGCTGCCGCGTGCAGCCGGAAATCCATTTGCGGGGCTTGTTAACTGAATGGCGAAAGCAGACTTTTACGAAACACTCGGCGTCAGCAAGACTGCGGACGAAAAAGAGCTGAAAAGCGCCTTCCGCAAACTCGCGATGAAGTACCATCCGGACAAAAACCCTGATGATGCCGATTCCGAACGGAAATTCAAAGAAATCAACGAAGCATACGAAACGTTGAAGGACCCGCAGAAACGCGCGGCCTATGACCGTTTCGGCCACGCGGCTTTTGAAAATGGCGGCATGGGCGGCGGTGGCGGCTTTGGCGGCGGCGGTTTTGCCAATGGCGGCTTCTCGGATATTTTCGAAGACATCTTCGGCGAGATGATGGGTGGCGGCCGTGCGCGCCGTTCCTCGGGCGGACGCGAGCGCGGTGCCGATCTTCGCTACAACATGGAAATCACGCTGGAAGAAGCCTTCACCGGCAAGACGGCGCAGATCAGGGTTCCGACCTCGATTACCTGCGACGTCTGTTCCGGCTCGGGCGCGAAACCCGGCACGCAGCCGAAGACCTGCGCCACCTGCCAGGGTTCCGGTCGCGTGCGCGCCGCACAGGGCTTCTTCTCGGTGGAGCGTACCTGCCCTACCTGCCATGGTCGCGGTCAGACGATTTCAGACCCTTGCGGCAAGTGCCACGGTCAGGGTCGCGTGACGGAAGAGCGTTCGCTCTCTGTCAACATTCCATCGGGTATCGAGGACGGAACCCGCATTCGTCTGCAGGGCGAAGGCGAAGCCGGCATGCGTGGCGGTCCGGCGGGCGATCTCTATATCTTCCTGTCCGTGCGTCCGCATGAGTTCTTCCAGCGCGATGGAGCCGATCTCTATTGCACCGTGCCGATCTCGATGACCACGGCAGCGCTTGGCGGCACTTTCGATGTCACGACGCTGGATGGTACGAAATCGCGGGTTACGGTTCCGGAAGGCACCCAGCCGGGCAAGCAGTTCCGCCTGAAGGGCAAGGGCATGCCGGTACTGCGTTCAGCGCAGACGGGCGATCTCTATATCCAGATCCAGATCGAAACGCCGCAGAAGCTCAGCAAGCGCCAGCGCGAGCTGTTGCAGGAATTCGAACAGCTGTCTTCCAAGGAGAACAATCCGGAATCGACGGGCTTCTTTGCCCGGATGAAGGAATTCTTCGACGGCTGATTGCCGCCGCTCTCCGACTTCAGAAACGCCGCCATCCCTCGGGGACTGGCGGCGTTTTCGTTTTGGGTTCAGCCTGAAAAGCCGCCCTCTTCCAGATATTGCCGCTCCTCCTGGGTCGTTTCCCGCAACAGGATCTCGTTACGATGGGGAAAGCGACCAAAACGCTCGATGATCTCGCGATGTTCTTCGGCATGATGCAGATAAAGCCCACCAAGCGGCTGATTGAGACGGCACGCCCGGTGCTGCGCCGCCAGATCCTCCGCGTGGGAAAAGGGAAGATAGAAGAAAACCCGCAAATCCTCGCCCACCGCCTGATCATGCCCGCGCCGGATGGCTTCATCGGTCAGGAGCCGCGCCAGAGGATCGGTCGCATACATGTGCGCCGTATCGCGAAAGCAGTTACGCGGAAACTGATCCAGCAAAAGCATCAAGGCAAGGCTGCTTTCCGCGCCTTCCAGCCAGCCATCCAGTTCCCGCCTTGCGGCAGCGAAATGAGCATCACGGAAACGGTCGTGAAAATGACTGTCGAAGGCGGCATCCTTGTCGAACCATTTGTCGGGGCCAGCCTCTTTCCAGAAATCGACGATCTCGGCGGCAAGTTTGGTAGTGTCGTTCTTCATCGTCTGCTCCCGTCAGTAGTGCGGCGGCCTTGTGATGGCAGGCGCGTCCAGCGATTGCTCCTCAAGGCTCAGGAACCGCTCCGTCAGGCGGTCGAGCTTGGCGCGGGTCTGTTCAACAACCTTCCACTGCTCCGCCAGCTGGTCGGACAGCTCCTCTATCACCTTCACCTGATGGGCGACCGTCTCCTCCAGCGCAATGATCCGATTTTCGGTTTCCGACGTCATGGTGACCTCTCTTTCCCGCACTTCCTTGGGCTTAAAAGTGTGTGAGTCAACCATATGTCACTTTCGTGAAGCGAATTCGTTGCGTCGATCCCGGCATAAAAAACCGGCGATGTCACCATCGCCGGTATCTAAAGTTTGATATCGCTCAGTCTTCTTCTACGAAAACCTCTTCGCGTTTCTTCTTCACGCTGGGCAGGAAGACGACGATCAGCACGGCGAGCGCAATGAAAAGCAGGGTGGCGCTGATCGGCCGGGTCACGAAAGTCGATGGATCGCCACGTGACAGGATCATGGCACGCCGCAGGTTCTCCTCCAGCAGCGGACCAAGCACGAAGCCCAGAAGCAGCGGGGCAGGCTCGCAGCGCAGTTTCACCAACACATAGCCAATGAAGCCGAAGAAGGCGACGGCGTAGAGATCGAAGACGTTGGAATTGACGCTGTAGACCCCGATGGCGCAGAAGGCCATGATGATCGGGAAGAGCACGTAATAAGGCACCGTCAGCAGCTTCACCCACAGCCCGATCAGTGGCAGGTTGAGGATAACGAGCATCAGGTTGCCGATCCACATGGAGGCGATGATGCCCCAGAACAGCGCAGGCTGTTCAGTCGCCACGTTCGGACCTGGCACGATGCCCTGAATGATCATGGCCCCGATCATCAGCGCCATCACCGGATTGGCCGGGATACCAAGCGTGAGCAGCGGAATGAAGGAGGTCTGGGCGCCGGCATTGTTGGCTGATTCCGGACCGGCCACACCCGCCACCGCGCCGTGCCCGAATTCTTCCGGGTTCTTGGAGACGCGTTTTTCCACGGTATAGGAGGCAAACGCCGCAAGGATCGCCCCGCCGCCTGGCAGTATGCCCAACGCCGAACCAATGGCGGTGCCACGCAGCACCGGTCCGATCATGCGCTTGAAATCCTCCTTCGACGGCATCAGACTGCTTACCTTGGCGATCAGCACCGAACGGGTCCGCTCGTTTTCGAGATTGCGCAGGATTTCGGCGATACCGAAAACGCCGACCGCAACAGCCACGAAGTTAAGACCATCGGCATATTCGCGGATGCCGAGGGTGAAGCGCGGCGTGCCGCTGTAAATATCCGTGCCGACGAGCCCGAGCAGCAGGCCGAGCACGACCATGGCCAGAGCCTTGACGATGGAGCCATGGGCTAGCGCGATGGACGAGACGAGACCAACGACCATAAGCGAGAAATATTCGGCCGCGCCGAATTCCAGCGCGATCGCGGTCAAGGGTGGTGCGAAGATCGCCACTAGGAAGGTGGATACCGTGCCGGCGAAGAAAGAGCCGATGGCGGCGATGGCGAGAGCGGCACCCGCCTTGCCCTTGCGTGCCATTTGATAGCCATCGATGGCGGTGACGGCTGAGGACGATTCACCGGGCATATTGATCAGGATGGCCGTGGTCGAGCCGCCATATTGCGCGCCGTAATAAATGCCGGCGAGCATGATTAGCGACGAGACCGGTTCGAGCTGAAAGGTGATTGGCAGCAGCATGGCAATGGTCGCCGTTGCGCCGATGCCGGGCAGCACGCCGATCAAAGTACCAAGCAGCACGCCGATCAGGCAGAAGAACAGGTTTGCCAGCGATGAGGCGGTGACGAAACCGAGAGCAAGATTATCGAGCAGATCCATCGCAGCACCTCAAAATTTAAGCCAGTGGCCGAAGCGCTGGAACGGCAGGCCGAGACCGTAGTTGAAAACAGCGACGGAAAAGACCGTGATAGCCGCGGAAAGAATGATCGCCATGAGGGGACTCATCTTGTGCGAGGCGAAGGAGGCGATGAGCGCGCTGAAAAACAGCGCTGGCACAAAGCCAAGACCCCGGACAGTGAAACCGAAGAAGATCGGCGCGGGCAGGATGAAAAATATTCCACGCCATGCGATTGCTCCGATCCCTTCCCCGGCTGGGCGGGCAGACCGCAGGAAGATGACGCCGCCGAGCAGGATCAGGATGATTGCCAGAACCAGCGGGAAATAGCCCGGCCCCATGCGAAAGGCGGTTCCGATCTCCAGCCCATAGGACTGTAAGGCGAAAAAGACGCCAAGCCCCATGAAAATCGCCCCGCAGATCGCCTCGGCAGGGTCATTAAATAAAGACTTCATGAAAGATGCCCCTCCATCGCGGCCGGCGCCACACCGGTCCGCCTGTTGAAATGATCACGGTCGACCGGCGGCGAGATACCGCCGGTCCTTCCGCGTTCATC
>JAEXMK010000049.1 GCA_023444445.1 Pseudomonadota bacterium | reverse complement strand
TTACCGCACTCACGATCCCACGAACAATATAATCGATTAAACTCGCGTTGACTTTCTTTGGCGGCCACGCCAAGAAGTGTGTTCATTATAACCATGGAATCCGGATGGAAGCCGTGACTCAGTCATCTCTCGCTCTTCCTCGCCACTTCAGGCATATCGCCCGTCTTTTTTCCGCAGCGGCATTGTTTCTGACCCCGTTCATGATAGCAGCGCCTGCACATGCGGATTTCCGCGTGTGTAACAGCACGCAGAACCTTGTAGGGGTCGCCATCGGCTACCGCGCAAAGGATGGCTGGGTCAGCGAAGGCTGGTGGCAGGTCCCCTCCTCGACCTGTGCAACGCTGATCGAGGGTGAGCTGCAGTCACGTTATTATTATCTCTATGCCGAAGATGCCGCCCATGGCGGCCGCTGGACCGGTGACGTCAACATGTGCGTGGCGGAAAACGAGTTCAAGATCAACGGCGTAGATGATTGTTATGCCCGCAGCTTCCAGAGAATGGGTTTCAAGGAATATGACACGGGCAGACAGGGCAGCTGGATGGTCCAGCTTTCCGACACGCCAGGCACACAGGGAAATCAAAACTGATGAAGCGTAACCGCAAAGTCAAAATTCTTGCAACTCTCGGGCCGGCCTCTTCCGAAGAGGCAATGATCGAAAAGCTGCATCTGGCCGGCGCCGATCTCTTCCGCATCAACATGAGCCATGCGAGCCACGACGTGATGCGGACGCTTATTCAGCGTATTCGCTCCGTCGAGAGCCGCAATGGCCGTCCCATCGGCATTCTGGCCGACCTGCAGGGTCCCAAGCTGCGCGTCGGAAAATTCGCCGAGACCAAGGTCGATCTGGTGCCGGGTCAGACCTTTACGCTTGATAACAACGACACCCCCGGCGACAACACCCGCGTTTTCCTGCCACATCCTGAAATTCTCGAAGCGGTCAAGCCCGGCCACCGGCTGCTGATCGATGACGGCAAACTGCATCTGCGCGCTGAAAAGAGCGACGGCAAGAGCATCGTCACCACGGTTGTTTCCGGCACCCGCATTTCCGATCGCAAGGGCATCAGCCTTCCCGACACGCTGCTGGGTGTCGGCGTTCTGACCGACAAGGACCGCGTCGATCTCGATGCCGTTCTCGAGACCAACGAAGTGGACTGGGTCGCCCTTTCCTTCGTTCAGCGTCCGGAAGACCTGGCCGAAGTCCGCAAGATTTCGCGTGGCCGTGTCGGCCTGATGTCCAAGATCGAAAAGCCGCAGGCTATCGAGCGCATCGAGGAAATCATTGAGCTTTCTGATGCATTGATGGTCGCGCGCGGCGATCTTGGTGTGGAAATGCCGTTGGAATCTGTTCCGGGCATCCAAAAGCAGCTGACCCGAGCCTGCCGCCGCGCCGGCAAGCCCGTTGTCGTCGCGACCCAGATGCTGGAATCGATGATCACGGCTCCGGTTCCTACCCGTGCGGAAGTGTCGGACGTTGCGACGGCCGTCTTTGAGGGCGCCGATGCCATCATGCTCTCGGCTGAATCCGCTTCGGGCGATTATCCGATCGAAGCCGTATCGACCATGGCCTCCATTGCCAGCACCGTGGAACAGGACCCCTATTACTCCAACATCATCTACGCACAGCGTCCCCAGCCGGAGGCAACTGGCGCCGACGCCATTTCGCTTGCCGCCCGTCAGATCGCCGAAACGCTGAAGCTTGCGGCAATCGTCACCTACACGTCCTCGGGCACGACCGGCTTGCGCGCCGCGCGTGAACGGCCGCAGGTTCCGATCATTGCGCTTTCGCCGATCATCCAGACCGCACGCCGCCTTTCGGTCGTCTGGGGCCTGCACTGCGTCGTCACCGGCGATGCCAGCGACCTGGACGACATGGTGAACCGCGCGTGTCGCATCGTTGTTTCCGAAGGTTTCGGCAAGCCGGGCGATCGCATCATCATTTCCGCTGGCGTGCCGCTCGGCACCCCCGGCGCAACCAACATGGTGCGCATCGCCTATATCGGCTCTGACGGCCAGAGCGGCGTCTGACGCCTCTCAACATACGCATGAAAAAAACCCGCCGTCTCCGGCGGGTTTTTTATTGGCCTTTCAGCCGTCAGATAAACTGGTTCAGTGCATCTTCACCGGCGTGCTGAAACGGCTGGATTCGATGGCCACCGCACCCGGCTTGAAGCTCGCCGAGGTGGCGGAAGCCGACATCTCGTTGCTGAGCATGCGGTTGGCGATAACGCGCGGCGCCTTCACCGAGCGCCCGGTCGTGCCCTTGTTCTGGTTCAGCGCCCAATCCGAAATAAGATCCTGCGTCAGGCGTCCGCCGCCGACCATGGCCTGCTCGGAAACGGCTGCATCCTGCTTGCTCGGGCGCGAACCCTTGGTGGGAAGACCGGCGCTGAGGCCACCATTGACGGCAGGCTTGAGGTCAAAAGCATCCCCAAAACCGGGCTGCGGCGCGGCCTTGGCTGTTTCGGCGGGCGCAACGGTAACCTTGTGGTTGACGGCAGCCGGGAAGGGAGCTGCCGTCGGCATGGAGGCCGACTGGACCTGTGACCGGGCAGCCTGGCCGCTCTGTTCTAGAGCGGCAACCACGGTCGGCGAAAGCGTATCCTGTTGCGCCTCGGCCATATCGTCTTCACCTTCAGCATCGGCATTGGCAGCCGCAAGCAAGGCTTCAGCCACGGCCGGGCGATTGGCTGGAACTGGAACAGAGGCGAGTTCGCCGGTTGCGGCTGGTGTAGCCCCATCAGCGGAAGCCGTGAGGATCGAACCTTCCGCATCACCCTTCATGCCGCGCGGGCCAAGAAGTGTTGGCACAGGAATGGAAACTTCAGCCAGATCCGCAAATTGCTGGCGCTCTGCCGGAGCAGAGGTCGGCGTCGGCGTGGTGGCAGCCTGCAGGGCATCCTGCGCGGCATTGCGGGCCGGAGAATAAAGCGCGGTCGCAAGGCCGGCATTGGCAGGCGGCTGGTTACCGAATGCGGGCCGCGCCGTCGGCAAAGGTGCGTCGTTCACACCGGGAAGGGGCTGCGCCGAAGCAACGGCGATGGTGGGTTCAGGCTCGGGAGCCGCCTGTTGCGGAGCCGGGCGAGCAACAGCCGGGCGTTCTGCGGGCTCCGGCGTTGCGATGCTATCGGGATCTTCATCCTCATCGCCGCCGCCAAAGAGAGCTTGCAACAGGGTTTTGCGCTTGCCGCCGCCTGAAGAGGCAGGGCCGGCACCGGCGCTGGAAGCAACCTGAATGGAAGAGGAGTTGACGCGCTTCTTGTAGTCAGCAAGCGCCTGCTCGTAACCGGGAAGCGGCTTGCCATCGGCAGGAAGATGCAGCGTATTACCCTTCGGGAAGATGCGCACGAGTTCCTGACGGCTCATGCGCGGCCAGGCGCGAACGCCGCCGACATCCATGTGCACGAAAGGAGAGCCGGAGGTTGGATAGAAGCCAACGCCACCGATCTGCATCTGCATGCCGATTTCGCGCAGGGTGGAAAGCTTCACACCGGGAATGTAAAAATCCATGGCCTTGCCGAGCATATGCTGGCTTTTTTCCGCAACACCCTTGGTGCGCGTGCGCAGCAGGCCATTGGTCTCAGGCGAGCGGAAAGCCGACACGACGTTGATGTAATCGGTTGCGCCACTGCGGCGATAAACTTCCCATACGAGATCGAAAAGTCGAGGGTCCATGCGCGTCGGCTGGTTGCGACGCCAGTCGCGCAGGAATCGGTTCAGCTCCTGCAGGCCCTTCTGGTCGTATTTTCCATTGCGCTTGAAGGTGATGACCGCCTTCTCGCGTGTGTGGATGTAATACAGTTTGAGGCTGCGCGTCTCGGCGGCGGCTTCCGTCGCAGAAACACCGACGAAAGGCATAGCGGCGAGCATCAGGCAGGCAAAGGTGACAGCGCGCGCCGACAGCTTCGTGCATATATCCTTGATCAAGCCGCGCGC
>JAEXMK010000015.1 GCA_023444445.1 Pseudomonadota bacterium | reverse complement strand
AGTGGTGAAACAGACGAAACGAAATAGGTGTACCCATGTCCCGTGTATGCGAATTGACCGGCAAGGGCGTCCAGACGGGCAACAACGTCAGCCACGCCAACAACAAGACCAAGCGCCGGTTCCTTCCGAACCTTTGCCAGGTTACGTTGATCTCCGATGCTCTCGGCCAGCGCTTCCGCCTGCGTGTTTCCGCAGCCGCTCTGCGCTCGGTTGAACACCGTGGCGGTCTCGATGCTTTCCTTCTGAAGTCCGGCGAAAACGAACTGAGCATGCGCGCTCGTCTCCTGCGCCGCCAGATCGCCAAGAAGACGGCTGAAGCTGCTTAATAGCGGCTTCAACATCATCTGATATTCAGAGGGCTTGAATGGCTTATGCCGCTCAAGCCTTTTGTTTGTTTTAGATTTCACTTGCATCTGGCTTTCCGAAAATCGATTGAGGTGTTTCGAAAAGCCTGATGTGTGGCTCCAACTGGTGGCATCACCCAGGATAAAAAAATGCCTTATCTTCGCTTTACGCTTATCTATGTTCTGCTGATGACGCTCGTCGTCGTCGCATCCAATATTCTGGTACAATACCCGCTTTCCGGCTCGCTGTTTGGCATCAATCTCGCCGACCTTCTGACCTGGGGCGCCTTCACCTACCCTGTTGCCTTCCTTGTTACCGACCTGACCAACCGCCAGTTCGGCCCATCCGTTGCGCGCCGCGTGGTGCTTGCCGGCTTCGTCGTTGGCGTTACTCTGTCCTTCTGGACATCCATTCCCCGCATCGCGGTGGCTTCCGGCACGGCCTATCTGATCGGCCAACTGCTGGATATTTCGGTGTTCAACCGCCTGCGCCGTCAGCGCTGGTGGCATGCGCCACTTGCCGGCTCCATGCTGGGTTCGGTGCTGGATACCGCGCTGTTCTTTTCCATCGCCTTTGCCGCAAGCTTCTCCTTCGTCGGCCCCAACGATGCCTTCGCCATCGAGAACGCGCCGGTGCTCGGCGTCTTCGCTCTGGAGGCCCCTCGGTGGATTTCCTGGGCTCTGGGTGATCTCTCGGTGAAGGTTCTCGTCGGCCTCGTCATGCTCCTGCCCTACGGCGCGCTGATGAACACACTGAAGCCGATGCCGCCTGCAAAAGTGCTGTGAAAAGCCGATTGGAAGCCCGCGCGAGCGGGCTTTTTATTCCAACAGCTTAAATTCCAGCATCAGGTTGCGCTGGAGAAACGAATGATTGTCATCGGAAACGATGATGAGGCGCGTGGAGCCATCCGGCCCCTTTACTACATCCATGCCTTCCATATTGTCGATCTGGTAAGCCATGCCGGCTTCCATGAGGATTTCGCCATCCACCACCGCGCCCGGCCGGATATCGGCCCCACGGATGCGGCGGATGCGCATGCCCACACCTTCGGCAAAGTTGAAGCGCCGCTCGAGAAGCAGCAGATCGCCGTTTGGCAGGAAAGCGCCATCCGTCACATCGAATGAGGGGTGATGGGTAACCGCAAATGTGCCCTTGAGCGGGCCCTCCAATATGGCGGCAAGAAGATTGCCATCCGCATCGATGCTTTTTTCGGCCACCACGACCAGTGCACCGGCGAGCGGCGAATCGGTCGGCGATACAGCAAGCGCCTCCATGCCGCCATTGTGGCGCAACTCGTTATTTGGGATTAGATGCGGCAGACGGCCAAGTGGCTTTGACGTGGCAAAGCCCGGATCGGGATAGATATCGATCCTGTGGCGTTGCTCGTAGCTGACGAAAACCCTGCCAGCGCGCAGCGCCAGCCCTTCGGCATCCATCTCCATCTTGCGCGGCGGTTCGCGGCCACTCATGTCCAGCATCGGGGTGATACGGACTTCCGCAAGGCCAGACAGCGCCCCGACAGCGTCACGGGTCACTCTGCCCGTCAGCCAATGGCCAGTATCCAGCACCGCAATAAAATCCTCCCCATTGGGGCGAAAGCGGATGGAGGATATCGCTCCGAACAGTTTTTCCGGCGCGCTCATCACCATGCCGCCGACAAATTCCAGCTTGCCGAAACGTTTTTCGCTGGTGCCGACTTCGAAAGAGGACAGGAGACGCGCACTCACCGGCACGTCGATGGTCGAAGCGCCGATAGAGGCCGGAAATAGCAAGGCGGCCGCCAGAATGGCGGCCGGAAGAGGCTTGCAAGCGGAGGAAACCCGGCCTCGCTTATCCCGCACGGCGAACCCTGCGGGACGAACCGGACGCGCTGCTCGTATCCTCGAAGAGAGCCGCGAGCTGTTCGGTCATCGCGCCAGCCAGTTCATCGGCATCCACGATGGTCACGGCGCGGCGATAATAACGCGTCACGTCATGGCCGATACCGATTGCCAGCAGTTCCACCGGCGACCGTGTCTCGATCTGCTCGATCACGGCGCGCAGATGCCGCTCCAGATAGTTGCCCGGATTGACCGACAGGGTCGAATCGTCGACCGGCGCACCGTCCGAGATCATCATCATGATCTTGCGCTGCTCGGGACGGCCGATCAAACGGTTATGCGCCCACATCAGCGCTTCGCCGTCGATGTTTTCCTTGAGCAGCCCCTCGCGCATCATCAGGCCAAGATTGCGTCGCGAGCGCCGCCACGGCGCATCCGCCGACTTGTAGATGATGTGGCGCAAATCATTGAGGCGCCCCGGCGAAGCGGGCTTGCCGTTGGCGAGCCATTGCTCGCGCGATTGCCCGCCCTTCCAGGCCTTGGTGGTGAAGCCGAGGATCTCCACCTTCACGCCCGACCGTTCCAGCGTGCGCGCCAGAATATCGGCGCAGGTAGCGGCCACGGTGATAGGACGACCGCGCATCGAACCGGAATTGTCGATAACGAGCGAAACCACGGTATCGCGGAACTTGGTGTCGCGCTCCTTCTTGAAGGAAAGCGGCTGCATGGGATCTATAATAAGCCTGACGAGGCGGGCCGGATCGAGATAACCCTCTTCCAGATCGAAATCCCAGGAGCGGTTCTGCTGCGCCATCAGGCGGCGCTGCAACCGGTTCGCCAGTCGTCCGACGGCACCCTGAAGATGGGCGAGCTGCTTGTCGAGAAAGGCGCGCAGACGATCAAGCTCGGCCTCGTCGCACAGTTCCTCGGCGCGGATTTCCTCGTCGAATTCCTCGGTAAAGATACGGTAGTCGACCTTCTCGTTGAAATCGTCGAAGGGGCTGTTGGGACGGCGGGTCTCGCCGGGCGTTTCGGAATCCTCGTCGAGATCATCGGACATCTCTTCGTCCGACATCTCGGCGCCGTCCATCTCGCCTTCTTCCATTTCCTCCTGCGAGGCCTCGTTCTCGTCGGCGGGCGTCGCATCGGAGCCGGCTTCTTCCTCGACCTGCTCTTCTTCGGTCTCGTTGGTGCGCGGCTGGTCCTCGTTGGATTCCGCCTCCTGGCTCTCAGGCTCGTTATCCTCGTCGCCGAAATCTTCGGCCATCTGCATGGAGGTCAGCATCTTGCGCACCAGACGCGAAAACGCCTTCTGGTCGGTAATGACGCTGGAAAGATCCTTGAGGTCGCCGGCGGCTTTGTCCTCGATGAAATCGCGCCATAGATCGACAACCTTGCCGGCGCTTTCCGGCGGCTTCTCACCCGTCAGCTTCTCGCGCACCAGAAGCGCCACAGCCTCGGCAAGCGGCGCATCGTCCTTGTTGGTGATGCCGGCGAAATTGGCCTTGGCGTATTTTTCCGTGTTCATAGCCTTGATGTTGGAGGCCATGCCCGGCATGCGCAGCGCGCCGATCGATTCCACGCGCGCCTGTTCGACAGCATCGAAGATCAGCCGCGCTTCAGCGCCCTGCGGCGACATCACGGCGTGGGTATCGGCATCATGGCAGGCAAGACGCAGCGCCATGGAATCACCGAGACCACGGGTAATCGCAATTTCCTGCGCAGTCGGCTTTTTGGAGATTTCCGGCAAGCGCATGCGCTCACCGGCAAGACCCGGCCGTTCATTGGCGAAAACGACTTCGACTTCGGCGTCGCCAGCGACGGATCGCACACATCCGGCAATCGCCTGACGCAACGGCTCCGTATCGACCGCCGTACCCGGTTTTGCTCTGGAATTGTCGCCGCGCGCTGCCATTGTCTTTCCTGTCATTTGCAGACGCGTGGAGACCGCCCAAGGATATGTGCGCGGTCTGCCGGCGTCTTCAAGTCATCGAAATCGTCTCCGGACGAGCCGGGGACGATCAGGCGCTGAGAACGATGTTCGCAGCGCTTTCCTTCAGCTCGACGCCAAAGGCCCGCTGATATTGCTCGGCAACCAGCGTGCGCTCCAGCTCGTCGCACTTGTTGAGGAAGGTCACGCGGAAGGCAAAGGCGAGATCGCCGAAGATCTCCGCATTTTCCGCCCAAGTGATGACGGTACGCGGGCTCATGACTGTGGAAAGGTCGCCATTGACGAAAGCCGAACGGGTAAGATCGGCCACGCGCACCATCTTGGAAACGGTTTCGCGTCCCTTCGGGTTGTCGAGGCTCTTCACCTTGGCGGCGATGATGTTCACTTCCTGCTCATGCGGCAGGTAGTTCAGCGTGGTGACGATGGACCAGCGGTCCATCTGCGCCTGGTTGATCTGCTGCGTGCCGTGGTAAAGGCCGGTCGTATCACCAAGGCCGACCGTGTTGGCGGTCGCGAAAATACGGAACGCCGGGTGAGGACGGATAACGCGGCTCTGGTCGAGCAGGGTCAGGCGGCCGGAGGATTCCAGCACGCGCTGGATCACGAACATCACGTCCGGGCGACCGGCGTCGTATTCGTCGAAGACGAGCGCGACATTGTGCTGGTAGGCCCAGGGCAGGATGCCGTCCTTGAATTCGGTGACCTGCTTGCCGTCCTTCAGAACGATGGCATCCTTGCCGACAAGGTCGATACGGCTGACATGGCTGTCGAGGTTGACGCGCACGCAGGGCCAGTTGAGGCGGGCAGCAACCTGCTCGATATGTGTGGATTTACCCGTACCGTGGAAACCGGACACCATGACACGTCGGTTGTGAGCAAAACCGGCAAGAATCGCGAGCGTCGTGTCGCGGTCGAAAAGATAGTCGGGATCGAGGTCCGGCACATAGGCGTCGCCCTGGGAATAGGCGGGAACCCGCAGATCCGTATCAATGCCGAAAACCTCCCGCACGGACACCGTCGTGTCGGGCAGGTTGGAAATATCAAGGTCGATTTTGCTCATCACGT
>JAEXMK010000009.1 GCA_023444445.1 Pseudomonadota bacterium | reverse complement strand
CCCGCCGCCCGAGGTTTATAGCGTCCCCGGTGCGCAAATTTATAGGCCTTCCCATGCTCGCAAATTGCCCGAACCGCAGTAGATTGCTGCGTTTATCGAAAATTGGCAAGCAAAAGTTTTCACGGGCTTTTTGTCAGATAAAAAACCTGCGGTAGAATAACGCCTGGTAACCGCATATTTTTTCCGCATAAGGGATAATTGCTGAAATAATTGCCGTTCGTGCCGGACTTTCCCGGCAAAAATTTAGACGCACAGCGGTAATTTTCTGGGAAAACAGAAAAATAAGTTCTGTTCGCGTCAGGCCGCTCCGGCCATGGGTTTTTGTCGCTTGCGCGTCAGTTCCGGCACCAGTTCGACGATCAGGATCGCAACGAATATGATCAGGCAACCGACATAGCCGGCGGTGGAAATGGTTTCCTTGAGGAAGATCGAGGCCAGCAGGGCGCCGAAGAGCGCTTCCGACGACAGGAAAATCGCCGCCTGCGGCGCAGTCGTATAGCGCTGTGCAATGACCTGCAACACGAAGGCGAGGCCGGAGGAGACGAGGCCGACGTAGAGAATTTCCACCATCGACGCTTCGATGGCCGCCATGCTGATCGGTTCGAAAACGGCACCGATCATGCAACTAAGAAGGGAGCAAACCGCGAACTGGGTGCAGGAGAGCGCCAGTGGCCGCCCGCTTTCGGAGACGAAGCGCCCCGCCAGCGTAATCTGGATCGCCCAGAAGAAGGCACAGATGATGCTAAGAATATCCCCTTTCGTCAGCGTTTCGAACGCACCGCCAGAAAGGAGGAATATGCCGCCGAGCATCATCAACGCGCAGGGCCAGACGACCCAATGGGGGTGACGGCGGTAAAGGAGGACGGCGATGACAGGCACGAAGATGACATAGAGCCCGGTCAGGAAGCTGGAATTGGTGACGGTCGTGGTCAGAAGGCCGACCTGCTGCGTGGTGGCGCCGCCGAACAAGGCTAACCCTACGAGGACGAAACTGCCGATCTCACGGCGGCGCGGCGGCGATTTCAGCGACCGTGTTTCCATGAGCGCGAAGGGCAATACGGCGATTGCGGCGATGGCGAAACGCAGGCCGACGAACCAGAACGGGCCGATCGAGGCCATGGCGGAAGATTGCGCGACAAAGCCGCCTCCCCAGATTGCTGCTGCGAGGAGAAGCAGCATATTGGCCTGAATACGCGTCATTATGGGCACCAGCACAGCAGGGGCCGGGAAGATCGTTCAGTCGCGGCCGTGGCAAACAGGGAATTTTTTTGAAATGCCGATCCAAAGTTGCGGATGGCTCTTTCCCTGGTGCTTTAGCAGCAACGTGCCGATGCCGCAAGTCGAGGCGGCGGCGGGTTATTTATAGCGCCGGGCCTCGTCCTTCAGGCTGCGCCGGGTCAGCGTCAGGCCGCCAACGCCAAGGCCGATAAAGGCAGCGGCTGACAGAAGGATGAGCAGCAGGTGAGGGCCAGCCCCGGTGGTGGCCGCCACCTGCGGAATGGCTGACGTGTGCATGGTGTCGAGTGCCTCGGTGGCCGCATTGGCCGAGGTTGCGATGCCGGCGGCCATGGTGACGATGACAAGAAAAGCCGCCACGGCCATCCAGAGGGAAAACAGCGTTCTCTGCGCCCTTAACCTTTCAACGGAAGTCCGATCGTTGGTAAACATGGCTGTTGCCTCTTGTCCCTGTTCTTAAAGGATAAAAGAGGCTTCGAAATGGACGGCTTGGAGACCGAATTCTGGCGTTCCGCGGCATTTATTGCGGCCATATTGTGGCAGGGCAGCCCGTAGAGGCTATTTCGCCGCAAATGGCGTCAAAGGCCACGTTTTCCGAAAGTCCTGGTCTGGCGCAGCGGATGCGGATCGGCAGCGCGGTCCTCCCGGGAAAATGCCGGCGCCGCAGCGTTTCTCTCCACCCTTGAAGGGGCGAAATTTGCACTGCCGAGCTCCGGGAAGCGTGTATCGAAACTTGTCGGTGCGAGTTCGGGCTTCGCCAGGACATAACCCTGCATCAGCAGGACGCCGAGGTCTTCGCACAGATCGACCTGCCAGCCGGTTTCCAGCCCCTCGAAGACCGGCTCTATTCCGTCCTCGCGGAACTGGCGGACGATGACGCGCAAAAGGGCGGCGCCGGCAGAATTCTGCATGAAATCCCGCACCCAGCCCGCTTCGAATTTCACATAGTCCGGCTTGATGAGCTTCACGCGTTCTATGTCAGAATCACCGGCACCGTAATCGTCGAGTGCCACGCGGAAACCCATATCATGCATATGATATGCGAAGTCGGCGACCATCTGGGTGTCGGAGGCCTTTTTCTCCGAGATTTCGCAGACGATGCGATCCGCCGTCATGCCGGCCTCATGGGCGGTCAGCCGCATGCGCTCCACTTCCTGCCGCATTTTGGCCGGGGTCTGGAAAAGGCCCGGATGGAAGTTGACGAAGATGCGGGCGCGGGAACGGTCGAGTTTGCCAGTATTGAGAATATGGATCGTGCGCAGGATGCTGTCGATGTTTTCGATGTCTTCTGCTGCCACAAGCGAGAAGAATTCGCCCGGCGTCACCGGCTCGCCGTTGCGGTGGGGTCGCACCAGACCTTCGAAGGAATCGATGTCCAGCATGCCGCTCGCCGTGCGACGGAAAATCGGCTGCAGAGCCGATTTCAAGTTGAAGGTGCCATAGGCCGTGGACCATGTGCCATCGACCTCGCG